>JBKBKL010000198.1:0-6329 GCA_046294665.1 Runella sp.
CGCTATCTGGGAAAGACGCGATTACATTTTGAAGTTCGTATTTACCAAATCGCACTTTGTCAATCCTTCCCAAACTACCATTGATGACCCCATTCAAACCTCGTCCCAACTGCGCCCTGATGACTTTTTCGGGAAGTTGGATCTGATTCTCAGGGTTTTTATCAATAAGCAGTGCATGGCCTGCCCCGGTGTCTATCACTACCCTGATAGGCATTTCGCGCCCCCCCTCTACCAACGCCACTACTTCCGCATAGGGTTTGGTATCTTCGATGATGATTGGGTAACGGTCGCCATGACTTTTTTTGTAGCGATAAACTTCGGGTTTCATCAGCAATAGTTCCTTGTTGGTAAAGTCTATCGAAACCACAAAATTGTTGAAAACTTCATAACCAAAAATTCCATGTATGGGCATACCCACATATTCGGAAAGTTTGAGAATATCTTCCTCGAGAACTACGATATTTTGGTAGGTGGCTTTCATGCGCCCCATTTCGATGACATTGCCGATGGCCACCGATGCACTCAATGATTCGCCTTCGCCAGCTCCTGTAAGGGTAACGCGCCGCGTAAAGTTGAGTTTCTGATGGCTCAATGCCTGTGGGTCGGTGATGATGACCGAGCTTACGCCCGTATCCAAGATAAAATGAAGGGTGTCAGAATTGTTTACTTTGACCGGAACAATGATCAGGTTGGCGTGCATCTCAAAGGGAATACGGGCAAACTTGGCGTTCCCTTGTAAGAAAAAGCCAAATTTGTCTTCTTTCTCTTTTTTACTGAATTTTTGGGCGACCACCCCATACGACAAAAAAAGAAGTATCGCCAAAGTAAAACACCGCTTCATGACTTTTCTGCACTAAATTTTTCGTTGGCTGATAGTAAAATTAAGTCTTATTTCTTGGAAAAACAAAAATTATGCCCAAAAAAGTGCCGTATTTCGATAAATATATTCTTGCTAAATTCGCAGCGATTTAACATTGCTTTTCGATAAAGTTTCTTATCATCTAAACATCTTCTAAACTGTTAAAACAAATGAGAAAAAGAATTGTTGCAGGCAACTGGAAAATGAACAAAACCCTCGACGATGCCCTCGCACTTACGTCGGAAGTAGTCAACATGATTCGCGACGAAGTACGTGGCGATGTAGAGGTAGTTTTATGCACACCCTTTGTGTATTTGCCTGTGCTTCAAAAATATACCGAAGGCGTGCCACGTGTTTCGTTGGGGGCACAAAACTGCCACCAAAAAGCCTCCGGTGCCTATACAGGCGAAATCTCTGCCCCAATGCTGGCTTCGCTCCGTGTACCGTATGTCATCATCGGGCATAGCGAACGCCGCCAGTATTTTGGCGAAACCGACGAACTTTTGGCCGAAAAAGTAAAAATAGCACTCGACAACGGCCTAAAGCCTATTTTCTGCTGCGGTGAACTCCTCGACCAACGCCAAAACGACGACTATATAGCCATCGTCAAAGAACAAATGACCAAAGCTCTTTTTGGCTTATCGCCCGACGAATTTGGCAAAGTGGTCATTGCCTACGAACCCGTCTGGGCGATTGGTACGGGACTTACAGCTACCTCCGACCAAGCCCAAGAAATGCACGCGGCATTGCGTGCTCATATAGCCACTCAATATGACGAAACTATCGCCGACGATACAACGATTTTGTATGGTGGTAGCTGCAACGAAAAAAATGCGCCCGAGCTTTTCGCCTGCCCCGATGTGGACGGTGGGCTTATCGGTGGGGCTTCGCTCAAGTCGCGTGAGTTTGCCAATATCGTCAAAGCACGAATGTAAATCTACAAAGGTGGTGCCTCTCCGAGGCTTTGGGGTAAATTAATGAGGCTTCGGAGAAGCCAAACATTTGTAGCCAATGAGATTCACAAAACTTTGCATTTCGGAGAAGCGTAACACCGGTTATTTTTTGAACGTTTTAAGCAAGTTCAAACTCTTATGAAAACATATTCAGTCGTTATCATTGGCCTATTTGGTCTGCTTTTGCAGGGCTGTATGCGTCCTGCTACTAAGCTATCTAAAGGAGCAAGTATCGAAAAAGAGGGCTTTATTGATTGTTTTGCGTCCGGCCTTCAATCGGGTGGGCGCGAATTGTGGTGTGAAGCATCGGCAGTACTTTTTGACGGGCAAAGCCTCCTCATGGCCAACGACAAAGATATGCCTCCACCCGATGCGGCTGTATTCTTTTGGGCATACTCCAATCCCGACGTTTTAACCCAAAAACCTGCTTATCTTTCCCAAAATTTACTCCGAACGAGCCAGAAATTTGAAGACTTTGCCCTTACTCCCGATCGTCAGTGGGCATTTTTGACGACGGCATTCGACCGTATCAAAACCAATGCCTCCGATTGGGACGGGTACAATTCGCTGGTGTATTGGCGAGTAACTGCCTCCCCTCAAATTCAACCCAAATCGCTCAAATTTTCTCAAAACGAGCCGTTTTCGTTGGGGTTACGCCTAGCACTTTCGCAAGCACTACGCTCGGAGGAGTTTCCGAGTGGTATGCCGTACTTCAAAGTAGAAGGGTTGGCCGCTGATGATAGTCAGCTTTATGTTGGCATTAGAGAAGAAGGTAAGCAGTTTGACAATTTCAAGTACAAATGTAAAATCTTGTCGGTAGGGTATCGCTTCATCGGTGATTCTATCGTTGTAGAAAAAGATATTAAGCCAGTAGCTGATATTGATTTACAGCGGCTTGCCCCCCAACTCCCCCAACATTTAGGGCTTTCAAGTATCGAATACGACCCTGTGCGTAAGGTGTTTTGGCTGCTCACCTCGCTCGAAAGCGATACCCAGCAAAACTGCGCCTATTTGTGGTGGGCTACGGCTGCCGATTTGCAGAAAGGCAAACTCAATCTTGTCAATGACCGTAGTACTGGCCAGCCGCTACGATTCAACCACAAGGCCGAAGATTTGACGCTGTTGCCCAACAACCGCCTCTTTATCATTCACGACGACGACCGCAACCGCACTCGTATCGGCGACCAAACTCGCCAACCCAACCAAGCGGCCTATTCGATTGTGCAGTTTTGAGATGCGTATTATTTGTTCAAAAATTCGTCCATGTTGAGCATCGTGTTGGCTACCAATGCCAAGGCTGCTTGCTTGGCTGTAGCAGTAGTGTGGCCAAGCCAGCGGCGGGCTTTGTCGGGTTGCTGCTTAAAACGCGCCAATGCTTCTTGATAAAGTTGGGTCAAAACGCGCTCTTTGGAAGGCGGCAAAGGTTGGCCGAGCATCAAGAAGTAGCCGCGTCGAAGTTGTGATGATAAAGTTTTTCCTCCCTCCGTTTCCATGCGTTTGGCAAAATGTACCGACATTTCTACAAAAGCGGAGTCATTGAGGGTTACTAAGGCTTGCAAAGGCGTATTGGTACGAATACGCCGCGCCAAGCAGACATCGCGTGTGGAGCCGTCGAAGGTGAGCATACTTGGATAAGGACTCGACCGCCTGATAAAAGTATAAATACCGCGTCGGTAGGCATCTTTACCCTCACTTTTTTGCCACTGCATACCGCTATACACCACTTGCCAGATTCCTTTGGGCTGGTAGGGCATCACGGGTTTACCATACATTTTTTGGCTTAGAAGGCCACTGACTACTAAGGCTTGGTCGCGGAGTTGCTCGCCTGTGAGTCTTACTCGCGGCCCACGCGTCAGCCAGCGGTTGGCAGGGTCTTTTTCTATAAGTTGTGGACTGCCCACAGCCGATTGCCTGTAAGTAGCCGACAGTACTATTTCTTTCAAAAGTGGCTTCATTTGCCAGCGATAATCGTGCATGAAGCGATATGCCAAATAATCTAACAATTCTTGGTGTGTAGGAGCAAAACCCTGCGAACCAAAGTCTTCGAGGGTTTCTACCAAGCCTGTACCAAAGAGTTGCTCCCAAAAACGATTGACGGCTACTCGTGCCGTAAGAGGATTTTGGGGAGAAGTGAGCCACTCTGCCAAACCCAGTCGGTTGCGGGGGGCTTTGTTGGGGAAAGCATGTAGGGATAGCGGTACGTCTGGCTGCACCGCTTTGGTAGGCGACAAGAAACTACCGCGCTCAAAAACACGCGTGGTGCGGGCATATTCGGGGTGGTTTTCGTGCAAAATAGGCATCGTTTCGGCCTGAACGCCTATCAAATCGCGGAAATGCTGAAGTTGCTGCTGATAGCCTGCTTTTCCTTTCCCGGGCAAATCTTCTTTCCAAAAACTCACCCAATACAAATGCAGTACGTCCATGGCGGGGTTTTTGAGGCGTGAGTTTTTGAATATAAAAAACAAATCACGCCTAGTCTTGAAATCGGGCAAATCCACCAGCGAATATTTGGGCTGCCAGCGGCGCGTCGTGTCCAGCTTGAAAGTAGCAATCACCGCCCCGTTGAGACTATCGGTGTGTATTTCGCCTATCCCTCCTGCTTCGGTGGCTCGGTATTGAAGTAATATTTTTCTTTTGCCTACCAAAGGAGCTTGTCGTAGTCGAAAAGAGCCACCATTTTGTAATTGTGCGCCCTCGGTGGGTTCGGGCGTACCTTTCCGAAAATGGTCGAAATGGTGGAAATATACCTTTGGCTCTAAGGTACGTAAGTAATGCCATACTTCCGTAGCTTTTTTGGGCGATACATTGTGGCGTAGCCAAGTGGTGAGTTCGTCGAGTTTTTGTTGGTCTTTTTCATTGAAGAAACGCAAATAAGACGCTTCGTCGCCTACATCTTCGTCAGAAGTATTATTGAAAAATGCCATGAATTTATAAAACTCCTCGTGTCTGAAAGGGTCGTAGGGGTGGCTGTGGCACTGTACGCAAGCAAAGGTAGTACCCTGTATCGCTTCCCAAGTGGTACTTACACGGTCTATGACTTCGGCGGTACGAAATTCTTCGTTGTCGGTGCCTCCTTCGTCGTTGTTCATCGTATTGCGGTGAAAGCCAGTGGCGATGAGTAGGTTTTCGCGTATCGAATCGTTGGCAGCGCGATGCAGAAGTAAGTCGCCGGCGAGTTGTTCGGTCAAAAACTGATTATATGGTTTATTTTCGTTGAAGGCTCTGATGACCCAGTCGCGATATCGCCAGATATTGCGATAATCGTCTTTTTCGTAGCCGCGCGAATCGGCATAGCGGGCCAAATCGAGCCACATACTGGCCCAACGCTCTCCGTAAGCAGAAGATGCCAAGAGGGCATCAACGGCTTTTTCGTAGGCGTGGGGGGTGGTATCTTTCAAAAAACGAACGTATTGTTCTGGGGTGGGAGTAAGGCCGGTTAGATCGAGCGTAACGCGACGGAGCAGGGCAGCGCGGTCGGCTTCTGGAGAAGGGGGCAGCCCTTGTTCACGATGTTTTTGGGCTACAAAATCATCAATGGCTCCATTGCCCCATTCTTTATGAAAGAATCGCTGCCACCAACTCAACTTCGGTACTTGAGGTTTCGCCACAGGCTGATAGGCCCAGTGAGTACCCCACTTAGCACCTTGGTCAATCCAACGTCGAAGCGTTTCGATTTCTTCTTCGGTCAAGCTGCCTTTTTTGGGCATTCGTAGCTCTGGGTCGGGGTGATTGAGGCGGCGAATCATCTCCGAAGCATCGGCATTGCCTATGACTATTGCAGGTTTACCCGATTTGGTTTTGGCAAAAGTTTCTTCACGAAACAAAAAACTTAATCCTCCTGCTTTTTTGACTCCACCGTGGCAAGCCATGCACTTTTTGTTGAGGATAGGCTTTACATCACGGTTGAAGTCCACCTGCTGCGATGAGCGCACTACCCACCATGATGCCCCCAAAAGTACAAGGGTAGAAAGGCTAAGGAGGTATTTGTTTTGAAATGCAGGCATCAGCAAAAGTTCGGTCAATATCAAAAGTGATTTTGTGAATAAAATTACTAACTGATGTTACGCTTCTCCGAAGCGCAATTGAATTGGGTAAAAACTTTGATTGCTACAAATGTATAGCTTCTCCGAAGCCATATAGAGGCGCAAGAAAAAGACAACACAACCCAAAATCCTCGGAGAGGCACAAGATTTGTAGTGAATAAAGACAACACAACCCAAAAGCCTCGGAGAGGCGCAAGATTTGTAGTGAATAAAGACAACACAACCCAAAAGCCTCGGAGAGGCGCAAGATTTGTAGTGAATAAAGACAACACAACCCAAAAGCCTCGGAGAGGCGCAAGATTTGTAGTGAATAAAGACAACACAACCCAAAAGCCTCGGAGAGGCGCAAGATTTGTAGTGAATAAAGACAACACAACCCAAAAGCCTCGGAGAGGCGCAAGATTTGTAGTGAATAAAGACAACACAACCCAAAAGCCTCGGAGAGGCGCAAGATTTGTAGTGAATAAAGACAAC
>JBKBKL010000199.1:0-6291 GCA_046294665.1 Runella sp.
ACTTCGCTGAGGGCTAAGATTACTCCTCCTCGCCTCACCGATACACTTACTACACAAAAAATCCGTGTGGTTTCGACATTGCCCGTAGTAGAAGGAACTCCTACCACGATCAAAGTAATGATGAACAACGCCGCCAAAGCGACCATATCGGGGGGAGGGTTAGTACGTCCGGGAGGGGCAGCACGGATTAAAATCCTATTTCAAAATGGGCTTCCTCCTTGGTCATTTACGCTTTCGGACGGTATGGCGGTCAGTGGTACGTTTATCAATCCTTATCAGCTTACGGTCAATCCACGCACTACCACAGAGTACAAACTCACGTCGCTCAAAAATGGCTGCGGACAAGGTAGCTCCGACGGCAGTACGGCATTGGTACGAGTGGAGGATAATTGAAGAATTACTGTTTTTTACGATAATCTCCCCTCGAAAAATACTTTTCGATGAGGCAATACATCAAAATAAAGAAATACCGGCTTCCCATTTCTTTGATTTTGAGTTTTGACTCTCCGTACTTACGATTGGTCCAGCTATTGGGTACTACGGCATAGCTGTAACCTCTCACGATGGTTTTGAGAGGAAGCTCAACGGTAAGGTTAAAATGTGGCGATAGGAAAGGCTTGAGTCCTTCAATGGTTTCACGTTTGTAGAGTTTGAAAGCATTGGTAGTGTCGTTGTATTTGATACGAATCACAAGCCGAATGATAAGGTTAGCCAAACGATTGATGAATTTTTTGACCGGAGGATAGTCATATACTTTTCCGCCTTTGCTCCAACGTGTGCCAAACACGGCATCGTAATTGCCTTCAAACATTTTATTGTAAAATTTGACCAAATCTTCAGGTGAGTCGGACATATCGGCCATAAAAACCGCCACACAGTCGCCGCTGAAACGTTCCAGTCCATACCGTACTGCATAACCAAAGCCATTAGGGCCGGGGTTGGTGGCATAGACCAAAGTCGGAATTTTGGACGATAGTTCTTCCAATACTTGCAAGGTATTGTCTTTGGAGTTGTCGTTTGTTACCCAAATTTCGTGGGGGATAGCGTATTTGGTGAGCGTTTGGTAGAGGGTGGTGATGGTTTCGGGCAAAGAGTCTTGCTCGTTGTAGGCAGGTATAACTACACTTAATTTCATAGAGTGGGTGTTTTCATCTACTGCAAAACTCATTCATTTCGCCCTAAATTCCAATTTCTCGTAAGAGTTGGTCGTATTTTTGGAGGGTTGATCGAATCGTAAGATCATATTTGAAACCAAGCCATTGGTTCACATTTTCAAACATTTGGCGGCGGTTTTTGAGGAAATCGGCATTGGTCGTAGCGTGAACGTTGCTCAATCCTCCCCGATGCTTTCGATACACCCCCATCACTTCATCGAGATAGCCGATTTGGCCTTTAGCTGCCAGTTGTATCACCAAGGCCCAGTCGCCGGCTGCGGCTTGATGATGCCAAGCAGCAAAATCTTCTGTCAGAAACAGGTTGCGATACATCAAGCTGGCCGTACCGATAAACCATCGGTCTTGAAGCAAATCTTCGATGGTCGAGATATTTTTTTGATTAGCAGGATTAAAAAAATGAGAGGGGCTGCCGTCTTCGTAAATCACTTCGAGATTGTGATGACAAATCGAAAAATCGGGGTGAGAATCGAGAAAATCAACTTGTTTTTGGAGTTTGAGGGGGTCAGTCCAGTAGTCATCGCCTTCGCACAGGGCTACATATTGACCTCGACAGGCTTTCAATAAAAACAATACGTTGTTTCGTCCGGCAAATTCTTTGGGAGAATCAGGTCCAAGATTGTTGGGGTGGAGATACGCACGAATTTTATTGGGAAATCGGCGAGCATAATCAGCAATAATTTGGGGGGCGTGGTCGGTAGAGCCATCATCTCCTACGACAATCTCATAATCAAAGTTTGTATGCTGCATCAAAGCCCCGTCGAGCATTTGGGCAATATACTTTTCGTGAAGATATGTCGGTACACAAACACTGACTTTGGGTTTCAAGGGTGGAATGGGTAAGGTTATCGTAATTTTTCTTTCAAACGGTACGGAAGCAATGCAAAGAAACTATAAACCTGCATTAGCCATCTGGGGAGTACATAATCTCTTATGACTTCACGCTGACTCTCTATATTTGGCTGCGCCAAATACAGGTATTTCAAAGCAAGACCTGCTTTGCGAAAGTAACTTTGCTGGTACTGCTTGGCATCGAGCAACATACGATAATAGCGGGCAATGTTTCGTTTTAGGGGTTTATCATATTGGTAATGAAGCTCTTGATTGATGCCTTTATACATTTTGATACGATTGTACAAGAAGTGGGCATCTACGTAATTGTCCCGAAAACTGGCTCCCCCACGATTTTTTCGATATACCGACATTACTTCAGGCAAATACCCAATCGGGCCATGTTTAGCTAAAATAACATACCGAGGAATATCCCCGCTCGACGATTGTAAGAACCATTCGGGATAATACATCAATTCATTACGGAACATGACTGCCGAAGTCGCCATAAACCAAATTTCATCTTCACCGATTAAATCTTCTACGGTCGTAACGGCTTTTTGGTCGGGCGGATTCAGCACGTGTGAAGGGCTGCCGTCTTCGTAAGTAATGAGGGCATTGTGAAAACAAGCCGAAAACGTTGGGTTGGCCTCCATAAAATCCACCTGACGCTGCAATTTGGCGGTATCGGTCCAGTAGTCGTCGCCGTCCATGGGGGCTATGTACTTGCCTTTGGCCAATTTGAGCGTTTCGATGGTATTGAAAAGGCCGTTTTGTCCTAAGTTTTTAGGGTGCAAAACGGCCTTGACCTTATCAGGGTGTTTTTGTTGATACTCAAAAATAATCTCTCGTGCACCATCAGTCGAAAAATCATCACCTACCAAGATTTCAAAATCGAAATTGGTTTTTTGGGAAAGCGCACTTTCTATCGCTTTAGCAATAAAGTTTTTTTGATTGTAGGTGAGTATAACGACACTAACTAACATCGGAAATGGATTTCGGAACGGCAAAGATACGCTCCAAATCTTCAACCTTTGGGAAATGTGGTGTAATTAATTCACTTTCGGGCTTATAAATGTAGGCCATGGGGTAGCCACGCTCAATGAAGGTCGGCTCGGCGAGGTTGTTGTAGCGAAGCTGTACCGACCAGCGAATGTTGTTGGTGATATTGTTGCCTGATTGATGCACCAAAAAGGCCGAAAATATTAGTAAATCTCCTACCTCAAATTCCGTTTGGACGAAATCTTCATCGTTGAGCGGAGCAGTGATACCCCCTTGATACCCCGACGTACTGGCTTCCAGTAGTCCCCATGTATGGCTGCGAGGAATCACCTGCAAAGCCCCCAAATCGGCACCTGCGTTCACCATCGGAAACCATATCACGGGGCTATCGAGAGAGCCTTGTCCTGTACGCCAATCTTGATGGGCATCGAGTTTCCAGTGTTTGCTGCCCCCTTTTGAAAGAAACCGGCTGTTGAACTGCATGGCTGGGCGCGCACCTATGGAAGGTTTTTCGATACCAATATCTTTGAGAAGTTGAATGATGGGGTCGCTTACGGCCAACTGATGCAGCGAAATCAAGTGTTGAACGTTGATGCCGGTGCCACGAAATGCCTCAAAATCTTTTTCAAAAAACTCAAACATGGCATTTTCAAACTCGTCGCGGTTGTCTATGTCCACAGTACGACCCGTTACGCGCTTGATTTGGGTAGCAAATACCTCTCGTGCTTCACGATAAATATTGGCTACGACTGTTTTATCCAAAAACCCTCTGAGAATGACAAATCCTTCTCTGCGAAATTCTTCTTGTAGTGTGTTCATAGTGGGAAGGTGTTTTTTTTGAGGCAAATAAATCGTTTTCAAAAGTAAGCATCAATGACAAATATCAGACATCATCTTGCCAAACCGCATAACCAAAACCTGCTGCTCCGAAGCCGTTGCCGTTGTACAACAAATATTTTTGGCCGTTATGTTCATAATAGTTGGCATAATTGATCATCAGGTAGTCAAAATCATCGGGGTTTTCAGATTTATGAATTCCTACCAAATGGTCTTTGCGCTCCCAATGCTCCCCGTCCAACGACTCTGCATAGCCCAGCCGATAGCTTTGGTTGCGGTCGGTGCGGTAGTCACGGGTGTGGCGGTAAGAATAGTACATTTTATAAATCCCGTTTTCTTTGAACACACTTGGACGACCTACAGCATGGAGAAAATCATCAAAATCGAGCGTAGGTACGTCGCTGATTTTCCAGTGAATCCCGTCAGCAGACGTAGCCGACTGACAGCGATAAAATGGCTCCGGGTAGCCGTGAATGTACTCGCATTTATGTCCCGAAATATACCACATACGCCAAGTGCCGTCGTCGTCGCGCAGGACCGAAGGCTGTGCGGCCCAGATAGGATTCTGAATACTGCGATCCATGATAGGGCCTTTGAACATTTTGGTAAAAGTCAGCCCGCCGTCGTGGCTTACCGATAGCCCCATCGAGAGGCGGTAAGAATTGTGGGTGCGGTTCCAGCCTGTGTAGTAGAGCCAAATATCGCCATTGGGCATATCCACAAACCACGCAGGCATGGCCCCTGTTTCGTCGTATTCGCCGGGACCACCCAACTCCAGCACAGGGCGGTCGTGTATGTAGAGGATTTTGGTAGGGTCGTCGTAGTCCACATCAATAAACGTGGGTTGTGAGTAGCCATCGTCGTTGCGAGATGAAAAATAGACCCTTAAAAAATCGGGGTGTTTGTAAGCGAAGGGTACTTGTGCGTGTGAGCGACTGTGCGGGAGCGAGCCGTCGGGCTTATAAATGAGTCCTTTTTTATGCCACATGGGTTGAATCAGAATATTGAATATACAACGCAAAACTAAAGAAATCGGCGAAGTATATGCGCAAAAGCAACAAAGGACCAAAGGGAAAAAGGTACAAAGGTTTGATTTGCAGTATGTTAATTGTTTTTATTAACTGATGTTATGCTCACCGGAGGTCTCGGGGAGGTACAATCTTTGTAGGTCAAAGAATATGTATATCTATGCTATACAGTAGGTACTAAACAGCTATCAGAACGGCTCGAAGCCTTGAAAAAAATCACGAGGCGCAGCCTCGCGCTATCGGTGGCTATCATTGTCTATTTTGAAGGCAATCGAACTACTGGAGAATTTCGTTTACTGTTGTATTTTACCCCATGAGGGGTTGAATATCGGTAGTTGAATGAATTGTGCTTGACTACGCTGCGCCGTAGGTGCTAAACAGCCACCAGAACAGTTTGAAGCCTTGAAATTAAATTCACGAGGCGCAGCCTCGCGCTATCGGTGTATGTGTTGCGTGTCAAACTCAAAACAACAGCAAGCCATGCTATTTGGTAATCTGTTGTTAGTTTCTAGGCCAGATGGCATTAAATAAAATCATGTATCCGATCAAAAGAAAGAGGAAGAATAATGCAAAACTCGCCACATACAATACGTTTCTGACTTTGCCCAAATCATTGTTTTTATTGATAGGATAGACGGACAAAACCGAGAGAACATACTTGTTGAAATACCACCAAGAAATAAAAAATATGACAAGAGTTTGAATTGTTTTTGTTATATTACTGGTACTAATTATTTCAAAATCAAAGAATCGTCGGCATATAGCATCTGCGGTGTATATCAAAATATTTGGAGGAGTAAGGGTAATGGCACCAAACCTCATTCTAAAATCAGGTTCGTGGCTTTCGGGCGGGTCATTGGGATATTGCTGGTGTACATAAAACCACAGCCTGTCGCGTATTTTAAGTATGATGCTTAAAAAGTATTTCTTCATGTAATAGGATTTTGAGCCTTGAACGAAAAACATCAAGATTTTTCTGATACTATGCCTTGATTTTATACAAGAAATAAATCGCTGCAAATGAAAAAGTTAATTCAATCAAAATGGTTAACAATAAAAAAATACCATTTCTAAAATAGCCCGAATCGTTTTTTTTGTCGTAAGGATAAACAGAAAGTCTTTTGAAAATGACTAAGTACGATTTCCAAAATATAAACCAAAATAAAGCACCCAGAGGGATTGTAATTAAATAATTACGTGGATTTAGTTCTATTGGTTTTTTGATGACAATACTGAAAAACCAACCTATCATGCCTACAATTAAGATGATAGGGGGTAAAAAAAATACAGAAAAACGTAACTTAAAATCTTTTGTATTGCTTTGACATGAGTCATTAGGGTATAAGATTATGTTTAAAAATTAAATTTGGTAACTACTCCAAACGGTTTAAGATAATTTGGCAATTAGTCCATAGAATCCA
>JBKBKL010000200.1:0-6203 GCA_046294665.1 Runella sp.
GGGCGGTGTACTGCCCTCTCTTTTTTGATGTGTGCTTCCCAGTCTGCTATATTGGTTACTTCCAAAGCAAAATGATTACTCCTCGACCCCGATACTACAGCCTCGCTTCGTTCACCAACCAGATGTAACTCTTGGCAGCCTCCCAATCGAAACCAAGCACCGGGGAAATCGAAAGCTGGTCGTGTAAGCAGTTCAAGACCCAATACACGAGTATAAAACTCAACACTCAACTCGACATCCGCTACGTGCAGTGCTACATGGTCAAGTGCTTTGATAGAGAGATTCATACAAAAAACTCAATTAAAAGGGCAAATCGTCGTCGCCTCCTGCATTGCTCATCGAAGCTGGTACAGGAGAGGGAGCGGGTGGCGTGTAGGCTGCTGGTGCTGCTGCTGGAGGAGCAGTAGCAGTAGTAGTTTGTACGGTACCGGCAGCCGTATTGTCGTTGCGGCCACCTACCAGTTGCATAGCCGTAGCGCGTACAGTTTTGCCTTCACGGGGTTTACCTTCTTTGTCGGTCCAAGTTTCGGTACGTAGTTTTCCTTCGATATACACTGTATTCCCTTTGCGGAGGTATTGCTCGGCTATTTTGGCCAAATTGTCCCACAGTTCGATGCGGTGCCATTCTGTCTGCTCCACGCGCTCGCCATTTCGGTTGGTGTAGGCTTCGGAAGTGGCGATACTAAAACGAGCCACTGCTGAGCCGTTTTCCAAATGTCTTACCTCCGGATCGCTGCCCAGATTGCCAAGCAATATTACTTTGTTTACTCCTGCCATTTTTAGTGATTTTTTATTGTATAATTTAATAAATTGCTGATAATGAGTTAGTTGAATTTGTAAAAAATTTTTTTTAGCTTTCAAAATTACTCAAAAATCGGCCGTTTTCCAATAGTTGTCTATTAGTACTGGTTTGGGAAGTTTTTCGATGGTCGAAGTATCAAAAAAGTGGTATCCCATGGGCAAACAGCCCTCATAATGTTCGGACAAATACACTTGCCAAAATTGGGCATGAATACGCTGATGAGTGAGTACGTGGAGATGAACGCCAGAAGGTGGCTTGACAGTAGCTTCTTTCAACAAGGGCATCAAAATTTGATCTGTCAATTCATCAAGCGACTGCCATAAGTGAGTCGTTTCGATCAAATAAAAGTCGTACAACCCCTGCCATACATCGCGTGCAGTACGCTGGCGTAAGGCTACTTTGTTTTGTTTTATGACGACAAAATAGTTAAAGAAACGTTCTCTCGTTTTGATCTTCTTCTGCTTGACAGGCAGCAGCCCAACCTTTCCAGTAGCGTTGGCTTGGCAATGGTCTTTTAGCGGACAAAGCAGACAGTCAGGTGAAGTAGGCGTACACTGAATCGCCCCAAACTCCATGATAGCTTGGTTATAAGCCGCCGGCTGGTCGTGGGAAATAAGTTCTTGGGCAAGTTGGGCAAAAATACGCTGCCCGGCACCGCTTGCTATATCAGCTTCTATACCAAAAAATCTCGCCAATACTCGATAGACGTTGCCGTCCACTACCGCTACAGGCTCATCGAAAGCAAACGACGCAATGGCGGCAGCCGTATAAGGCCCAATGCCTTTGAGTTGGAGTAACTGGGAGTAGGATTGAGGAAACTGCCCCTTGAGATCAAAAGCAATGTACTTAGCAGTTTGATGTAGATTTCGAGCGCGCGAATAGTACCCCAACCCTTGCCAAAGCCTCAAAACCTCCAGATCTGAAGCCTCGGCCAAATCTTCGATAGTCGGAAAAGTAGTTACAAATTTTTCATAGTAAGGTAAGCCTTGTGCCACACGAGTTTGTTGAAGAATCACCTCCGATAACCAAATATAATAGGGGTTTCGGGTATGCCTCCAAGGCAAATCGCGGTGATGATGGGCATACCACTTCAGTAGCTGATAAGCAAAAAACTTGTTAATCAAGGGGTTTGGATTGATTTTAAAAAAATTATGCTCGAAAAGATTTTCGCAATTTAGCGAAAAAACACTACTTTTGTCGGCTCAAACTCAATACCTCTATGTTGATTACATAAATTAAGTAGAGTTTTGAAATGTAATTTGACTCAAAATAATTGTTTTATCATCTTAAAGTTTAATAAAAGTGACGAAAGCAGATTTAATTGCCGCTATTACCGAGCAAACTGGCCTCGAAAAAGCACACGTTTCTGATACCGTAGAGGCATTTTTTACAGTTGTAAAAGATTCTCTTGCTCAAGGAGAAAATATTTATGTAAGAGGCTTTGGAAGTTTTATCAACAAAAAGCGCGCAAAGAAAGTAGCACGAAATATTTCACAAAATACTGCTATCGTTATCGAAGAGCATTACGTTCCGAGTTTCAAGCCCGCCAAGATTTTTGTAGAGCAAGTGAAAAGCACTACCAAGTAGTGGATAGGAATTAGTGTATGATGAACAGGACGATTTGGCTGGTTTTGGTTTTGGCTGTTTTGCTTACAGGAGTACTGTATAGTCTTCCTAAAGTATTGGTCAGTAGTAAAGATCGCTCAATCGCCACACTTCAAGATAGTACAGCAGCTTCTACAAAAGCTCAAACCGAAGAAAGTAATAAAAGTGAAAGTGAGTCCCAACACGCAGTTTCACTCACTGCTGCTCAACAGCGAGAAGCAGAAACTTTGCTTCAAAAATTTACATCAGCTACTTCTGACCCTGCCAAAATATCAGCAGCGGAGGGTTTAGCTGTGTTTTATGGAGAAGTCAGGAAGTTTGATAGTGCTGCCAAATACGCCGAAGTCGTAGCTATCTTGGCTCCTACCGAATCGAACATGGTCAAAGCTGGCGATCGCTACTATGATGCTTTTAGCTTTGCAGCTGCCAGCCAAAAAGCTGAAGTGCTGGGTGCTAAGACGCGAGAGTGGTATCAGAAAGCCCTTGACAAAAACCCCAACTTGCTCAACGTCAAAGCAAACCTTGCCATGACGTATGTTTCGACCGATACTCCCATGCAGGGTATTATGCTGCTACGGGAGGTATTGGCCGCCGACCCTACCAACGAACTTGCACTTTTCAATATGGGGGTGCTTTCGATGCGGTCTAACCAATATAACAAAGCCATTGAGCGTTTTCGGCAGTTGTTAAAATCAAATCCCACCAACAGCAAAGCGCGATTTTATTTGGGGGTATCTTTGGTACAAACTGGGAAGACAAAAGAAGCATTGGAAGAACTACAACGGGTAAAAGCCCAAGAAAAAGACCCAACGATTCAGGCGGCGATTGCCGAGTTGGAAAAAGAACTCAAACAATAAAATCTCTGTAAAAACAGAGCGCAATCTATACCTAAACCTCATAGGTTTGCGAAAAGTTAATTATGTAACCCATTGATAACCAGATGAAACCTATGAGGTTTTTTTGCAAATTAATTTGAACGAGTATAAATAAAATTATTTCATAACATTTAAAACACTTAAAGCTATGCCTTGCGGAAAGAAAAGAAAAAGACACAAAATCGCTACTCACAAACGCAAAAAGCGTCTTAGAAAGAATCGCCACAAAAAGAAATAATCTTTGACCTCCAAGACCAAGATGCCTTTTACGCCTTGGTCTTGAAGTTTTAAAGCCTTCTTTATCTCAACGGCTTTATTCAATTCAGTCATTGATGCTCCGAACCTCCTGACTACTAAGTCAGGTCGGTTTTGTCCTATATCCTTAAAATGCACAATGATAGTGGCTCAGTAATACCATATAAGGTTTTTTGTATTTCAACAAAGAGTCCAATGGTATCGGTTGTTCACATATCACTTTTAACTCTTCATTTTTAAGACATTGAGTAGCGAATTAGTCATTAGTGCCTCGCCTAAAGGGACTCGAATCGCGCTTTTACAAGAAAAGCGATTGGTTGAGTATCATGTAGATGAACCGGAGAATAGTTTTACGGTAGGAGATATATACTTGGGTACTGTACGGAAATTGGTAACAGGACTCAACGCTGCTTTTGTGGACATTGGCTACGAAAAAGATGCCTTTTTGCACTATCACGACTTAGGGGCACAGATACTTTCGCTCAACAAACTCACTAAAGAGGCCATTGCCAAACGTATCACATCGGGTAGTCTGAAAAATTTTCAGATGGAAGCCGAAATAGATAAATTAGGTAAGATAGACAAAGTACTGACCAAAAATCAACCTATTTTGGTGCAGGTAGTCAAAGAGCCTATTTCTACCAAAGGGCCGAGGCTATCGTGCGATATTTCGATAGCAGGTCGCTACGCTGTTTTGGTACCCTTCTCCAACTCGGTCAATATCTCCAAAAAGATTACCGACAAGGCCGAGCGTACACGGCTGCATCGGTTGATGAGTTCGGTACGACCGCCCAATTTTGGCATCATCGTCAGAACCGTAGCCGCCAACAAAGAAGTCGAAGAACTCGACAAAGACATTCAGAACTCGATTCGCAAATGGGAAGAGGGCATCAAGAAGCTCAATGAAGCCAAACCACGCGACCTCATCATCGGAGAAATGAATCGGGCTTCGTCTATCATGCGCGATATGCTCAACGACACCTTCGACAGTATCACCGTAGATACGAAGGAGATGTACGACGACATCAAGGACTTTATCCATACCATAGCCCCCGAAAAGGAAAAAATAGTCAAACTCTACAACGGCAAAAACAAGTTGTATGAGCATACAGGCTTGGAGAAGCAAATCAAGTCCCTTTTTGGGAGGTCGGTGAGTTTGCCCGGAGGTGGCTATCTTATCATAGAGCATACAGAGGCACTGCACGTGATTGATGTCAATAGCGGCAACAAATCTAATAGTGAAGAAAGCCAAGAAGACACCGCCCTCCACACCAACATCGAGGCGGCCAAAGAAATAGCCCGACAGCTACGGCTGCGCGACATGGGCGGTATCATCGTCATAGATTTTATTGATATGCGCAAACCAGAGCATAAAAAAGAACTCTATGATGCCATGAAAGCCGAAATGAAAGCTGACCGCTCGAAGTTTACGATGCTGCCCCTAACCAAGTTTGGCCTGATGCAAATCACCCGCCAGCGTGTGCGCCCCGAAATTAACATCGTAACACGCGAAGTATGCCCAACCTGTCATGGTACTGGAAGCATACAGCCCAGTATTTTGATTTCGGACGTAATCGAGAGCAACTTGGAATATCTCCAAACCAAACAAAACGAACGTAAGATTTCGATGGTAGTACACCCCTATTTGTATGCTTACTTTACAAAAGGGTTTCCGTCGCCGCGCCTCAAATGGTTTTGGAAATACAAATCTTGGATTAAGATTCTAAAAGACAGTTCACTGGCAGTTACAGATTTCAAGTTTCTCGACCAGTACGGCGAAGAAATCGAAATCGCTACAAACTAATTTTACTCATGCAATTTGCCACTTTTGCCATTCGTGCTTGGCGTGTATTTTCAATGATGCTGGTTTTTGGAGGAGTGGTTTATAGCTACACCCTATTTTCTGCCGATGTAGGTATCCATTTTGATGAGCAAGGGAAACCCGACGAGTTCATGCACAAATCAGATATATTTTATTTGTTGGTGGGTATTATTTTGACCAACAATGTCCTTATTATGGCATTGGCTCGCCAACTTCTCAAACTACCCGGTCATTTGCTGCCCATACCCCACCAAGCCGAATGGGCCGCCCAGCGCGATTTACTTAACGAACACCTCCAAAACTGGTTTTATGCTCTCATAGCCATGATCAATACCCTCGTGGCACTCACTGTGCTGGTATTGGCCACAGTCAATAGTGAATTCAAATACAAAATTTATGACTTCACTTGGCTGTTTTATTTGGTTATTTTTTCGTTGTTGGTCATTATCGTAGCATTGCCTATTCGTTTGTCTATCAAGCCCAAAGCAGAGGAATAAAATGATGACATTAGATGCCTATCAATATGACCTGCCAGAGAGTCGGATAGCGCAATACCCCGCCGAACCACGCGATTCGTCGAAGTTGCTTCTTTATCAAAAAGGACAAATCGTCCACAAGCACTTTTTTGACCTGCCCGACCAGTTGCCTCCCGATAGTTTTTTGGTATTCAATGATACCAAAGTGGTAGAAGCCAGATTGTTGTTTCAGAAACCTACGGGTGGAGCCATTGAACTCTTTTGTTTAGAGCCCGCAGACCAGTATGCAGATATCACTTCCGCCATGCTGCAAAAGGGTTCTGTGCAATGGAAGTGTTTGGTAGGGGGAGCAAAAAAGTGGAAGGAAG
>JBKBKL010000201.1:0-6201 GCA_046294665.1 Runella sp.
ACACGGCAGCGTCCATGGCGATATAAATATCCTCCCCGGGTTTGTAGCCTGCTTTTTCGATAGCGGTCAAAATCGTTTCGAGGGCTTCTACATTCGACTGGATATTGGGCGCGAAGCCGCCTTCGTCGCCTACGTTGGTAGAGTAGCCTTTTTTCTTCAAAACGCCTTTGAGTGCATGGAATACTTCTGTACCCATACGTAGGGCTTGCGAGAATGTGTCGGCTTTGGTAGGCATAACCATAAACTCTTGAAAATCAATGGCATTGTCGGCATGCGCGCCACCGTTCATGATGTTCATCATAGGTACAGGCAGGGTATTGGCATTGACTCCCCCTACATAGCGGAAAAGCGACATACCTGCTTCTTGGGCAGCGGCTTTGGCTACGGCCAACGACACCCCAAGAATTGCATTGGCACCGATTTTACCTTTGTTGGGTGTGCCGTCGAGTTCTATCATGATTTTGTCTATCAGATTTTGCTCAAAGACCGACAGCCCCAGTATTTCGGGATAGATGAGGTCATTGACATTCTGGACGGCTTTCAATACGCCTTTGCCGAGATAAACGCCCTTGTCGTCGTCGCGGAGTTCGACGGCCTCGTGTATGCCTGTGGAAGCTCCCGAAGGCACAGCGGCGCGGCCTAAGAAGCCATTTTCGGTACGTACATCAACTTCGATGGTTGGGTTGCCGCGTGAGTCCAAAATTTGGCGGGCGTGTACTGATTGGATAGTACTCATTGTTTAGAAGGTAGGTTTTGTTTAAAATAATTTTTTGTTTTTCAAACGCTACAAAAGTAAACCAAAAGTTTGGAATGTCGTTGGCTTTCCAAAAAAAGGAAAGGGTTAGCCGTCCAATCTCCCTACGGCTTCCCAAATCCTTTGGGCAGGCATACAGAGCGAGAGGCGAATGTACCGCTGTCCTTTGATGCCGAAGATAAGGCCAGGGGAGATGAAAATATGCTTCTGATAAAGCAACTCGTCCACCAGTACTTCTGCCGATACCACCGAGTCGGGGAGTTTGGCCCAAAGAAACATTCCTTCTTGGTTGGAGTCGTAGGTGCAGTTGAGTTTTTCTAAAAAAGCCTTGGCGGCCTCCAACCGACTCTTGTACACGTCGTTTTGGGTTTTGTGCCATTCGTCGGTATTTTGGAGTGCGGCTATGGCAGCTTGCTGTATGCCCAAAAACATACCTGAGTCCACATTGCTTTTGATGGTCAATACTGCATCAATATAGGGCTTCGCTCCTGCCAACCAGCCGACACGCCAACCGGCCATGTTATGCGATTTGGACATAGAGTTGAGTTCAATCGCTACTTCTTTTGCTCCTTCGATGGCCAGTAGGCTAATAGGCGGTTTCTGATTGAGAATCAAGCTGTAAGGGTTGTCGTGGCAAAGGAGAATTTTATGTTCGTGAGCAAATTTAACAGCGTTCAAAAACAGTGCTTGGGTAGCCGGTGCGCCCGTAGGCATGTGAGGGTAATTGAGCCACAGGAGTTTGGTACGTGAACTGACCAACGTTTTCATGGCTTCCCAGTCGGGCTGCCATTGGTGATGTTCTTGAAGGGGGTATTCTATCACTTTGGCTCCTACCATTTCACTTACTGCCCGATAAGCCGGATAGCCCAACTCGGGTACCAGCACTTCGTCGCCTTCGTCCAAAAAAGTAAGGCTGATATGCGTAATTCCCTCTTTGGAACCAATCAAAGGTAAGATTTCAGTTTCCGAATGAAGCGTAACACCATACATACGCTGATACCATTGGGCTATGGCTTGTCTTAATGCAGGGATACCTTTGTAAGGCTGATAGCCATGAGCATTGGGCTGTACGACTGATGCCTTCAGGGCTTCGATAGTGGCTTCCGAAGGTGTTTGATCAGGGTTGCCAATGCCCATATTGATGACATCGTAGCCTTGAGCCATAAGGCTACGGACTTCGGCTAATTTGACTGAAAAGTAATATTCTTGGACTTGTTGGGTACGACGAGCAAGGGAGATAATCATAAAACCACAAAAGGCTTAGGGCTAAAACATAGTATAAAAACCAGCAAGGCAATCCAACCCAGGATTTTGCGCTTGGTGTCTAAGGGTTCGCGGTCGTCGGTGGGTGGGTGATGCACTCCCAGAACCCTTCCCAACAAAAACGCAAAGGCTAAGAAACCAGAATACCCCTCCCAAGTTGGGAAAATCAATGAAATACCGAGTTGCACTGCCACCGATAGCAGTGCCAATAGCCACGCCGTAGAGGGCGTATTTTCGTCCACACGACTAAAACAAAATCTCAAAAAGAAAATGTAAAGACCCAGATAGCCTAACTTTTCCCAGAACGCTTCATCGTCTGTGATAGCAAACTCCTCGGGACGATACACCCCCAAACCGGAATAGGTAACAAACACAAACAACAACAGAGGCGATACCCAACGGTAAGTTTTTGTACCTACAAGACCGTAGAGAATATGCCCCCCGTCGAGCTGGCCGATGGGTATGAGGTTGAGAGAAGTAAAGAACAATGCCAAATACCCCGCCAATAGTAAAGGATAGTGCATCATTTCTTGGGGTGGAGGGAGGCGAGTAGGATCGGCTACGTAAGTCTTAAAAAAATGAAAAATGAGGTTATCGCCCAGTAGGATATTGCCGCTCATGCTTTGGTTTTCATAGACTACACGGGCAAAACCCAAGCCAAATTTTTGGTATTCGGGGTGGATTTTGAAGATATAATCGAGGGTAGGTAAGTTAGCAAAGCCATACCAAAGCACCCCCAGTGCTACCACAAAACCCGCCAATGGCCCTGCAATGCCTATATCGAAGTATTTTTTGCGCGAGCGAATCAGCTCTTTGATACGTATAAAAGCCCCCAACGTACCGATACTCTGACCCAGACCAATCCAAAAGGGAATGTAATACGGAAGCGTAACTTTGACTTTGTGGTGCTTGGCAGTAAAATAATGCCCAAACTCATGTACTGTCAAAATACCCAAAAAAGGAATCGAAAACTGAAATCCTTGCCAAAAGTGTGTCCAGCCCAATGGATTTTCGATTTCGAAAAGAGGCAAATCAAAAGGCCGGCCAAACATCCACTCTGCTCCTGCCAAAGAGGTGGTGATGAGCGTAACCGCAAAAAGTAAGATTTGGACAACAAGCGTTCGTGTGGAGTTCATGCTAAAAATCTTTCAGGTATTCGACCAACGAGGTAGGCTTCTGTACATGAATCGTCTGAATACCCAAAGCGGCAGCTTCGCGGATATTGTCGGCGTTGTCGTCGAGGAAAAGCGTTTCGGCAGCCTCGATACCCGCATCGGTCAATAGTTTTTGATAAATCGTAGGGTCGGGTTTCATCACTCCCATTTCGTAGGAGAGGTAGAGTTTTTCAAACAAATCGTCTAATTTTTCAACTCCCGTGGCACGTTTCAGAATCTGATGCGTAGCCGCTACGTGAATGGGGTTGGTATTGCTCAATAAAAATAAACGATACCCTTTTTGATGAAGCTCTTGGATTTTGGCGACTCGCTGTGATGGAATATCGAGCAATAGGGCATTCCAAGCCTCCTCTATAGTAGCGTCTGTCCAGTCGGGACGACGAAGCACACGTCTTACTTGTTCTCGAAATTCAATTTCATCGAGTTCTCCGGTTTCAAATCTTTTAAAAAATTGATGCTCTTTGATGAGTTCGGCAATTTCTTCGGTAGGGCGTTGTAGCAGCGCGGCAAAAGCCTCTGCAGTCTGCGGTACGTCAATATTGATGATGACATCGCCGAGGTCAAAGATGATATTTTTTATGATATTCATACAGTTTCAATAAAAACCCCCATCGAGCAAAACTTCTCAATACGCTGGGCAATACGCTGCTCTGGTGTAAGTTGTTGGAGTTCTTGAATCGAATCTAAAATTACTTTTTTGAGGGTTTGAGCCATAGCTTTATGGTCTAAATGTGCCCCACCGAGGGGTTCTTCGATGATGCCGTCCACTAATTGCGCGGCCTGCATATCGGTAGCAGTCAGTTTGAGAGCTTCGGCGGCCTGTTCTTTGAAGTTCCAACTACGCCAAAGGATTGAGGAACAAGATTCGGGAGAGATGACAGAATACCAAGTATTTTCGAGCATCAGTACGCGGTCGCCAATGGCTATGCCTAAGGCTCCTCCCGATGCTCCCTCCCCAATGATGATACAAATGACGGGGACTTTGAGCATGAACATCTCTTTGAGGTTACGGGCGATGGCTTCGCCTTGACCACGTTCTTCTGCCTCCAAACCGGGAAAGGCCCCCGGAGTATCTATCAAAGTTACAATCGGTTTATTAAATTTTTCGGCCAATTTCATCAATCGGAGGGCTTTGCGGTAGCCTTCGGGATTGGCCATACCGAAGTTACGTTGTTGGCGTTGCTTGGTGTTGCGGCCTTTTTGTTGGCCTACGATGAGCAGACTTTGCCCTTCGATATTGGCAAAACCACCTACCATGGCAGGGTCGTCGCGTACGGTACGGTCGCCATGTAATTCTATAAACTCCTCACATATCAGTTCAATATAATCAAGGGTATATGGTCTATCAGGATGGCGAGACAGTTGTACTCGCTGCCACCGTGTGAGGTTTTTGGCAATATCTTGGCGGAGTTGTATCAAACTTTGCTCGAGTCTTTCGACCGCCTCAGACACATCTACTTGGGTGGTAGCAGCCAATTTTTTGAGTTCGATGAGTTTGGATTCAAGTTCTGCCACAGGTTTTTCAAAATCTAAGTAAGTAGTTGGCATAAAAGCAGTTGTGAGTTATGAGTTGTGAGTTGTAAATAAAATCGTACTTCCTCCTTCTCCTTTATACATTGATTAAATAAACGATCAATAGCGAATTATAACTACCGAATTATTATTTCACAATTCAAACGTTTGTCCTTTGGCAGGAATAGTTACATTGTCATAGCCTGCATTGGCGAGGGTATTTTTGAAAGCCTCCATACTGGGGAGTTCTCCATGTACCAAAAATACTTGTTTTAATTGGTCGGGTGTGTGCTGTTTTACAAAATTAAGCAAATCATCAGCATCTCCGTGGCCGCTAAATACGTCAATTTTTTCGATTTTGGCCAAGACTTGCTCCTCTTTTCCTCTGATACGAATCGTAGATTGCCCATTGAGTAAACGCCAGACCAGAGTCCCTTCGGCACAGTATCCAATAATTAATATAGTACAATAAGGATTGCTGATATTTTGGGCTACGTGGTATTCTACCCGTCCTCCTTGTACCATTCCCGACGATGAGATGATAATGCAAGGCTCGGTATGATTGGACACCGCTCGGCTGGCATCGGTACTTTCGAGATAAATGAGGTTTTCAAAGTCGAACAATGATTCGTTGTCTTCATTGAACTCTCTGGCCTCACGATTCAACATTCGCACATTACGCTGATAGACACGTGTACTTTCGAGGGCCAAAGGGCTATCGGCGAAGACCTTAATAGCAGGCAAATCATGGTCATTGTAAAGTTGGTTGAGGGTGTAAAGCAAGGCTTGTGTACGCCCCACACTGAACGAGGGAATGATCAGTCTGCCCGGAAGATCTATACAGGTACGTTTGATGACATCTGCCAAGACCACCTTAGGCGACAACCCATTTTCGTGGAGGCGATTGCCGTAGGTAGTTTCGCATACCAAATAATCTATCGGCGGCAATGGGGAGGGAGATATCAAGAGCGGATAGTTTTGACGGCCAACATCTCCCGAAAAGGCAATCGTTTTTTTCTGCCCATTTTCCCACGTTTCTATCACGATATGAGCTGCTCCCAACAGATGCCCCGCAGGAATGAAAGTAACAAAGCAATGATCAGCTACTTTGAAGCGACGATTGAAAGCTAAGGGTACAAAATTTTCTAATGCTTCGTGTACTTGTTTTTCGAGGTATAAGTCTTTGGGTAGTTTTTTCTTTTTTCCTTTTTTTCGTCGGCCTTGAGCATCGGCGGCATTGAGGTCGTTGAGTCGTTTTTGATTGAGCATAGCCGCATCTTTGAGCAAAATGGTACTCAAGGCCAGCGTCGCTTCGGTACATAGTACTTGTCCTTCGTACCCTTCGCGATAGAGGTTGGGTACATGGCCGATGTGGTCAAGATGAGCATGAGTGAGGAGAACCAAATTGAGCATTGATGCTTCAAAAGGAAACAGTGTCCCAGCAGAAATCACTTCGGTATTTTTACGTTCTCTGCTCTCAAAATCAAATCCACAGTC
>JBKBKL010000202.1:0-6002 GCA_046294665.1 Runella sp.
TTGTTGAGGGGTAAACAAATGCTCACCTATGCGTACACGAGGAGTATTGTTTGCTCCTTGTTCTACTTTGTAAGCTACGGTTTTCATCTCGTTGCTCACTTCGCTGAAGCGTTTACCCATAAAACGCTTAATAGAGGATACTGTATTTTGGGGATTGGTAATGGCCTGACGCTTGGCGGGGGCACCTACTTTGCGCTCGCCATTGCCATTGTCCATAAATGCCACTACCGATGGCGTGGTACGTGCGCCTTCGCTATTGGCAATCACGACAGGTTCATTGCCTTCCATGACTGCTACGCACGAGTTGGTCGTTCCGAGGTCTATTCCGATTATTTTTCCCATTGATATAAATGATTGATTGATTGAGTATGTGGTTTCACTTTCTTTTCTCAATCTACGTGCCATTGACTCTATCAATGACAATTTGGCAGAAAATGGCCTAAATTGACAGCAAGACTTTTTCTAAAACTTCACCCATAGCGGTAGCGTGTGGGTATTGCCCCCCTCATCGGTAGTAACAACAGTAAAAATACCAGCAGATGGTAAACGTCCTTCAAATCGTTTTATAGGAGTTTTGAAGTTTTCAGAAAGCACCATACGCCCCAAGGCATCTACTATGGAGAGTTGGCTCAAAGGCCGCGATGACTCAACCGTAAACACCCCCGTAGAAGGATTAGGATAAACATACGGTAGAACCAGCAGGGGCGATATGGCAGTAATGACAGGCTTTAGTCCGTCGCAGCTATTGGCTACCTCATTGCGTATTTGGTCCATGATCTCATATAAATTATTACCCGGGCAATCGGTAGCACAACCGTCTCGGTGGCCAGATACAAGTGTTAAATTCTTCCCCAACGAGCTATGAAACATTCGACTGGAAGGGTCAATAAGATTTTCTTTTTTCATTTTCCAAGCGATAAGTTGCTTGAGCGAAGCCAATGCAGGTGCCGTAGGCTGGGCAGTCATGTAGTTGCCAAGCAAGCATATCCCCATCGTACCGGCATTGGCTCCGCAAAAATGCGCCCCCTGCACATTGTCGTTGTCCATTCGGCCTTGTCCGTCCCGACCTTCAAATACAGTACCGTCCTGCGCTATCAAAAAGTTATAGCCTATATCATTCCAACCATTGGTTTGTGTATGAAACACATAAATATTGCGAACTGTATTGACAAAATTGGCGGGCGAGTTCGACCCGGCTTCATGATGAACAATGATAAATCTGACGTTTGTAGCCGTAGGGGGTTCTTTGGGAGGGGTAAGACCTGCACGCCATACCGACACTGGTACGACGAGCGGCTTGTCGCAGTTGGAAAATAATCGAAACTGCCTGTAAAAAACTGGCAATGTTAGAGGCTTTACATAAATACCCGTAAGTGAAGCAGCCGAAGTTGTCCCAATCCACTCAATAGCCGTCGTAGGTTTTCTCAAGATTACCAACTGGCTTTGGATACCCTCACCATGTGGATCGGGGTATAGAGTAAGCGTGTCTTCATCTACCACTATTCGACAAGTAGCCCAGTCGGGTTGGTGGTCGAATACAAATACCAATGAAGTAGCGGGCTGCTGCAACACTATCCGACCGCGTGAGTTTTCGCCCAAAGTTTGACTAAAGGTATATTGATTTTGGGTGTAGCCAATACGCCAAAATAGAAAAATAATGAAGGTGTATTTAGCAGAAGTACGCATTTTCTAAGTGATAAAGTACTATGTAGTCGCCGCCAAATTTTCAATCGTTTGGATGGGATTGGGGGAAGAAAACACAAAACTGCCTGCTACCAGTACGTTGGCACCTGCTTGGCAAAGTAGGGGCGCAATCTGTTGATTGACCCCACCATCTATTTCAATGAGTGCTTTACTTTTTGATTCTTTAATCAAGTCAGAAGTTTTTCGTACTTTCTCGTAAGTACGCTCAATGAACTTTTGCCCTCCAAAACCGGGATTGACCGACATGAGGAGTACCAAATCGAGCATCTCAATCACCTCTTCCAATAGGTGTATGGGAGTATGGGGGTTGAGGGCTACGCCGGCTTTTGCCCCTAAATCTTTGATTTGCTCAATAGTACGGTGCAAATGAGGACAGGCTTCATAATGTACCGTTAGTATATCGGCACCTACTCGACGAAAGTCTGCCAAATATCGTTCGGGCTTTACTATCATCAAATGAACATCAAGCGGCTTTTTTGAATGTTTCTTAATGGCTTCTGTTACGGGAAGGCCAAAAGAGATATTGGGTACAAACATACCGTCCATCACGTCCACATGAATCCAGTCGGCAGTACTTGCATTGAGCATTTCGACTTCACGTTGGAGATTGGCAAAGTCGGCAGCCAAAATAGAAGGAGCAATCAACGTCTTTTTCATGCCTCAAAGATAGGCATTTCTACTGCTCACTTTATCATCTAAAGAATGGAATTAGTTTTGAATCGTATCAGATAAGACATACCTCGTAACAGGCAATGTCCCTTCTACTTGGGTTAGCTCAGGATTTGTATTGGAAGTCTTTGAATCAAAGGTTGGTTGTTTTTCATTTTTCGGTTTCTTGCCGCGTGGCGACCGCACCACCCACGTAATACCCCCTACCTTTTTTTTGGCCATTTGTAATTCCTTCTGTTCTCTATACGACAAATGCGGCGAATACACAAAAGGGGCTTCTCTTGTAACATAAGTAGTATTTTTAGATGTTTTTGTTGCTCTAGGGTAATTGTTTCGGTCTTCTTTTGCTACTTGAGCATACAATGAACAGCTACTGAATACCAAACATACAGCCACCGCCTTCAGCAGAAGATAGAAGTTGAGTTTCATGATGTTTTCTCTTAAATTTTTGGAATACAAGCACTAAAATACAAAAGCTGCGTTAATTTATAACTTTTGAGCCTGAAAAAAGTTTAAATTATGTTTACGAAATCGTATCTTAGTACAAATCAAACAACTCAAAAACCCATGAAAAAAGTCTTATTTTTAATTTGTTGTGTCATGCTGTCGGGTAAGGTTTTTTCCCAGATTCGTACCCCTCAACCCAGTCCTGCGGCTACCGTGATGCAGACGGTCGGTGTTACTGACATGACGGTCAAGTACTCACGTCCTGCCATGAGAGGGCGCGAGATTTTTGGAAAATTGGTGCCTTACGGCCAGTTTTGGCGTACAGGAGCCAACGCCGCCACCTCTATCGAGTTTTCGACCGATGTCATGCTCGAAGGCCAAAACATTCCTGCGGGTAAGTATTTTCTCTACACTATCCCCAACGCTGATGCTTGGACTATCATCATCAACAAATCGTCGGCGACATCGCCCGAACAATACAAAGCCGCCGATGACGTAGCCCGTGCAACAGTCAAGCCAATGTCATTCCCCAAAACAGAATCTTTCACGATTGGTTTTTCGGAGGTTACTGATTCTACTGCTTCATTGGATATTATGTGGGACACCGTAAAAGCAAGTGCCAAACTCGCGACCCAAGTATCTAAAATCATAGAAATGAGTATAGACAAAGCTGCCGAAACTCATGCCAACAACATGAATACCGGAGCCAATTATCTTTTGGGCAAAGGTATGAATATGCAAAAAGCCTTAGGTATGGTCAATCAGGCGATAGCTCACAAAGAAACCTTCCGTAACCTATGGACCAAAGCACAGATTTTGGGTAAAATGGGCAATTTTGCAGAGGCAGCCCCAATAGCTAAGAGAGCTTTGGACTTGGGTCAGTCGAGCAATGACCCTGCGTTTCCGTTTTTCAAAGAAGCCATAGAGAAAGGGGCAGCCGAGTTTGCCTCTAAGATTCCGATGCCAAGTCTGCCAGTAGGTAAGAAGAAAAAATAAATCAGTTGCGCCGCGCTATTTCATCTCTGATTTTGGCAGCTTTTTCGTATTCTTCATTGTTGAGAGCCTCGGCAAGCATGCGTTGCAGTTCGTCGAGGCTCATATTTTTAATTTGATCTGATAGCGAGCGAGGTTTGACAGGCTGCATTACTTCTTCTATATCATCGCTATCCGATTGTACACCCGAAACGATACCAGCTTCCGACAAAATAGTTTCGTAAGTATAAAGGGGTACATTGAAGCGAAGTGCAATCGCAATGGCATCGGAGGGACGGGCATCTATCACCGTATCGCGTAAGCCATCGGTACTGGAGCAATAAAGACGAGCGTAGAAAATACCTTCACGCAAGTCGGAAATCACAATTTCATTGACTGTATAATTGAATGCTTTGGCAAACGACTTAAATAAGTCGTGGGTCATGGGGCGATTGGGTTGTATTTTTTCAATTTCGATAGCGATGGCTTGCGCCTCAAACATGCCAATAATGATGGGTAAGCGGCGGTTGCCGTATTCTTCGCCCAAGACCAATGCAAACGACCCTGCCTGCGATTGGCTCGGCGAAAGCCCCAAGATTTCTAATTTAATTTTCTCCACGATGTTTTATGATTATCAGTCTATTGGGTTTCAAAGAGGTGCAAAAATAGCAAACCTGTGGGGAATTTGAAAAGGAATCTTTTCGCCCCACAGGTTCAAAGAACACGTCTTTTTTGTATGAAGTTTCGAGAAAATAACGATTTTTCTCTTACACCTTATTTACTTGCTTCGACAGCTTTGGTCAGACGAGGAAGAATATCAAACACATCGCCCACAATACCATAATCAGCGGCCTTAAAAAATGGAGCTTCAGGGTCTTTGTTGATGGCTACGATTACCTTTGAGCCATTGACTCCGGCCAAATGCTGAATAGCCCCCGAAATGCCACACGCAACATACAGGTTGGGAGCTACTTTGATGCCCGTTTGACCGATATGTTCGTGGTGAGGCCGCCAGTCTAAATCTGACACGGGTTTTGAGCAGCCAGTAGCAGCACCAAGTGCTTTTGCCAAATCCAAAAGAGGCTGCCAGTGTTCGGGGCCTTTCATACCACGACCTCCCGATACGATGATGTCGGCTTCGGTGAGTGATAATTCTCCCGATGCTTTTTCTTGCGATGTTACCTTAGCCACAAAATCTTGAGCAGCAAAAGAAGGTGCAAAAACCTCTATTTCAGCCACTCCACTACCTTCTACTGCCTCAATGGCATTTTTCTTGATACCTAAAATTTTGATGTCGCCTTTTACTTCTACTGTTGCAAAAGCCTTGCCTGTATAAATGCTACGTTTCACTTTGAAACCGCCCGATAAATCGGGAAGTTCGACTACTCCCGACACAATCCCTGCTTTGAGTTTGGCCGCAGCACGCGCGCTCATGGCATCACAAAGACCGGATTTGGGCAGTACAATGACGGCGGCCCCTACTTGCCGGGCGGCAGCAGCCAACACCGAAGCATAAGCCAGCGCATTTTCGTTGGACAGTTCGGGAGTATTAGCATGGAGTATTTTGGTAGCCCCGTAGGCTCCTGCCTTAGCCAAATCGGCAGCATCAGCTTGTCCGATAGCCAAGACTACGTTTTGAGTATTGGTCATTTGGGCTACTGCTGTTCCATAGGCAATAGCCTCCAATGATGTTTTTTTGATGGCTCCGTTATCGAGTTCTACAAATGTCAGTATCATGGAGTTGAGTCGTCCTCTTCCCCGGCAGAAGGACTTGAGTTTTGGTTGTAATGATTGCTCCTCCATCGGGGCTGGAGGGCATTGATAATTACAATACTTTGGCTTCAGTTTTAAGGAAATGAATCAATTTTTCGGCTTCCTCGGCAGGAATCATTTTGCAAGCTCCTTTGGGGGCGGGTAGGGAGTATTTATCAAGCGATGCCAACGCCTCCTCTCCCACCGGTTCGACCACTTTGAGAGGCTTGGTACGTGCGGTCATGATACCTCTCATGTTCGGGATTTTCCATTCGGCTATGGGTTCTTGACAACCTAACACCAACGGTAGCGGTGCCTCCAAATATTCTTTTCCACCTTCTATCTCACGCGCAAATTTGGCCACATTGCCTTCAATATCGAGTTTCATGACCGGCGAAAACGACGGAATACCCAGCATCTCTCCTACCAATCCATGCACTACGCCGCTATTGAAGTCA
>JBKBKL010000203.1:0-5999 GCA_046294665.1 Runella sp.
ATGTACAATTATTTAAAAATCTCAAGTTGTCCGTCAGCGTTTTTGTATGTTCGTTTCAAGTTAAACTGTGCAACAATGTGTTCCGGTATCGGGAGTTTGTTTAGATTACCCGGCTCAACTTTTATTGCTCCTGAACCGTAGCTTTTGCCAACGAGTTTCAAATTCTCTAACGTGTCTGGATGATTTAATGCCTTCCAAAGATTGTCAATATATTCTTGGTCGTCATAGATTGGGTAAACACAAAGGAAACCCGTCAATGGCAATACGCCTGCTTCGTTTTTGATAAACCGTGCATTTCGTCTGCCGAGATAAGCAAACAACAATGGAGGAACTTTACGTTGTTCCATTTTATACCAAGGATTTCTTTGTTTAATTAGCGAACGTGAAGGAAGTCCCATTTCTTCACCAACTTTCAAGTAGTCCTTTATTGATTTTGGATAATTTTCTTGTCCGTTTATGGAGAGTAAAAATGTCGGGCGATTTTCTTTTTCCAATGCTTCAACATCTTTCAATGTCAAAACACTTTCCGTTGCATCCTTTGTTCTTCCAACGGCTCGTTTTAGAAATTCTTTGGGAATACCAATGTCTTTAACTTGTTGTGCTGTCAAAAAGAAAAATTCATTAGAACCTGTCGCTATGCCTCTCATAACATTTGCAAAATCGTTTAAATGAAATTTAAACCCCTTATGATTTTGTTCAGGTCGTGATAAACCTGTTGTCAGCCCCTCTTTTAGTTGACGAGTAGTTATTTCTAAACTGTCAAACTCCTTTAGTTTGAAATTAGAAGTTACAAGTTCCAATAAGTCATCAGAGTATGCTTGATTCGCTTTAATCCATTGCAATGTTTTTTGCGGCTTACTATTCTTAATCATAAAAATAATTGCATTGGTGTCAACATTTGGAAAGGGCGTAGCCCTTTCATCAAATGTAACTACACATTCAATGCAAAATTTTTCCGAAATCCATTCCCACAAGTTCTTGGCAAATTTTCCCTCACAAGTGTCCGCTGGCATTATGAAAGCAAGTTTTCCCTCCTGCTCTAAAAGATTTAATGCTTGAATTAGAAAATAAATGTGATACCCCGCTCTTCCGTCTATTGAATTTCCTGTTATTGATGTCGCAATTTTCTTGAGTAGTAATTTAGTTTCTTCATCAATTCTGTGATGTCTTATGTAAGGAGGGTTTGCAACGATTGCTTTGAACTTTCTATTCGGTGGGTTTTTAATAAAATCCCTATTCTCTACGAAGCACTTTTCTTTGTTGTAAATCTCATCTGATAAAACTTCAGGGTCAATATCTACCCCAAAAAAGGAAATATTTTGTTTGTTGAGCTTTAGTAATGCTTCATAAAATGCACCTCTTCCAGTTGCGGGGTCAAAAACCAAGTCTGTCTTTTCTGATACATAAGCAATCATTGCCTCTGCTACCCAACTCGGTGTCCAAAACTGACCTTTGTCACGAAGAATTTCTCTTTCGTTCCACTCTGTTGGCAGTTTCTGATGTGATTTTAACTTTCCCATCAGAGTTGGTTTAAAACGTTAATTGCTTCGTCAGCAAGAGTTAAAGAACCACCTTCAAATTTCACATAGGGTAAAATGTGTCCGTTTTTATCCTCTATGAACGCAGGGATTAGTTGAGGTCTCTCGCTCGCTATCCCAAGCGAATAGGCATAATGATAGTAATACTTATAGATGGCTTTTTTTGTTGTTGCACCGCCTGGTGCTTGAAAAACTTGTTCAGTAGGCAGAATTAGTCCTTCTGAAACTAAACGTTGTGCTTCATCAAAAGAAAGTCCATAAGCTCTGTCGAAGAAAACGTGCCAAACGTGAATTGGGATTTTGTTTTCATCTTGCCATTTATTTAACGGAATTCGGTCTTCCTCTTTTATAATTAGAGTCGGTAGAACCGCAGTTTTTGCAAGTCCCATTTTACCGCCAAGTCGCTTTTGGGCTTTCATTGGGGTATTGTAGTCGGGCATTTTCTCTGCAACCCATAACGAGTTTTCGCATTCTACTGCAATGATTGCTTTTTGAACAAGGGGTTGTAATTTGTCTTCCGTTATAAAAGGGAGTTCTTCTTCTCCACCGATTTGATTTAAAAAATCATCTACAAATTTTCTGTCAGAGTTTCTGAAAACTAAAAGGTCGGGGCGTTTGATGTTGCCAAGTCCCGCAGCTTCTAAACGTTCAAAGTATAATTCAAATGCTCTTACATCGTCTGTCGGTGCTGTGCCACTTGGTCCGTATGCGATAGCATAAAATTTGCCTGTATTGTTTACTGCGTCTATTAATCGTTTTTCACTCCATACACCCTGTGACCACCTCATCAAGAAGTCGCTTCCACGTAATTTTCTTGGTTTGAGCCAAAAGTCTGCCCAAGTTATTTCTGTAATACCTCTAAGTTCAAGTTCAATGTCCTCTGTTGAAACTGATAAAACGCTCTCAAATGGATGCATTTCTAAGACTTTTTAATCATTCAATAACCCCTCCCACACCACTTTCGACACTTGAGCAATTACCTCATCGCTTTGCTCATAGCTTAGGCGAGTATTGGAGTAGAAAACCGCAATAGCATAATGTTTGCCATTGGGGAGTTGGACGATGCCGATGTCGTTGGTAGCTGCCGTAACACCAACAGCATCAGCACCCGAAAATCCTGTTTTGTGCGCTACAATAGTCCCTTCGGGTAACAAGCCCTTGAGTTTTTTTGCCCCAGTATTGGTTTCGACCATTGTCGTCCAAAGAAAATCATGGGTAGCAGGTAAGAGTAATTTTTTTTGATAAAATTTCTCCAACAACGCTACGGATGCTTGAGGAGTAGTCCAATTTGTGAATTGTACTTTTTCGTCGGCGTGCATTTCTTCTTCGGTAGCTACTATCGAAACATCTTTGATTCCGATACTTTTGATATAGCGATGTACAACTTTGGGGCCTCCCAAAAGTCTAAAAAGAACATCGCAACCGTTGTTGTCGCTTTGGGCTACGGTATATTTGAGAATCTCACGCAATGGTAGTTCAACATTCCCCTCTGGGTATTTGTCGCGTATTGGACTCCAAGTATTGGGTAGTAAATCAGATTTTTTGAGTAATATTTTTTGATCCAAACGAAGCCGTCCCTTGTCCACTTGATGCAATACTGCCAACACCAAATGAAATTTATAGACACTCTGCATCGGAAAATGCCCTTTGCCATGTATCGAAAGCGTATCGCCCGAAGTCAAGTCTTTGACAGCGATGCCCAGAATACCGTCATGATTGGTAGATATATTCTGGAGTGTTGGGCGGATTTTGGCGAGTTGCCCCCAACTTTCCAAGACCACTACACAAAGTAAGAAGGCAATAATTTTAAATTTCATGAGAAGTAAATACGTGCTATTTTTTGATAAAACTTATGGCACAGCCACCACCAGCAGCCAGATGCAAAGGTAGCCGATTTTTGTGGGTTACGGTTATTTTTTCGATTTCATAAGCCGCAGGATTGGTTTGCCAGTGAGCGTTGGGAGCATCGCGATAAATGGTAGCTTGATAGACGGCCTCTTTGTCCAAAAAGTCAAGGCTAAGTTCTGAATTTCGAGCATTTTCGTCGGTGATAGCTCCCAAAAACCAGTCAGATTTACCTTTGGTTTTTCGTGCTATGGTGATATAATCGCCGGGTTCGGCGGCCAAAATTTGGGTGTCGTCCCAATCCACAGGTACGTCTTTGATAAACTGAAATGCGTCGAGATGTTTGTTGAAATTTTCGGGGAAATCGCCCGCCATTTGTAGTGGGCTGTACATGGTAACATATAGTGCCAACTGCTTGGCCAGCGTGGTACGTACACGGGTAGTACGTGTAGGGTCAAACTGGTTGAGTTGAAAATGAAAAAAGCCGGGGGTGTAGTCCATAGGGCCGCCCATGAGTCGCGTAAAGGGGAGAATGGTTTCATGCTCGGGTACGAGGCCGAGCGTAGGGGCATTGTTGAACTCATTGCCACGGGCGGCTTCATTGGCCAGCCAGTTGGGGTAAGTACGATGCAAGCCTGTAGGGCGAGCAGGTTCATGGGCTTCTACCATGATTTTGTACTCAGCCGCTTTTTGGGCTACTCGCTCATAATGATTGACCATCCATTGGCCGTCGTGGTGTTCGCCACGCGGAATAATCCGCCCCACATAGCCTGTTTTGACGGTATTGATGTCGTGGTCGTTCATATAGCGGAAGGCTTTGTCTATCCAACGTTCGTAGTTGGTGGCCGAGCCGGAAGTTTCATGGTGCATGATGAGGCGCACTCCTTGTTGGCGGGCGTATTTGGATAAATACGGCAAGTCGTAATCGGAATAAGGCGTGATAAAATCAAAAACATTTTCTTTCCAATGGCCAAACCAGTCCTCCCAGCCTTCGTTCCAGCCTTCTACTAACACCCCATCAAAGCCATGCTGGGCCGCAAAATCAATGTAATTTTTTACATTTTCGGTATTGGCTCCATGTTTGCCGCTTGCTTTTTCCCAAGTGGCTTTCCCGACGTGCATCTCCCACCACATTCCGATAAATTTTTGAGGTTTTATCCATGATACATCTTCTATCTTGGAAGGTTCATTGAGGTTCAAAATCGTTTTGGAAGCCAAAATATCGGTAGCTTTATCACTCACTATGATAGTACGCCAAGGCGTATGACAAGGGGTTTGAAGATAGGCTTTATTGCCTACAGCATCGGGGGTGAGATGAGATGTAAACGTAAATGTCTTTTTATCCAAAGCCAAGTGCATCACAGGGTAATTGACCAAGGCAGCCTCATGGAGATTGAGATATAGCCCATTGGTAGTTTTCATCATCAGCGGGGTTTGTACGACATTCGCTCCTATGACTGACTTTAGGGCAATATCCTTCTCTTTGGCAGCTTCGGCTGTGGCATTGATTTGACTCAAAGGCGTAGTATTGTAAAGGTATTCGTTGGTATCATAGTCGCCTGGTATCCAAAAAGTCTTGTGGTCGGCGGCTAAATTGAATTGGGTAAGTTCATCGGCTATTACAAAATGATGGAGGGCGGCGTGTTTGGGAAATTCATAGCGAAAACCTACGCCATCGTCAAATACTTTGAATATGACTTTGAGTTGAATTCCTGTACCATTTTTATCTTCGAGGGTGATAGTTAGAGATTTGTGGTGATCTCTGATTTGACTCACTTCACCCCATACAGGCTGCCAAGTTTGATTAACTTCGTTGGAATCTATGGCAATGACCCGAAACCGTGTCAGGGTAGCTTTGGGGCGACTCAAAACAAAACCTAAAGCAGAAGGTTCGATGACAATTTTATTTTTGTAACGTACCTCATACATACAAGTCCCCGAAGTAGCTACCTTGGCTTTGAGCCATACATTTTTGCTGGGCGAGGTGATAACTGATGCTGTTTGCGCCCAAGATTGATAGCCTGCCAAGAAGTATAAAGTCAATAGAAACAAAGATTTTTTCATGATAGGTTGGGTTGAGAGGGTTATTGGCTTTTATCTTTTAGGAGAGAGAGTAGCTTTGAGCCGATAGCGTAGCAAGATTTTTTTGCCCGAAACTTTCTCCAATACAGGTTTCAAAATTTGCTCGGCATTGCGCTTAGTTTGGTCGAGTATGCCCATTTCGAGGGCTGCTTGTTGGATCTGTTTTTCGGCCTGTTGGTACGCTTCTTGCACCAAGTTGGCTTCTTGCATAAAACTATATTCAGTGTTGTAAACCTTTGATTTTGTGTGGTCTATCTTGTAACTGCACAATTCGGGGTCGGGTAAATGTACTACTACGGTGTCGGAGCGAGAGGAGATGTCAGAGGTGGTCAGGCGGGTCAGGTCTATACAGCCTATGGCTTCTCCTTGCACGATGAGTACGGCACGAGGATTGGGCAGCCATTGTACGATTTGTTCATGCTCTACTATATCCTTGAAATTGTACTTGACCAATTCAAGTTTGCCCAAAGCTTGCACTTCCTTGAGTACTATGGCATGGGTCGTTTGGGTATCGTTTTCGCCAAATCCCAGCCA
>JBKBKL010000204.1:0-5899 GCA_046294665.1 Runella sp.
CTCCTGCGATACATCACCATAGCCGAAACATAAAAATCTAAGTATCCAAGCGATAAGCCCGACAGCCAGCATCCATTTGACTCCTAAGCGAGCAAAAGCCAGCGGAATCAGCAGCATAAACAACACCTCCGACACTTGCCCCAGCGACATTTTGTTTTCGACAAACTCCATGCCCGAGGCTCGCAACGACGGGTTGGCAAAGGCATAATAAAACGACAACGGAATACATATAGCCACCGAGGCAATGAAAAAGATCACAAACGAACGCTCTTTGAACAACACGAAAGCATCAGCCCCAATCACCTGCCCGATATTGACAGGGCCGGTAGCACGTGGGGGAGTATTGGGCAATGTAAAGGCAAGTACCCCCAAAGCAATAGAAGTGAACATCGAAATCTGAAAAATCGTAACCTTGTCGCCCACATTCAAAAAGCCTACTAAGTTGGTAACAGCAATCCACGCCAGTGTACCCATGACCCGTACACTCGGGAAATCTTTTTCGGGGGCAGTCATTTGGCGCATCGCTATCGAACTTGTCAGTGCAATACAAGGAGCAAAACAAAGGCAATAACCCAAAATGACCCAAAAAAATAAATCAGGATCGGTTACTTGCATGAGCATAAAAAGCAACCCTGCACCAAGCAAATTGAGTACTCCCAACACTTTTTGGGCAGCAAAGTACCGGTCGGCAATAGCTCCAATGAAAGGCGAAATGATCATCGCAATCGAAAAAGCCGTGTAGGCATTGCCAATCTGGGCACCTGTTGCCATGAGTTGTTTGCCCATGTAAACGCTCATTTGGCCATACCATGCTCCCCACACAAAAAACTGGAGAAACATCATCAACATCAGTTGAAGCCTAATAGAAAATTTCATAGATAAGAATTGGGTTTAGAGGTTATGCTGAAATTTTGAAGAATTTTTGACTGTGCAAATAAACGTTTTTTACCCAAAACAACAATCTTAACTTTGTGCTCAATTTTTGAACTCCCCAAATGAAGCAACTTATTCAAAACCTCAAAAACGGGCAAACGATTCTTGAACAAGTACCTGCTCCACAAGTCAAAAAAGGGACGGTACTGATCGAAACAAAGAGGAGTTTGGTATCGCTTGGTACAGAGCGTATGCTGGTAGAATTTGGTAAGGCCAACCTCATCGAAAAAGCACGTCAGCAGCCCGAAAAAGTCAAAATGGTACTCGATAAAATCAAAGCTGACGGCCTAATGCCTACGCTGGAGGCGGTTTTCAACAAATTGGACCAACCGCTGCCATTGGGCTATTGCAATGTAGGCAAAGTGATTGCCGTAGGGGAGGGGATCACCGATCTGAAAATAGGCGACCGAGTTGCCTCCAACGGCCCCCATGCCGAAGTGGTATGCGTACCCCGAAATCTGGTAACTCCCATTCCCGACAATGTAAGCGATGAGGAAGCTACTTTTACGGTCATAGGTGCCATAGGGCTACAGTCTGTACGACTGCTCAATCCTACCTTGGGTGAAACGGTCGTTGTCATTGGCATGGGTTTGATTGGTCTATTGACCGCCCAGTTGCTCAAATCAAACGGCTGCCAAGTCATCGGGATTGACATAGACGATACCAAACTGCACATAGCCGAAAAACAAGGAATTGTAGTCTGCAACCCTACGCATGGCACTGACCCCGTGAAGTTTGTCGAGCATTTTACTGGAGGTATCGGTGCCGATGGAGTCATCATTACGGCATCGTCCAAAACCGACGAAATCCTTTCGCAAGCAGCACGTATGTCGCGCAAGCGGGGGCGCATTGTGCTGGTAGGAGTAATAGGCCTGCATCTGAATAGGTCGGAGTTTTATGAGAAAGAATTGACATTTCAGATTTCTTGCTCGTATGGTCCCGGTCGCTACGATGAAGCCTACGAGCAGCGAGGTCAAGACTATCCATTGGCGTTTGTACGCTGGACCGAGAACCGCAATTTCCAGACCATTCTGCAACTTATTTCGGGGCAGCAGTTGGACGTAAAATCGCTTATCACAGAGCGAATACCACTCGACGACTACCTACAAATCTACGGCAATATGCGCCAAGCAGGGAGCATCGCTTCGATTTTGGTTTATCCCGAAAATCAAATGCCTCATTCTTACTCGATTCGTTACAAGGAGGCTTCATTCGCAGGGCAGAAAGCTGTGTTGGGTATCATAGGGGCGGGCAACTTTACCAAAATGACGCTCTTGCCTGCTTTGAAAAGTGCATTTCGCCACGAAAATCTCATCAAGTATATTGCCTCTGCCAATGGTCTTTCGGGGACGGATTTGGCCAAAAAACATGAGATTGCCTTCAGTACGACCGACTACAAAGAAATCTTAGCCGATACTGAAGTAAACTTGGTGATGATTACCACGCGCCACAACACCCACGCTTCGCTCACCATAGAAGCACTCAAAGCAGGCAAACACGTTTTTGTAGAAAAGCCACTGGCTATTTTTGAAGAAGATTTACAAGAAATTTTGAATACCTACGCATCGCTTCAAGAACCAACTACTTTGACCGTTGGTTTCAATCGTCGCTTTTCGCCTCATGCCCAAAAGATGAAGTCGCTGCTGGGCGATGCTCCACTCAATGTGGTCGCTACAATGAATGCGGGCTTCATTCCAGCCAGCTCTTGGGTACACGACCGCGCCGTGGGGGGCGGGCGTATCTTGGGCGAGGCTTGCCATTTTATAGATTTGATTACGTTTTTGGCAGGTAGCCGAGTGGTGGCTGTTTGTATGAACACTATGGGTACAGCCCCCACCGAAACCTCCGACAATGCCACCCTTCTGCTGCGATACGAAAACGGCTCTACGGGGGTTATCAATTATTTTTCTAATGGCCATAAATCTTATGCCAAAGAGCGGGTAGAGGTATATTCGCAAGAAAGGGTTTTGATTTTGGACAATTTCAGAGAGTTACAAGGTTTTGGTTTTAAGGGTTTTAGCAAACTCAAAACCAAGCAAGACAAAGGCCACAAAGCGCAGTTTGAGGCGTTGATCAATCAGCTAAAAAATGGAGGAGGGGCGTTGATTCCTTTTGGGGAAATTGTCAATACGACCCAAGCTACTTTTGCTGCTTTGAGAAGTTTAAAAGAAAACCGTTGGGTTGAGATTTGAGGGAGATTTGATGTTTCTACAAACCTTGCGCCTCTCCGAGGCTTTGGGGCTTGGGCGTATTTCATTTTTCTACAAACCTTGCGCCTCTCCGAGGCTTTGAGAACTTTGCTCTTCGTCCAAAAGGGCTTCGGAGAAGCCATACATTTGTAGCTTTCAAAGAGATGCCCAAAATAACATTATGCTTCGGAGAAGCATTACATCTGATATTTACTTGTCATACTCTGCCAAAGTTTCTTTCAAAAACTTCAGAAATGGCTTGGCGAACTCCTTGCGTTTGAGGGCAAATTTGACGGTTGTTTTCAAGAAATCGAGTTTGTTGCCAATGTCGTGGCGTTCGCCTTCGATGCGGTGGGCATAGATACTCTCGCGGCGGAGGAGAATTTGAAAAGCATCGGTCAGTTGGATTTCGCCTCCTTTGCCTTTTTCAGTCTTTTCGATAGCCTTAAAAATCTCTGGAGTCAAGATATAGCGACCTGCGATGGCCAAATTGGAAGGGGCTGCTTCGATAGTCGGTTTTTCGATGAGGCTGTCGAGTTTTATGATAGTTTCGCTGATGGCCTCACCCCCTACAATACCATAGCGGTTTACTTTATCACGTGGTACGATTTCAACGCCAATGACTGTACTTTGGTATTGTTCATAAGTATCTATCAACTGCTGCGTAACGGGTATGACCGAGTCCATGAGGGTATCGCCCAGCAGTACGGCAAAAGGCTCATTACCAACGTGTTGTTTGGCATAATAAATGGCATCGCCGAGTCCGTTGGTTTCGCGTTGGCGTACATAGTGGATATTGGCCATGTCCGACAGCCGCCGCATCTCGTTCCAAAGCAATTCGTCTTGTTTTTCTTCGAGTTTGGCTTCAAGCTCTACATTGCGGTCGAAATGGTCTTCAATGGCGCGCTTGCCACGCCCCGTGATAATCAAAATATCTTCAATGCCCGAATCTACGGCTTCTTGTACCACGTACTGAATAGTAGGCGTATCTATAATAGGGAGCATTTCTTTGGGTTGGGACTTGGTAGCGGGTAAAAACCGCGTGCCTAAGCCAGCCGCAGGAATGACAGCTTTACGAATCATGGTGGAAATTTAGAATTCAAGTTTTTGGACTGACAAAATAACTATACAAAAAAAGTAAGTGCATAAATAATCAAAATGGCTGTAAGTGCCAAAAGCAACGTACCGAGGCTGTGGGTTTGGTTGCCTACTTTGATATTCATGCCCGACATCTGCGTCATAACCCAAAAGAAGCTATCGTTGGCATGAGAAATAGCCAATGCCCCAGCCCCTATTGCCAATACACAAAACACCCGCATTGTTTCGGAGTCTAACCCCAAACTACCCATCAGAGGGGCTACGATTGATGCCGTAGTTACGAGAGCTACCGTCGAAGAACCTTGGGCGGTTTTGAGTGCCAACGCCATCAGAAAAGGCAGAAAAATACCCCAGTTGGCACTGCTCAAATTGGCACTGACCAAATCAGCTATACCCGAATTTTGGAGCATTTTGCCAAATACGCCCCCTGCCCCTGTTATCAAAATGATAGGTGCTGCCGTAACCAGCGCATCGCCCATCCAACCCGTAGAAGATAGCAACTGACGGTCGAATTTGGGGGGAAGCAAAAATGACATAAATGCCCCCAGAAGTAAGGCAATGACGGGATTACCCAAAAATTTGATAGCTGTACTAAATGTCCCTTCACCAAAAGGGTGCGTAGGATACGCCGCCACCGAAGCCAACACAATGAGCAACAAAGGCAAAATCAAAGGCAGTGAAGATTTGCCCAATGAGGGATAGGTTTTGAGCGACACAACGCTTTCATCTGAAGTAATGGGGGGCTTTACGTCAAACCTTGCCACGTAATATTTGACAAAATAGAAACAAGGTACCAACGCCAACGAACTCACGATAATCGCCCAAAAGATGACCCTACCCAAGTCGGCACCTAAAATACCCGCCGCCGCAATCGGCCCCGGCGTAGGCGGAACGAGCGAATGTGTAGCGGTGATGCCCAGCGTCAGGGCTACGGTAGTAGCGGCATAAGGCACTTTACCCTTGATAGCCAGCGACTTGTTGATAGGGTTCATCATCACAAAGGCACTATCGCCAAAAATAGGTATAGACAAAATCCAGCCCGTAATCATCAATGCCAGCATGACGGACTTTTCGCCGATAAATGATAAAATGCGTTGGGCTATTACAAACGCCCCCCCTGTTTTTTCTAAAAAAGTACCGATTATAACCCCCAGCAATATTACCAAGCCAATCTTTCCCAGCACACTCCCGAAGCCATCGGATACTGACTGCAAAATCAAATCGGGCGACATCCCCGCCGCTAACCCATAGCCAATAGCTCCCACAAAAAGTGCCAAAAATGGGTGAATATCGTACTTGATAATGGCCGTAATGATGACCGCTAAGGCTAAAAGAATAGTCAAAATGAGCATAAGAAATAAAGTAAATCGTTTTGCCGAAAAGAATAATGACGAGGCTTACTACTCAATATTTACAAGAAGACAATTACAAATATAAAAATATAAGAAAAATTTAAAAAATATTATATAATATATATATTATATTAATAATTATTATATAATTTAATTAAGAATTTTTTTTGAATTTATACTTTAAAATGTAAGAAAGGAAATAGCATAAACAAAGAAATAGTGTATTTCAATATCTTTATTATTGAAGATGTGGCACCAGCTGAAGAGCCGACTGATATCACAACACCTGCAGATGAAGGGCAGCAGCCAGCTGAAGAACCTGCAGAT
>JBKBKL010000205.1:0-5737 GCA_046294665.1 Runella sp.
AGCCTTTTAAGATGGATAAAAATGCAAATATCTCACTATCAAAAACTTACACCCAATTAAAAAAGCTGGGTAGAGTAGAAGAAAACAAAATTATCAACACAAGAAATATTCAATTTTTCACTTAGTTTATTCCAAAAAGTTACGGTAGTACCGAGTTTTATTATATCTCCCGATACATTAGAAATAGCTTACCAATGGTGTAAAGATATAGACACCAAAGATGTTCTTTATATTGCTCTAACTTTACAATATAGAGGCTCCAAACTTATTACAAGAGATCACATTTTATATGACGGTCTCAAAAAGAAAGGTTTTGAAGCAATCGTTATGTTTGATGAAGTTTTTGAATATTAATCCACTCAACCTCGAACACCAAATTAGTCAATGAACTATATCAAAGCCTTTGCCCCTGCTACCGTAGCCAATGTGGCCTGTGGATTCGATATTTTTGGATTTGCTTTGGACGAACCCGGCGATACAGTAGAGCTTTGGAAAAGTGACAGCCCCAGTGTAGTCATCAAAGACATTATCGGCGATGAAGGCCGCCTGCCGCGCCAGCCCGAACGAAACGCCGTAAGTGTGGTCATACAGAAATACTTGCAGCATATTGGGTCAGCGCAAGGGGTAGAAGTGGTACTTCACAAAAATATGCCCCTCGGCAGCGGCATGGGGTCGAGTTCGGCCAGCTCGGTAGTGGGGGTATTTGCTATCAACGAACTTATGGGCAGACCACTTACCCAAAAAGAACTATTGCCTTTTGCGATGGAAGGGGAACGGATAGCCTGTGGGGCAGCCCATGCCGACAATGTCGGGCCAGCTTTGATGGGAGGGTTTGTGGTGATTCGCAGTTATGCCCCTTTAGATGTATTCAAAATCAAAGTCCCCGACGAGCTTTTTTGTACGCTTGTTCACCCTGATATTGAGGTCAATACCAAAGATGCCCGCTATATTTTGCGCAATGAAGTATCGCTCAAAAATACCATTTCGCAAATGGGCAATGTGGCAGGGCTGATAGCAGGACTCATGCAAGAAGACTACGAACTCATCAGTCGCTCTATGGTGGATGTGATCATCGAGCCGGTGCGTTCGATTTTGATACCCGAATTTGACCATGTCAAACAAGCAGCTCTCTCCAACGGTGCTTTGGGTTGCAGCATTTCGGGAGCAGGCCCTTCGATGTTTGCCTTGAGCCGGGGGCAAGAAACTGCCCGGCAAGTAGCCAAAGCCATGTGTGAGGCTTTCGGTAGTGTCGGAATCACCACAAAAGCCTACATTTCGCAAATCAACCAACAAGGGCCGAAGGTCTTAGAAATTAGTGAATAGTACTTAAAACTTTAATTTTCTCCTATGAAATATTTCATTGTAGTTTCTATTTTTCTTGCCCACTTATCGCTGGCACAGTCGTTCAAAAAACTTCCAGAATCTAAAATCAGTCGGGCAGAAGTCGAAATGCCAATGCGCTTTTTGGCTGCCGACGAACTGCTGGGTCGTCGTACAGGTGAGCAGGGGAACTGGGTGGCTGCTCGGTTTATAGCCGAACAGTTTCGTATGCTGGGTCTGAAACCCGCGCAAGGTCAAAATGACTACCTACAATCAGTACCCCTTACGATGCAAAAAGCATCGCAGGGAGGTATGATCGTAGCCAATAGCGACACGCTACGCATGGGTAAAGAATTTGTACTGCTGGCAGGGACATCGCTTTTTACGAACTCAGATTTGGTATTTGTGGGCTATGGTATGAGTGATGACTACAAGGCCGACGTGAAAGGCAAAGTCGTCGTAGCTCAAGTAGGCTCCCCCAACGCTCAAAATCCCCGCGAGATTTTTATGGCCTCTACCGAAAAACGGAAACTGGCTGCCGAAAAGGGGGCAGTCGCACTGATTGAACTTTTCAATGCCCAACTGCCGTGGAACATGGCCTCTCGCTATTTTGGGGGCGAACAGATCACCATTGACAACAACGAAAACCTAACCCTGCCCCATATTTGGGTCAATGGCCAGCAGAAAAAAAATGTAGAACTCCTCAAAACAGAGGCAAAAACGGCACAGTTTTTGGTCAATGGCCGCGAAAAAGTGGCTGTCAAATCGTACAATGTAGTAGGTATTATAGAAGGGACAGACCCTGTGCTGAAAAATGAATACGTGGTCCTTTCGGCACATTTCGACCATATCGGTAGTGGCAAAAAAGGAGGTGGAATGTACACCGCTGAAGATAGTATTTTTAATGGTGCTCGCGACAACGCTTTCGGAACTGTAGCCCTGCTCACGGCTGCTAAAGCCTTATCGCTCCAACGTCCCAAACGCTCTATTTTGCTTGTAGGGTTCACTGGTGAAGAAGTAGGGCTGCTCGGTAGCCGCTATTATGCCGAACACCCCCTCGTACCTCTGCGTCAGTGTGTGTTCAATCTCAATTCGGACGGGGGAGGCTACAACGACGTAACCATCGCCTCCGTCATCGGCCTCAACCGTACCAACTGCAAAGGCGAAATCGAAGCAGCTTGCAAAGCCGTAGGATTGGGTGTTTTTGCTGACCCTTCGCCCGAACAGGGCCTTTTCGACCGCTCCGACAATGTGAGTTTTGCGGCCAAAGGTATCCCTGCCCCTACGTTTACGCCCGGCTTCAAGGATTTCAACGAGGAAATTACGAAACATTACCACCAAGTAAGCGACAACCCCCAGACGATAGATTTTGATTATTTGCTCAAATTCAGCCAAGCCTTTGCTCATGCCGCTCGGCTCATTGCCAACAAGCCCGTCAAACCTTACTGGACTCCCGGCGATAAGTACGAACCCGCTGCCCAAGTGCTTTATGGAAGTAAGTAGTGCTGTATCAATTAAGTAAAGGCTTGAAGCCTGCCAATAGTAAGCACGAGTCGCAACGACGAACCGTCGGAGCCTCGCGCAATATCAACAACACTGTAACTTTTTTTATTCAATGAAAAGCGTCTATAAATCACATCCTTGGCATGGGATACCGATTGGTGAAAATGCCCCCGAAGTCGTAACGGCTTTTATCGAAATCGTACCTACCGATACTGTCAAATACGAAATAGACAAGCTGACGGGCTATCTCAAAATAGACCGACCTCAAAAATACTCCAATATTGTGCCGGCATTGTATGGTTTTGTACCTAAGACTTACTGTGGCGATGCCATTGCGGAATTTGCACGGCAGCAGTCGGGGCGTAGCGATATTGTAGAGGGCGACGGCGACCCGCTCGATATTTGTGTACTCTGCGAAAGCACTATACCCCACGGCGACATCATCTGCCAAGCCATACCCATAGGCGGCCTACGGCTCATAGACAAAGGCGAAGCCGACGACAAAATCATCGCCGTACTCAAAGATGACCTGCTATATAGCCAATACAAAGACATCAGCGACCTGCCCCAGAGTGTTATCAATCGTTTGCAGCATTATTTTTTGACCTACAAAAACCTCCCTGGCGAACCCATGACCTGCGAAATAGCCAATGTCTATGGCCGCGAGGAAGCCAAAGAAGTCATACGTTATTCGGTGAAAGACTACCTCAACAATTTTGGAATGTTGTAGGTCGAGGCAGAAGGCAGAATATGGATTGAGTGAAGTACCGCTGGATTTTTACCAGTTGATGTTACGCAAATTTGGTTCTAATTTTTTTAGGAAATTTCTCTACAAAACTTGCGCCTCTCCGAGGCTTGTGGGATTTTTAGAGGGTGATTCTCTACAAAACTTGCGCCTCTCCGAGGCTTGTGGGATTTTTAGAGGGCGATTCTCTACAAAACTTGCGCCTCTCCGAGGCTTGTGGGATTTTTAGAGGGCGACTCTCTACAAAACTTGCGCCTCTCCGAGGCTTGTGGGAAGCCTTACCAAATGAATATATCCATAGAGAGGCTTCGGAGAAGCCCTACATTTGTAGCCCTCAAATGTGATACCCAAAATCACATCGCGCTTCGGAGAAGCGTAACATCAGTTACCAAGTGTTACAACAATTCAATAGCCTCAAACATACTTTATCAATAATCCTGCTTTGAGCGTACCCAAGTGAGTACGAGGCATGACAAAATATTTAGCATCGGGCGTTTCGAGTTCGATGATGTACTTACCTTTTTCGTAGTTGCTGTACGATTTGATGTATTTGAAATTGAGGATAAACGAACGATTTCCTTTGAAAAATAACTTTGAGTCGAGCATTGGCTCGAGGGCAGATAGTGATTTGTAAGTTCTAAAAACTCCACTCGGATGTCCGACTTCTACTATCCTACCGAGTGATTCAAAATAAATACATTCTTCCAAGCGCAGCATGGTAGAACCTGTGTTGCCTTTCACTTCGATAAATTCAGGCGTTTCGGTAGCTGCTAACGGTAGAGTAGGAGGAGCGAAAGCATCGGGTTGTTTGTGGGGAGCGGGTAGCTTGCCAAAAGCGACAATATCCCTGAGCAACGAACCATTGATGAATACATAAACAATCACTACTACAAAAGGCAAGTAAAAAAAATACATATTGATTCGTAGTGATTCTTCCATATAAAACTGGTAACGTTCCCAAGAATAATGACCAACCTCACGAAGTAAGTACCTTATGTGCAGCGTGATAGGAAAGAAAACAAAAAAAGCAATCAGCAATACAGGCAGCAAGGTAAGCTCGTATCGGGCAATGGCCTTGAACGTGAAAGGAAGCGAGCGCAGCCGGAAAAAAGAATGATAGCGTTCGATCAGAAAAACCAATATGACGATCGTAACTATTTCAGGCAATGCCACACCCAGTAGGCTGTTTTGGATATAGTTCCACAGCGTACCTGCCTTGCTCAAATGCGCCCTTTTGAGATGCGGGAAAACCAACCAACAAAACACTTCTACCGACAGCACTACCGACAAAGCCCATATCGTAAGTTGGCGATAGTTTTGGGCAAACGATAGCGAAAGGGAGATTTTGGGCAAAGTGGCAGTGGACTTTGTAGCAGTAGCTGGCCACTTAGAAGCGATCATTGTAGGGTTAGTGACTGAATTCATGTTGAGTAGAATTAATGTTGAAAAAATACTTGTTGTTTAAGTTGTTAATCGTTATTTTTGGTTCGTTACTTTATTTTTTAGAGTATCAATAGTTTTTTCATTTTTCACAATTTTACCCCCTGTTCAAAACAATGAATCGTAAAACTTTCCAAATGAAAGAGCGTCAGTCGCTGGCCTCTTTGGTGCAATCGGGCAAGGTGCGCGCCATTGCCGAAACCAATCGTGTACTCTTCGGAGGTGACAAAGATTTCGACCCGTTTCGGTCTTGCTATGGCATCAAAGTAGCGTTGCCGCAGTAATTTGACCTTAGCTTTTTCTCTTTGCGTATGAATCACCGACTTTGGCATCAGTACCAACGCGACCAGCAACAACGCCTCGCTACCTTCGATCGGATAGATTTGACCAAAGAAGAAGGCTACTTGATGAGGTTGGCCATTTTTTCGGCCAACCTCTCTTGTTTTTTGCCAAACCTCCCTCGCCAACATCATGCCGAGCTTTTTGCCGAAAACCTCCGCCACGTAGCCCTCGAAACCGCCGACCGCACCCTGCCTCATTTGGCTGATATTTCGGACATCGAAGGGCAGGGCTTGTCTTTTTGTAAACCTTCGCAGCCCTCTATTTTTGTTTCTTTTCACTTAGGTTCGTACCGCCTCTTAGCCACCTATCTTTTTGTACAAGGCTACGACTTGGCGATTTTGGTGCGACAAGAGGTATTTCAGCAAGAGCATGAGGCCATTATGGCTT
>JBKBKL010000206.1:0-5710 GCA_046294665.1 Runella sp.
AAGTTTTGTAGAGATTCGCCCTCTAAAAATCCCACAAGCCTCGGAGAGGCGCAAGTTTTGTAGAGAAATTTCCTAAAAAAATTAAAACCAAATTTGCGTAACATCAGCTACTAACTCAATCAGACCAAAAAACTTCTTTTGATTCAAATTTTAAGCATTTAGATGCCTATTTAGCGTTTTTTCCCAATACTCGTATGCTTTCAAGTAAGTTGGGCGGAGAGTGGGGTCTGGTGCGATGGTGGCCAAGCGGTGGAGACCTTGAAAAGCAGACACAAAATCATAAACACCTACACCAATGCCAGCCGCTCGGGCAGCACCTTGCGCACCGTCGGTATCGTAAAGCTCGACAGTAGCTCCTGTGGTATTGGCAAATGCCTCTCTGAACACTGGACTCAAAAACATGTTGGCATGACCCGCCCGAACGGTTTTGAGGCCTACATTCATACCTTCCATGATTTCCATGCCATAATAAAGCGCGAAAACGATACCCTCCTGTGCAGCACGAAATACGTGTGCTGGCGTATGGATATTGAAGTTTAACCCATCGAGGTGGCCTCCCAAAAGGGTATTGGCTAAAATTCGCTCGGCACCATTACCAAAAGGCAGACAGGTCAATTTTTCAGCTCCGATGGGTGCTTGGGCGGCTTGGTGGTTCATAGCGTCGTAAGAAATACCACCAGCCAAGCGTCGCACCCAGCTATTGAGTATCCCCGTCCCATTGACACACATCAGTACGCCATTTCGTGGGGCTTCGCTGGTATGATTGACGTGTACAAAAGTATTGACACGCGACAGCTCATCGTATGAAGGCTCTGTGCTGATGCCATACACTACCCCCGAAGTGCCTGCCGTGGTGGCAAGTTCGCCGGGTTGGAGTACATTGAGCGAAAAGGCATTGTTGGGCTGATCGCCAGCTCGGTAGGTAATGGGTATTCCTGCTTTGAGACCAAGGCGGGTCGCTGCCGAAGCTGAAAGCTGGCTTTGTAGGCCAAAAGTGGGAACAATCGGTGGGATAAGGGAAGCGTCTAAGCCATAGTATTTGAGAAGTTTTTGGGAGATTTTTTGCTCTTTAAAATCCCAGAATATCCCTTCTGAAAGTCCCGAAATCGTCGTTTGTGCCTCTCCGCTCATACACAAAGCAATGTAGTCGCCGGGAAGCATGAAATAGTGGATTTGGTCAAAGAGTGCTGGTTCGTTGTCTTTGACCCATTTGAGTTTGGAAGCAGTAAAATTGCCCGGCGAATTGAGCAAATGGACCATGCAATATTCCTCACCAAGTTGGTCGAAAGCTTTTTTGCCAATCTTTACGGCCCGGCTATCGCACCAGATGATAGAAGGGCGCAGAGGCTTTAAGTCTTTGTCCACTACCACAAGGCCGTGCATTTGATACGAAATACCGACGGCTGCTACCTCATCAGCATCGAAGGGATATTTTGAGCGTAGTTTTTGGGTGGCGTTGATGACTTCGGCCCACCAGTCGTCGGGGTGCTGTTCGGCCCAGCCTGCTTGGTGGGCTATCATGCCCATTTCTTGCTCTGGGGAAGTGGCTGAAGCCACTGCTTGGCCTGTAGCGATGTCGAGCAAGCTCACTTTGACAGAAGAACTGCCTATGTCATAACCTAAGAGATATTTCACGTCAAAAAATAAGTTGATTTTGCTTTGCAAAGCAAATTGTGTATGATTTTTTACTAATCATTTTGAAAGAAAACTGCTCAAAAAAAACTTGGCAAGCATTGATTTATTACAGAATCAATGACTTGCCAAGACTGATTTTTGGATTAGCAAAAAATTACAATCGAATAGTCCAGCCTAAGCGTTTGAAGTTTTCGCTGGGTTTTACGTCATCGCTGATGGCTTCCAAGAGAAGTACCACATTGACCGATGCGCCTGTTTGGGCAGGTACGCGCAAGATTTCGATTTCTACATCACCAAAACTGCTATTGGCAGGAATCGTAACGGTGCTGTTTACTAAGCGAAAATGTGTACCTGCTACGGCAGTAGTGTTGGGCGCATCTACTACTACCCTGATGCTACGATCTACCGGTGCTTGTGGGCCTACCAGATTGAGGCGCGCTCTTTGGATACCTGCTCCATTGCTTACAGTCAAAAGAGGGAAAGTACGTCCAGCCGCCGGTGCCGTTGTTACGGCAGTTGCAAACTCCACCACCGTCGGACCATTATAAATGAGGTTGGGGTTTTCAAAGCAAGAGGTTAAGCTGGCCACCAACATCACCCATAAACTTAGTTTAAATATGTTTTTCATTTTCATTTATGCTTTAAGTAAAACGATTAATATCCGAAATTTTGTTTTAATTTGGGATTGAGCGATATTTCTCCTACGGGAATCCGTGCCAAAATCAAAAAGTCAGTGAATGCGATGTTGCGTGGGGCCTTGATAATGTCCATACCACGGCGTTTGAGGTCGAAGAAACGATGACCTTCAAAAGCAAACTCCAAACGACGCTGACGCATGATTTCGTCGAGTAAGGCTTGACCTGTCAGACCAGTAGCAGCAGGCAAACCAGCACGAGTACGAATGACATTCAAGTCGGTCAAAGCATCAGTAGTATTCCCCAATTCATAGTTAGCTTCTGCACGAATCAAGTGCATTTCTGATACCCGAATAACAGGGACATTGTCAAGATTGACTACCCCACCACGGCCTATAAATTTGGTACATTCTACTTCGGCAGGGCCGCGGCCAGTAGTACCGAGTTCGTAGAGTTGTGCGCGCACGTCGTTGCCACGAGTTACGACATCGCCTGTGCGAGTGATGCCCAATTCTGTCAATAAGCCAGCAGTAGGCACCAAGTCGCCAAAACCAGCCGTAACGGTACGTAGGCCGGGAGTACGAAGGGTGGTGTATGATGTTTGCAGTGAGGTGTTTACCCCGATGTTTTCGTTGGTTTGATACGAAAGTTCAAACATAGACTCTGGGTGTGAAGCAGCACGCCATGCGGCTACATAATTGGCATTGGTCTGGAAGCGGCCAACATTGGAAGCAATGGCATCAGTAGCCAACCGTGCTGCATCGGCCCAACGACCAGCATACAAAGCCACACGAGCCGCCAACGCTTGAGCAGCACCTCTGGAAGCATAAAAGGGTGCTGGATAGGTGGTATTGTTGTTGGTCAGTTTGGAAATTGCACCATTCAAATCTGCGGTGATTTGAGCATAAACTTCATCTATCGAAGCACGAGCCGGAAACGTTACCTTGGTCAAATCGTCCACGCCGTCCAAAATCAAAGGCACACCTCCCAAGTTTTGAGAAGCTACAATCGCTCTTGGGCTGTAGGCGTAGGCATTCATCAAGTTGAAATACAGCAATCCACGCAAGAACAAGCACTGTCCTTCGATCACGTCTTTGGTAGCTTGAGGGGCGGTAGAAGTAGGCAATGCCCGCAATATCAAATTGGCACGGTTGATGGCTACATACGAACTACCCCAGTGAGCCAAATGCGCTCCAGGCTGGTTTTGTTGTTCGGCTACTAAGCGTCCCGATTTGTTGGTAGCGCGGCCATTGTCGGCTAAGGCTTCGGGGATAGCCAACAAATCGCGGCCATATTGTATATCACCTTGTAGAACATCATACACACCATTGAGAGCTGCGCGAAGGGCTTCGGGTGAGTTGTAGGCCAATCCCAAATCTACCGCCAAGCGTGGTTTTACTTCAAGGTTTCTTTCGCAAGCACCGAGCGTGAGCAACGCGCTCAACGCAAGAGCTATTTTGGTTTTACTCAAATATGTTTTCATTGTGAATTACTTTCGTTTTTAAAGTTGGTGATTCGATTCCGAATGATGAGTTAAGTTAAACGTAAGCAACGATTCGGGTTAGAAGCCTATCTGGACACCTAAGGTGTAGTTGCGCGATTGCGGAATGACCCCGTTGTTACCAGCACCTAAGCCCACAAATTCGGGGTCGTAGCCTGTCCAAGCAGTCCAGGTGAGCAAGTTGAGGGCTTGACCATAAATACGAGCACTCCGTATAAACTTGGTAGGACGCAAGATAGACTGGGGAAGTTGGTACGAAACGTTTAGTTGCTTCAAACGGATATAAGAAGCATTTTCGAGCGTACGAGTACCAGCCATATTGGAAGCTCCGCGCAATTCGGCACCACCATTGTAAGGACGTGGCACATCGGTCATATCTCCGGGCTGCTGCCAGCGACGTTCAAATACGCTCGTGAGGGCGTTGAAGTTTCGGTTTCCGATTTCACTCAAGAACGAACCTTGGTTGTTGAAAGCTAAACGCCCCATTTCATATTGGAAGAATGCCGATACCTCAAATCCACCATAAGCAAAGGTATTCGTAAAACCACCATAAATAGGCGTAAACTCTGATCCTACATATTTCAAATCACCGGGATTGCGGAAGTTGTAAACGATGTTGTCGTTTTCGTCATAAAACATCGGGCGGCCTGTGGCAGGGTTTACACCTGCATAGCGTACTGTGTAGTGAGCATAGACAGGCTTGCCTACAATGAAAGTACGAGTGAGGTTAATATCGCCGGTATTGTTGCCCAAACCAGTAAAGACGGGCGCATTGATGAGAATCAAACTATCACGGTTAGGTTGTTTGGCGATACCGTCCACCAATTGGGTTACTTTGTTGTTGATATAAGTGAAGTTGAAATTGGTTTCCCACTTAAACTTACCCGTTTTGATATTGGTAGTGGTAATCTCAAATTCCAAGCCACGGTTTTGCATACGGCCTACATTGTCCACGATAGAGCTAAACCCACTCGTGATAGGCAACGGGCGGTTGAGAAGCAAGTCGCGGCTTTGGCGGTCAAAGTAATTAATTTGGCCTGATACACGGTTGTTGAACAAGCTATACTCCAACCCTACTTCAGCGGTGATGTTTTTCTCCCAGCGCAAGTTGGGGTTGGCCATTTGGGTAGGAGCAACCCCACTGACGTTGTTGTAGTTGAAACCACCAGCCGCTAAGCCCAAGGCAGGGAAAAAGCCAATTTGGTCGTTACCTGTTACACCATAGCTGGCTCGTAATTTCAATTGATTGACGATATTGCTCCCTTTCAAGAAATCTTCGGTAATCAACCAGCCTGCCGATACCGCTGGGAAAAGACCGAAGCGGTTGTTGGCTCCAAAGCGTGATGAACCATCGTAACGTGCAGTGGCCGAGAAGAAATATTTGTTTTTGTAATCGTATTTGGCTTGTCCAAATACCGACTCACGACGGAAGCCCAACCAGCCCCCACCTGTATTGATGAAGTTGGTACCCGAACTTGCATATTTGAAGTCAGGAGATGGGAAACCCTCGATAGTACCAAAATATCCCTCGTTTACATCGCTACGATACTCATACCCTACCAAAGCATTGACACCATGTTTTTGTTTGAAACTTTTGGTATAGTTCAAAACGGCATTGGTCAGAAAGTTTACGTTTTGGTTGTATTGGAAGGCTAAACGGCCCGCTACGTTGAAGGCATCAGGAGTACGTGGGTCGGTATAATTGTCGCCTTTGATAGTACGATAATCTATGGAAGCAGAAGGGCGGAAGGTAAGCCCGTCAGCGATTTTCCAATTCAAAGACATCGTACCTACGGCTTGATTTTGAATGGCTTGAATTTTGTTCAACTCACTCACCATGATTACGTTTTGGTTCAAGATACCCGGAAGACCTCCCTCAGCAGGAGTGCCAAAATAGCTACCATCCTCGTTGCGAATCGGTACAGAAGGAATAATCAAC
>JBKBKL010000207.1:0-5590 GCA_046294665.1 Runella sp.
GGGGTAAGTTTTAGGGAAATTGAGCGACTGCTGGGTATCAGCCATGTATCAGTAATGAACTGGGTCAAGAAATATGACATCAAAGTACCAGAAAGAAATACCTACCACCCCACTTACAAGATACTAAACCACAAGGAACTCATTGAGTTTTATACCGATCGAAAAAATCTCGAAGGAGCAGGAATGATTGTTACTGAATTGGGCGATAAATTCATGGTTATTAAGTGGGAAAGGTTCAAAGATTAACAACCGAATATCATTATTTGAAGAAATAACACGAAAAAATTGCTAAATTAATATATATTTGCTAAATTAATATAGATAAAATTCGACTATTTTTTTGCAATTAAAGTCTTCATGTTTAGGAAGATTTACATAAACTTTCAACGTATAAGATGAGATCAAATCACGCAAAACTTAAATTATAGATTGTTTAAGTAATTTTCTATATTTATTTAGCGTGTCTATCTCATTCTGTTGTAAATCACTGTGATTTGTAGCTGTTTTGTCATGTCAGTTCTGATTAATATGGGAATGACAAAAACAGTAGTTTACCTTAAACCTCTACAAAAACAGTGAAAAAAATCTATTACTTCCTCTCATTTTCCCTCGTCTTAGGAGTGCTACCTAAGTACAATTGGGCTCAAGGTTCTATGGATTATGGACCAGGGTTGAAATTGAACATCAATCCTGAAGGTTCCAAGTATGTTCGTTTCATCATTTGGAATCAGATGTGGATGCGTTCTATTCAAAACAATCCGGGTACCATGGTCAACGGGGTCGCTTCAGAAAAAACCTTTGATATTGGGGCGCGCCGTCTTCGTTTTCTGGCTTATGCTCAAGTAAGTCCACGCTACATGGTACTAATGCACGTAGGTATCAACAACCAAACCTTCCTTAATGGAGGAGCCTCTGGAGCAATAGGTACAGGTCCCTATGGAGCTGGTAAAAAACCGGGGATCTTCTTCCATGATGTCTGGAATGAATATGCAGTAGTGCCAGCAGTCAATCCCGACACAAAAAAAGTAAACAAAAATACACTTTATGTAGGAGCTGGCTTGCATTATTGGTGGGGTATATCACGCATGACCAGTGCCAGTACGCTCAATTTTTTAGCTATTGATGCCCCCATTTTCAATTGGCCTTTGATTGAGAACTCTGATCAGTTTGCTCGTCTGTTTGGGATTTATGCTAAAGGTAAATTAGGAAAGATTGACTATCGCCTAAATTGGAATAAGCCTTTCGCTACCAACATCAATGTTGGAACTAATACTACAATCCCCGATAATGTAGCTGTGGACAATAACGGCATCAGTAAAATGTCTTATGGAGGTTATGCCAGTTATCAATTTTTTGATCAAGAAGCTAATGTTCTCCCGTTTACGGTAGGGAGTTATGTTGGGACAAAAAGAGTATTTAATATTGGAGGGGGTTTTTATCATCAGCCTGAGGGAACCGCCAGTCATGTAGGCACTTCTATCAAAAAACATCCGATTTCGTTGGCATCGGTAGATGTGTTTGCTGACTTACCTTTTGGAGATAAAAAGAAAAATGCCTCCTTGACGGCTTACAGTGTATTTTACAATTACAATTTTGGCCCTAACTATTTGCGTAATATAGGCATCATGAATGTCGGTGTTCCGAATGTAGCTTTTGAAGGCAATCGAGCTTTTACGAATACTGCTTATGGAAATTCGGCGGGCAATGCTCGTCCTATGATCGGTACTGGCCAAATTTGGTACACGCAAGCGGGTTTGTTGTTACCCAAAATGACAGAAAAACCTAAATTGAGGATACAGCCTTTTGCTGCTTACACCTACAAGAAATTGGAAGCACTTAAAAAAGTGGGTAATTACTACGATATTGGTAGTAACTTTTATATTGATGGTCATCATGCTAAAATTACGGTGCAGTACTCCACCCGACCTGTATATACCGCTGCGGATAAAATCAGTGGGAATAAAGGGGATTTCTTGGTACAGTTCCAAACCTATCTCTAATCATACTTAATCATTTTCTCAAAACTATTAAATCTCTACAACAATGGCTACAATCGAAACACCAAGCCTAAAATCACCCAAAAAGGTACAAAAACCACAAAGTCTAACGGCTATTATTGCTGCTTCTTCGGTGGGAACGATGATCGAGTGGTATGACTTCTATATCTTTGGTAGTTTGGCAACTATCATTGCCACCAAATTTTTCCCCGCTGGCAATCCTACGGCTGCGTTTCTATCTACTTTGGCCACATTTGCGGCAGGATTTGTGGTACGTCCCTTTGGAGCTATTTTCTTCGGTCGTTTAGGCGATTTGATTGGTCGTAAATATACATTCATGGTAACACTCCTTCTAATGGGAGGAGCTACTTTTTTGATTGGCCTTATTCCAAGCTATGAAACCATCGGTTTTATGGCTCCAGTGTTGGTACTCTTGCTTCGGTTGTTGCAGGGGTTGGCATTGGGAGGTGAGTACGGAGGGGCTGCTACTTATGTAGCTGAGCACTCACCCGCCGAAAAACGAGGGTTCTGGACATCATGGATTCAGATTACAGCTACTGCGGGCTTATTTGTATCGTTGATTGTGATACAGATAACACAGAACAGTATGTCGAAAGAGGATTTTATGGATTGGGGCTGGAGGGTGCCTTTCTTGATTTCGATAGTAATGGTTTATGTTTCGGTGCTGATTCGTAAAAATATGCACGAATCGCCCTTATTTTCAAAAGCGAAAGCTGAAGGAAAAACCTCTACCAATCCTCTTAAAGAGTCATTTGGCAATCGTTATAATTTCAAATTTGTATTGTTGGCATTGTTAGGAGCTACAATGGGGCAGGGCGTAGTGTGGTACACAGGTCAATTTTATGCCTTGAGTTTTCTTCAAAAAGTAATGAACATAGATCTTCAACAGTCCAACTTATTGATGACCTACGCTTTGATGCTCGGTACTCCCTTTTTTGTTTTCTTTGGGTGGTTGTCTGATAAAATTGGTAGAAAAAATATCATGTTGGCAGGTATGTTGATAGCCATTTTATCATACCGGCCTATCTATGAAAAAATGTATCAAACAACCAATATTGCCAATAAAACAGAAATCACCGATAAAACTACCATCGAAGTAACTCGTGCGTTGGTGAAGAAAGACGGAGTAGAAACCAAAGATTCGTTGATTACTACTACTACCAAAAAAGTTTTTACCGATGGTACTCAATACGAAGAGAAAAATATTGTAACTGTGTTTGCTGATGCAACTGCCGAACCAGTCAAACCCGAAATTAAGAAAACAGTAACCATCAATGAAAGTGATAAATGGACATTGATTTGGTTGGTATTTGTTCAGGTGATATTTGTAACGATGGTGTATGGTCCAATCGCAGCTTTCTTGGTAGAAATGTTCCCTACACGTATTCGTTATACTTCTATGTCGCTGCCTTACCATGTAGGCAATGGGGTCTTTGGAGGTCTATTGCCAACGATTGCGACTGCCTTGGTGGCTTCAGCCGGCAAAGCCAATGAAGCCGCTAAAACTGCTGGCGAAACCGCTCCATATACCGCTCCTTATCTGGAAGGGCTTTGGTATCCGATCATCATTGCTGGGGTCTGCTTTGTGATTGGCCTGCTCTACATCAACGGTAAAGATACCCGTATAGACGATTAACATATTTTTTACATCAAACACTTTAAAAATATTGAAACAATGGACGCAATCAGAAAAGTATTGGGCGTATTATGGCTTGCTATTGGAGCAGCCGCAGGTTATTATCTTCTCATTAATCAAGCCATTCCCAAATTTGGTACAGGTAAGGCTGAAGATTTGATTCCGGCACTTATTTATACATTCATTCTTTGTCCTTTGATAGTGGGTAGTTTGGCAACATTTGGTATCTACGCGCTAAAAGGTGAATACAATCAAGAAGAAGATCAGGGTTAAGTTTAGGTTGTTATCTGACTTGCCAAGCTTGTTTGAGCTTGGCAAGTCTTTTTTAAAATTATGTCCGAAAATAAGACTTTAATATTGAGTAGCTTGTCGGTGCTGTGTCTGGTATTATTCAATGTACCGATGCTTTCGTTGTTCAATCCCACCGAGTCAAATCATGTTGGTTCTCCCAAACTTTATATTTATCTTTTCATCATTTGGCTGACAATCATAGGCAGTATATTTTGGATTGTTAGAAAGTCGGAGGGGAAGTCTAAAGAGAATGAATAGCTTAGTAATCATACTGGTTGCTGTTTTGTACTTGGCGATATTATTCATAATTGCCAACTGGGCGGAGCGTCGGTCTTTAGCTGGAAGAAGTTGGGTGAAAAACCCTTACGTATATGCTTTGTCTTTGGCAGTCTATTGTACAGCGTGGACCTTTTATGGAAGTGTAGGCCATGCTGTTAAAAATGGGGTTGATTTTTTGGCCGTGTATATCGGGCCGACCATGCTGATACCGTTTTGGTGGGTAGTCTTCCGCAAAATCATCAGAATCTGTAAAACAGAACGAATCACAAACATCGCCGATTTTATATCATCGCGTTATGGAAAAGACCGAACCTTGGGGATTATTGTTACTGTTTTGAGTGTGGTTGGGTTGCTTCCCTATATCTCGATTCAGCTCAAAGCCATCGCCAGTAGCTTTCATGTGCTAATAGGTGTGAACACCCCCCAAAAATCTGTATCTTTTTTAACCGACAAAGCCTTTTACATGGCAGCTATTTTGGCAGTTTTTACGATATTGTTTGGAGCTAAAAAATTGGAGGCTACTGAGCGTCACGAAGGCATGGTAGCGGTGATAGCTTTTGAGTCCCTTATCAAACTTACTGCATTTTTGGCTGTGGGAGTTTTTGTTACGTATGGTCTATTCAATGGCTTTTCAGATGTGCTGTTTCAGGCGGCATCGGTACATGAGCTTCGTAAACTTTTTTTTATACCCCAAGAGCAAACAGCGAACTGGTTTTGGCATTGTGTATTATCAGGTTTGGCTATAATGTTTTTGCCAAGGCAATTCCAACTTGCTGTTGTAGAAAATGTTGAAGAAAATCATCTCAAGACGGCTCTTTGGCTTTTCCCTCTGTATTTGTTAATCATCAACTTGTTTGTACTGCCTATTGCGTTTGGTGGCTATTTGATTTTTGGAGATAGCGTTTCAGCCGACAACTATGTATTGGCTATTCCATTGCATTTTGGGCAAAAATTATTGGCAATTTTTACCTATATAGGAGGGTTTTCGGCAGCAACAGGAATGATCATCGTTGAATGTACGGCTTTAACCGTGATGATTAGCAATAATTTGGTCATGCCTTTCATCGTCAATCGCCCCGATTGGCAACAAAATGTTAGAGGCTCCATAAGTCAATGGGTCATCAACCTTAGACGAATTTCGATTGTGTTGCTCATTGGATTGGCCTATTTGTATTATAAGTTTGTAAGTGATCGTTTTTCGCTTGTTTCTGTCGGCTTTGTATCTTTTGCGGCAGTGGCTCAACTTGGTCCGGTGGTCATCGGTGCTTTGTTTTGGAAAAGAGCCACCAGAGAGGGAGCTACTGGAGCGTTATTATTTGGTGGTGCGGTTTGGTTTTATACATTGATTGTCCCTGCGTTTGTTACG
>JBKBKL010000208.1:0-5454 GCA_046294665.1 Runella sp.
GGTTGGTAACACCCTATTTTATTTTTCCGAATGTACAGCCCTTCATCAAGGGAAATCCTTTTGCTGCCTCCAGCCTCTCGCCGGTCAGTTTTTGGGACAAAATCCGTAATGCTCGCAAACTCCAAGCAGCTCGAAGTGCCGTCAGGGCAGCCCGCTTGGCTCAAGTTGGTATTTTCAATCCAAATGACCCACTCATACTCCAACCTTTTGAACTGCGTTTCTTGGGTAGAGGAAGCTCCCAAAACCGCTATGCGATAGATTTGAGCAAAGACGACGGTACGAACCACAAAGTCGTAAAACCTGAAAACTATTTTGAAATCCCGAATATCGAAGACCGATTGTTTATACCTGCCGAATACCTGCCTTTGTTTCGGGAAAATGGCTGGCGGCTACACTGAAAAAGCTACATATACCACCAATACTGTACATCGTGCCAGTTGATGGTATGATAAATGTTGAGTTGAAGAAGATTGAAAAAGCGATAATCTTGGGCTTTGTTGCGAACCAATACTTGAAAACAATACCCCACCTCGGCACGGGTACGTCCCATGGTGTAACCTCCGCCGACGTGTACCCAATTTTCGGACCATAGCCCCCCATTTCTTGAACTCACGGGGCCATTGTCGGCACCCTTGAAGTATAAAAAGGCTTCGTTGGAGGCGGCCAAATACCAGCCTTGTTTTAGTTTTTGGGTGTCATAAAGTGGCAAAGTAGCCCATACCTGATACCGCCCGATGTGTGCCAACGAACCTATTTGCGTTTTGAGGTTGAAGGGGTGGCGGTATTCATATCTCATACGGTGCGTCAAAACGATTTTATTCCAGTAGTGCTGATAGGTACTCTGCAACAGTAGTCGTGGTTCGTTCTCACGTAGCCAAAAAATATTGTGCCGCCCATAGCCTATGCCGGCGGCGGCTGTCCATCGAGGTGCTATTTGATACACTGCCAACCCTTGCAGTACCAAATGCGTATGTGTGGCAGGAAAATGTTTTTGGTCCACGGTCTTACCAAAAGGATCAATGGCAGAAGTAACATTCAAATTATAAGCCCATTTGCCTGAGAGTTTTCCCATTTGAGAATAGCTGGGAGAAAGCCCATAAAGCATGAGATTTTGAGTGTAAGAGCCTATAGATAATACTACACACAGAAGAAAATAGAAAAAACGCATTTGGAAAAAATTGTAAAGGTGAGCTTTGGCAAAAAGGAGCAAAAAATATGCCAACAACATCTGGGCTTTTGTATCTTCGCGGCATGAAAATCCTTAATATTTGCGCTTATACTTGGGCTATCGGAGGCCCTGCCCGCATCATTTACGACCACACTACCATCGTTCTCAAGCACGGTCATCAAGTGGACATATTGAGTCCTGCATCTCCACACGACAAAATCTACCCCGCCCCCGATGGCGCACGTGTCATCGTCTGCCAGCGCACTGAGCCTGTAAGTCGTTTTTTTCCCGAGTTTTCGATTGAGCTTTGGCGGTTTTTACGAAAGCACATTCACGAATACGATGTAGTGCATTGCCACGGGATTTGGCACTTCGGTAGTGTTGCACCGTTTTTGTTTCGTCATCATACCCCCAAAGCCATCACAATACATGGGCTGCTTGACAAGTGGGCAATTCGACAAGGACTTTGGAAAAAGCAACTCTTTGGGGCGTTATTTCAAAAACGTTTTTTGCGCCAAGCAGATTTAATTCAAATCAACAACCATGACGAACTCGCCGACCTTCAAAAGTTTCTGGGCTTTCAGCACCCCAACGTAGCCATTATTCCCAACGGAATGCAACTCGACGAACTTTCCCACCTACCGCCCAAAGGGACTTTTCGTAAACAATTTGAATTGCCCAATGACAAAAAAGTACTACTTTTCATGGGACGGCTCAATATCAAAAAAGGCTTGGATTTGCTACTCCCTGCCTTTGGTCAGTATCTCCAAACTTATCAAGACACCCTGCTCATCATCGCCGGCCCCGATGACGGCTACCAAGCCGAAACCGAAAATTTTATACTCAAAAATCAACTCCAAAGCCATATCCGAATGGTAGGAATGCTTACCGACGAGGTCAAGAAAGCGGCTTTGGCCGATGCCGATGTGTTTGTGTTGCCGTCGTACTCGGAAGGTTTTTCGATTGCGGCTTTGGAGGCGATGACCGCTGGGGTAGCCGCATTGGTATCAGACCGTATTGGCTTCGACGGCACGGTGGCTCAATACCAAGCTGCCTACGAAGCCCCTCTGACAGTAGAAGGTGTGCATGAAGGATTGGTAAAACTCCTTCAAGACGAGCATTACCGCCAAAAACTACGCCAAAATGCCCGACGAATGGTCGAAGAACTCTACGACATCGAAGTAGTGGCTATGCGTTTGGCGGGAGAGTTTGAGAAGATAAAAAAATCTTGAGATACTCCCTCTCTTTCTATCTACATCTTATTTTTCAAACATTTCCTCCAGTACCTTGACGGCTACTTTTTGGGTGGATTGGGGGTTTTGGCCTGTTACGAGCCGCTCGCCTACTTCGATGTATCTTGTAAAAGGAATGAGTGCTTTGTGATATTCGGCTTTACGCTTGACGAGTTGGTCTTCGAGCGAGAAGGGTACTTCGTCGGCCAACCCGACGAGGCGTTCTTCTATGTTGCTGAAGCCCGTTACTCTTTTGTCTTCGATGAGGTAAGTTCCGTCCGAAAGTTGGACATTGAGCAGGGCGGCCACTCCATGACATACGGCTGCCACCATGCCTCCATTTTCATATATCTGGCGAGTCAAGGTTTGCAATTCCGTATTTTCGGGAAAATCCCACATCGTGCCATGCCCCCCCGCAAAATAAATGATACCGTAATCGCCGGACTTGACTTGGTCGGGACGCAGTGTATCAGCAAGGCGTAGGCGAAAGTCGGGGTTTTCATAGTACTTTCGGTTGGTAGTGTCTTTGAGGTCAAGGCTTTTTTCGTCTATGGGTACTTCGCCGCCTTTGGGACTTACCAAGTCATAGGCGAAACCACGCTTCTCCATGATTTCGACAAAATGGGTAAGTTCACTCAACCACAGCCCTGTTTTGTGCGACTTGTGGGGGTACTGACTGTGATTCGTACAAACGATGAGTACTTTGGTTGTTTCGCGCATGAGAGGACGTAATTGGTGAGAAGTGATTATTCATGCAAGATACCTTCTAAGCCCAACTCTTTGATGGGCATAAGGTTTTCTTCGATGATACTTTCGGGAACAAAGATGAATTTTTTATCAAATATCTGATTTTCAACAAAATAACTCACCCAGTATTCATTGTTAAGGTGAAACACTTCGGGCATGATTGGCTCTACTACTACCGACTGCCCTGCATTGATTTGGGCAAAATAATGCCTAAGCGTAGAGGTACGTTGTTTTTCTTCTTGGCGTGGGTCGTTGTTGTCGCCTTCATAGCCACGCGATGTTACAAATACATTGGTAATGTCATTCCCACTTCGATTGATGAGATAAACGTGCCATTCTGGCTGATTGATTTCGTTGAATTGCCGTGCGATGGTTACATAAACTCCTTGCACAGGCTCAAAAGGAATATCGCGTTTCATTCAAGAACAAACTTGTTTTATTGTCCCAAATCTACTGTTTTTTTTCTACACTCACATAAAAATCAGGGTCAATAGCGAGCGATGCCCCTGAGGTTACTTTTTGGGTTTTCCATTGCGTAGTAGGGTATAAAACAGTGCTATTTGTGCCTAAACTGACCTGTACAGGCATATCGAAACCTGCCACGACGTTGGCCCAGCGGTAGTGAAGTTTTTTTCTTTTGATTTTGTATTCCAACGTCGGAATGCGTACATCGCGCAAATATTGGTTGAATATTTTACTCAAATCCATGCCGGTTTGTTGGCTCATGTAGTCTTCGATTTGTTGAGTCGTAACGGTCTGATGATAAAACGTCTTGTTCAGACCTCGCAGCAATGCCCTCCATTTGACATCATCATTGACGATTTGGCGAATGGTATGGAGCATATTACCGCCTTTGTAGTACATATCGCCCGAACCTGATTTATTTACATCGTACATACCAATAATCGGGCGGTCGTTGCGAATGAGTTTACGGCAGCCTATGACATACGCTGCTCCTGCCTCTTTTCCATAGTGGTATTCAATATAGAGATTTTCGGAATAGTTGGTAAAACTTTCATGAATCCACATATCGGCCACATCTCTATAGGTGATATTGTTGGCAAACCACTCATGCCCCGACTCGTGAATGATGATAAAATCCCATTTTAGTCCCCAGCCTGTTTCCGACAAATCGCGACCGAGGTAGCCATTTTGATACTGATTGCCGTAGGTTACGGAGCTTTGATGCTCCATACCGAGGTAGGGTACTTCTACGAGTTTGTAGCTGTCTTCATAAAAAGGATACGGCCCAAACCAATGCTCAAATGCCCGTAGCATGGGTTTGACTTGCTCAAACTGCCGCTTGGCTTTTTCTATATTTTCTGGCAATACATAAAACGACAAGTCTAGTACGCCTTTTTCGCCATGCAGGGTATCGCTCCAACTCACATACTGACCGATATTTACATTTACACCATAATTGTTGATAGGGTTTTGGACGTACCAGTCGAAAGTTCGAGTGCCATCGGGGTTTTCGGTAATGCTCCGTAGCCGCCCGTTGGATACATCTATAAGTGGTCGGGGGACAGTTACGCTGATACGCATACTGTCGGGTTCGTCGTAAGCATGGTCTTTGCACGGCCACCAAGCACTTGCCCCCAACCCCTGACAAGAAGTAGCTACAAAAGGCTGGCCTACGCGGTCGCGCTTCCATGAAAAACCACCGTCCCAAGGAGCGCGTTTGGCCACTCGTGGTTTGCCATGATAATACACCACAAGGCTTTCTTCTTTGGATAGAGTTTGTGGTTTGATGAGTTTAACAAAAAAGACATTGCCCTCCCGCCGAAAATCAAGCGACTGCCCATCTTGAGTAATACGGCTGATTTCGAGGGGGCGTTGGAGGTCTATTTGCAGCGTTTGGGCTAGCTTCAGCACTTTGTAGCGTATCGTTACGCTGCCTTGTATCGTACTATCTTGAGGATTGACGCGTAAGTCGAGGTGATAAAATGTCAAATCCCACCAAGCGCGCTCGGGTGTGATGCTGCCGCGAAGCGTATCCTCACGGGTAAATACGTACTGCTGGCTCAAAGCAGAAATTGAAAAGAATGAAAGAAATGAAAAAAGGAAGATGATGAAAGTAAACTTTCGAGTTCTTAATATTTTCAACTTAAAATAAATCATCATTTTCTTGATAGTTTCGGTGATCCCGATTTTTATATATTGATGTATATTTTATAATTGTTAAAAATTCATTTGCGAAAAAACCTCTTATGTTTCTTATGATTATCAGATGGTTACATTATTATCTTTTCTCAAACCTATGAGGTTTAAGTATAAAATCCGATAGCACGCGGCCCTGTCTTGAGA
>JBKBKL010000209.1:0-5441 GCA_046294665.1 Runella sp.
TAAGAGATAGATTTTTGGTAAGCATGACGTAGAATGAAGCACTTTATTTAAACAAAACGTACTTTTAAGTTTCTCACAAAGAAACTCAAAAATACGTTAAATATTGCAAATTTATGTCTAAACGCCTTCTGCTATTACCTCTTTTACTTGCGGTACCATCTGGGTGAGTAGATTCTGAATCCCTGCTTTGAGGGTGAGTGTTGAAGAAGGACAGCCACTACAAGAACCTTGCAGTAGAACTTTGACCAGACCGCTGGATTCGTCGAAAGAATGAAAAGAAATAGCACCTCCGTCTGACTCGACTGCTGGACGCACGTAGTCGTCCAAAACGGTTTTAATTTGGCGAATCGTAGGACTGTCTGTGTCTAAAATTGTAGTATTTTTCTCAATCGTTTTTTGGGCAAAAACAGGGTGATTTTCTTCAAAATAGATTTTGAGAAATTGTTTGGTATCGTAAATGACTTCGCCCCATTCGGTGGCAGCATCTTTTGTGATAGTGATGAAGTTGGAAGCCAAAAAAATTCGTTGAACAAAAGGAAACTGAAACAAATCGCCAGCTAATGGGGAGGCCTTGCCTTCTACTTGGGTAGAGGCTACATCGGGATAATCAAAGGAGAGGCCGTCGGGTACCAACTCAAAATTAAATACAAATTTCATTGAATTGGGGTTGGGACTGGCTTCGGTATAAATCATGACTGGTTGCATATTAGTCGAATGAGTGAGTGAATGGTCGAATATGGAGATAGGCTCTTAAAGAAAAGGAGGTTTTTTCGATATGAAAAACCTCCTTTTCTAACAAAAAACGCTAATAATTGGTTTACTTCGTTCCATTTTTTTGGATAGGTGTAGGGGATTGTTTGTTGTTATTGCCTCCACTTTTCTTTTTTTTGTTTCGTTTGTTGCTTCCATTTTGTTGCTCACGACCGGCATATTTTTTGTCTATTTTGGCCAAGTCGCTATTGAGGGTAGGTGCTGGAAGGGCTGGTAGTGTTTCTTCGATTTCGAGGACTTCGAGCGAGACGGGCTTTTGGCCTTTGGCATTGAGGTCTAATATTTTCTTTACCTGCTCAATACCAATAGGGTGCCACATACTGCTGTCGTTTTCATAGCCAAACCACATGATTTTTTTAAAAATATCGGTTTTTTGTAGGAATGCACGTCCTTTTTGAGTTTGCAAGGGTGCGTCCACATGGGGGATATCTTTGAGTGCGTCTATATAGGTTTCGAGCTCGTAGTTGAGACAGCATTTAAGACGGCCACATTGGCCGGATAGTTTGGTGGGATTGAGCGAAAGGTTTTGATAGCGCGCTGCCGAGGTGGTGATGTTTTTGAAGTCGGTGAGCCAAGTAGAGCAGCAAAGCTCACGCCCACAGGCTCCCAGCCCGCCCAGCCGCCCAGCTTCTTGGCGGAGGCTGATTTGGCGCATTTCGATTCGTACTTTAAACTCTGCTGCCAATACTTTGATAAGCTCTCGGAAGTCCACGCGTTCATCGGCAGAGTAGTAAAAAGTAGCTTTGGTATTGTCCGATTGAAACTCTACATCGGAGAGTTTCATATTGAGTTTGATGTTTTTGGCGATTTCGCGAGCGCGGTACATCGTTGTCAGGTCGCGCTCGATACTCTGCTGGTGTTTTTCTAAATCGCGTTCTGTGGCGATACGAAAGATGCTTTTGAGGCTATCGTCGTTGGGTATTTTGCGTTTGATCATTTGTAGGCGCACTAAGTCGCCTTGTAGTGATACTGCACCGATATGGTATCCTGAGGGCATTTCGCACACTACATAATCGCCGGTATGGAGGTCGAGTTGATTGGTATTGCGAAAATATTCTTTGCGTCCCCCTTTAAATTTGACTTCTACTACGTCAAAACGTTCCTGCATTGGCACGTCCATGTCGCTAAGCCAGTCAAAGACATTCATTTTGTTGCAGCCACCTGTACCACAGGCACCATTATTTTGGCATCCTGCTGTTTTTTCTCCTTTGGTGCGTGAGCCACAGCCGCCTGTTGTGCATGATTTACAACCCATAGTGGTTAGTGGTTAATGATTAGTGGTCGGTATGGATATTTAGCGTACACTAATCGTTGTATCTTATCAAATCTAAACCTATGTCTTTTCGATAGTATTTGCCATCGAATTGTACCGCTGCGGCAGCTTTTTGCGATTTGTTTACGGCTCCTTCGAGCGAGTTGGCTAAGGCAGTAAGTGCCAGTACGCGGCCTCCGTTGGTGATTGCCTTGCCGCTACCATTGGTGGTAGTACCAGCATGAAACACCATTACATCTTCTACATTTTCTATCTCTGCAATAACCTTGCCCTTTTCGTAAGCCTCGGGGTAGCCTCTCGATACAAGCACTGTCGTAACGGCCGTTTGGGGCGAAATCGTCAAGTGGATTTCAGATAATTTCTGGTCGGCAGTAGCAGAGAGGAGTGTTACCAAGTCTGACTGAATACGCGGTAGTACTACTTCTGTTTCGGGGTCGCCCATGCGGGCGTTGTACTCAATGACGTAAGGCTCACCTTTGACATTCATCAGACCAATAAAAATGAAGCCTACATAGCGAATCCCTTCGGCTTGTAGCCCTTTCAGGGTAGGTTTTACGACTTTTTGTTCTACTTTTCGTAGGAAATTCTGGTCGGCAAAGATTACCGGCGATACCGCTCCCATACCTCCTGTATTGAGGCCTGTGTCATTTTCGCCGATACGTTTGTAGTCTTTGGCTTCGGGCAAGATTTTGTAGCTTTCTCCGTCTGTAAGTACAAAAACCGATAGTTCGATACCTCTCAAAAATTGCTCAACGACTACCTTGCTGCTGGCTTGGCCAAATTTGGCTTCGATGAGCATTTCTTTGAGGGCGGTTTGGGCGGCAGCGGTGGTTTCGGCGATAATGACTCCCTTGCCGGCAGCCAAGCCGTCGGCTTTGAGTACTACGGGCAAAGGGTGGTCTTGTATATAGTCCAATCCCTCGGTGAGGGTGTGCCTCGTAAAAGTACGCGAGGTGGCAGTAGGGATACCATATTTGAGCATAAAATTTTTGGAGAAATCCTTACTGCCTTCCAACTGTGCGCCAAGCTGGTCAGGACCTATAATTTTCACACCCGAGAGTGCGGGGTTGGCGCGCAAAAAATCAACGATACCATTGACCAACGGTTCTTCTGGCCCTACGATGACAAGTTTGATTTTGTGGTCAAGAATGGCCTGAGCTACCCCTTCAAAATCGTTGTAGGATACTGCCAAATTGGTGGCTATTTGGGCTGTACCTGCATTGCCAGGTGCTACGTAGAGTTTGTTACAGTGTGGACTTTGGGCGATTCTCCACGCAAAGGCATGCTCACGTCCGCCCGAACCAAGAACTAGAATATTCATTACAAAGGGTTTACAATTTATGGGCAGTCATTCATACTATTGTACGATGTCTTGTCTGCCAAATTACTTAGTTGGCTACTTCCGACAAAAACTTGATGCGCATCAGCCGAAGTTCATCTTCATTGACATCGGCATCGGCGAGTTCTTCTAAGGCCACTTTGATGTTATCGGTTTCGGCAGTCATAAAATAGTCATAGATTTCATGCTGGCGGTCGCGGTCCATGATTTGGTTGATGTAGTAATCGAGGTTGAGTTTGGTACCAGAGTAACAGATATGCTCTATTTCTTCGATGAGTTCTTCCATGGTAAGACCTTTTGACTCGGCTATTTCTTCCAAATCTACTTTTCTATCTATCTGCTGGATAATAAAAATCTTTACTTTCGATTTGTTGGCTGCCGATTTGACCACCACATCTTTGGCGGTTTCGATTTCGTTTTCTTCTACATATTTGGATATGAGATCAATGAAAGGTTTCCCAAATTTTTGCACTTTCCCCATACCTACTCCATTGATTTGCGCCATCTCTTGGGTGGTGGTAGGGTAAGTAGTAGCCATTTCTTCCAACGATGGGTCTTGGAAAATCACATAAGGAGGCAAGTTTTTTTCTTTAGCTATTTTTTTGCGCATTGCCTTGAGGAGTCCCAATAGGGCTTCGTCGTAGGCATTGCCACCACCTGCTGGAGCCAAGTCAGTAGTTTCTTCGTCGTCGCTGTTTTTGGGGCCTTCGCTATCGTCGAAAGAGTGGTTTTTGGAAATCGTAATAGGGTAGGGGTCGTTGAGGTATTTCAAGCCTTTATCACTGATTTTGAGTACGCCAAAGTTGTCGGTGTCTTTGGTCAAGTACCCAAAGATGACCAACTGACGTATCATCGAACGCCAATATTCTACGCCATATTCTTCACCTTCTTCCTTATTTTTGTATTTGCCGGCACCGTACATTTCGAGTTTGTGGTGTTCGTAGCTGGTTACGTAGATATTGTCGGTGGCAGTGATGAGGTCGGCGATATGGTCGCCGTCAAAACGTTGCTCGGTTTGAAGGATGGCTTTCAATACCATGATAGCCTCGTCTTGGATTTTGATTTTGGGCGTGGGGCGTAGGCAGTTGTCACAGAAACCGCAATCTTTTTCCATATACTCACCAAAATAGCTCAACAACTGCCGACGGCGGCAAGCACCGAGGTTGGCATAAGCTACCATTTCATTGAGTAAGTGGCGGGCATTGTCGCGTTCGGTTACGGATTTGTCTTTGTTGAATTTTTCGAGTTTGTTGATGTCCTCTATGCTGTAAAACATCACGCAGTTGCCTTCCAGTCCATCGCGGCCTGCGCGGCCTGTTTCTTGATAGTAGCCTTCGAGCGATTTGGGCGCGTCGTAGTGAATCACAAAGCGTACATCGGGTTTGTCTATGCCCATTCCAAAAGCAATCGTAGCTACGATGACATCGGCTTCTTCGTTGAGAAAAGCATCTTGGTTGTACATACGAGTCGATGAGTCAAGACCTGCATGGTAAGGTAGAGCTTTGATGTCATTGACAGTCAGTAGGTTGGCTACTTCTTCTACGGTCTTGCGGCTAAGGCAATAGATAATGCCCGATTTGCCTTTGTTGTTTTTGATGTAGCGAATGAGTTGCTTGTTTACATCACCAAGTTTGGGCCTTACTTCGTAGTAAAGGTTTTTGCGATTGAAAGACGACTTAAAAAGTGCCGCTTCTTCCATGCGCAGGTTTTTGATAATGTCTTGCTGTACTTTGGGGGTAGCAGTAGCTGTAAGGGCAACCAAAGGAAGGGCGGGGTTGATGTCGTCTATGATGCCTCTGATTCGGCGGTATTCGGGCCGAAAGTCGTGCCCCCACTCCGAAATACAGTGGGCTTCGTCTACTGCCACAAAAGAAATATTGGCACGTTGGAGAAACTCGAGATTATCTTCTTTGGTAAGTGATTCGGGTGCGATGTAAAGAAGTTTGAGGGTGCCGTCGAGAGCATCTTTCTTTACTTTGTTAATCTCGGCCTTGTTGAGGGTAGAGTTCAAAAACTGGGCATTGATACCAAAAGCATTAAGTTGATCCACCTGATTTT
>JBKBKL010000210.1:0-5243 GCA_046294665.1 Runella sp.
AATCAACAAACATAATGAACTTCTATTTAGTTAATTAACAATTAAAAATATAAAAAATTAAATATAAAACAAGTATAGCGGATTTTTCTATTTTTAACAAATTATCAACCTATTAGATTAAAATCAAATTTAAAAACTAAAAAAAACACCATAAAATAAAATATCATCAAAAATAAATAAAAAAAATATTTAATAAATCAACAAACATAATGAACTTCTATTTAGTTAATTAACAATTAAAAATCTAAAAAATTAAATATAAAACAAGTATAATTAATAAAAAATTAAAAAAAAATTTTTAAAAACAAAAAAATTTTTATCAAAGTTTAATAAAACAAAACCACAGCGGGTCGGCTTAATGGCGATAGTCTGTGGTTTTGTTGTACTCGCTGAAGCTACTGGCCTTGCCGGTAGCTTCATTTTTTGGGTATTTGTTTATCTTTGGTTTTTTAAAATTATTAGATGATGAATACTCCTTCTGCCATCACCACCTCTATCTTCGATTTGTTCAAGATTGGCCCCGGCCCGTCGAGTTCGCATACGATAGGCCCGATGAAAGCGGCATATACTTTTCTTCAGCAAATCAAAGATCTGCCTGAAACCCAATTGACACACGCCGACTCTATTGTGGTGCATTTGTACGGTTCGTTGAGTGCTACTGGCAAAGGCCACGGCACAGACCGCGCCATAGTAGGGGGCTTACTGGGTTGGCAGCCTCATACTTGCGACCCGAAATCCCTCAATGCACTCATGCGTAATGACGAAAAATATGAGGTGGTCGTTGGAGCAAAAGTATTTCGAATAGGAGCAGAAAATTTGATTTATCACCGTGGCAAAGCCGACTTTCCTCACCCCAATACGATGATACTCCAACTAATTGATAGTGCCGGACAACCTATCGTCGAAGGAGAGTTTTATTCGATAGGGGGAGGGTTTATTCAGCAAAAAGGGAAAGCTCCAGAGGAAACCTTGCGCCGTCCTCCCCGCTATCCATATTCTACCATGAGCGAGCTTCGGGAGCATCTTGCCCAAAGAGGTCTGACGCTAGCAGAATTGATGATCGAAAACGAAAAGTCTTTGACGGGGCTAACTGAAAAAGAAATCAATAGACAAATAGACCAAATCCTCGACTTCATGCATAAGGCTGTCAAGCGCGGAATTCGGTCGAAAGGTACATTGCCGGGCAATATTCGTTTGCAGCGCAAAGCGGCTATACTCTACGAACGTGCCAAACTTCATGCTGCGACCACCGATAGCTTTTTGATATTTTTGAATGCGTACTGCTTGGCTGCTTCCGAAGAAAACGCCGCCGGGAGTATTGTCGTTACGGCTCCTACATCGGGGGCATCGGGGGTGTTTCCGGGGCTTACTTATTTGATGAAATACCACTTTCACTACTCACCCCAAAAAATGCGGGAGGGAATGTTGGCAGCGGCGGCTATTGGTTTTTTGGTCAAACACAACGCCAGTATCTCTGGGGCCGAAATGGGCTGTATGGGCGAAATCGGCACGGCTTCGGCCATGGGAGCCGCCATGCTGGCCTACGCTGCGGGCGGTAGCATAGAGCAAGTAGAAGCCGCCGCCGAAATAGGCATCGAGCATCACCTCGGCATGACCTGCGACCCGATCGGCGGCTATGTCCAAATCCCGTGCATTGAACGCAATGCCATGGGGGCTGCAAAGGCTTATAATGCTTACCTCTTGGCCATGACCATAGACCCTCAAATGCAGAAAATCTCTTTCGATAGTGTCATCAAAGTAATGCGTGCCACAGGCCGCGATATGTCCAAGAAATACAAAGAAACTTCCGAAGCTGGTTTGGCCTTGAGCATGACCGAGTGCTGAAGTGATTGAATTGTCTTTTATTGTCGTTAGACAAGAAATACTCCCCCAAAAAATGATTCCCTTCACTTACTCTTATAAATCCCCTTCCACTGGGTAGGCTGGTAGCGAGCAGATAGTTCGGGCAGGCGAGCAAAGACTTTGGGCATTAGATTTTCTTTGTCTATGACATAAGTGGGAGGGTCAGAGGTGAAATTGTCGAAAATACTAATAACACTTTCGTAACTATCGAGATTTTCAAAGTCATAGCGTGCCAACTCCCAGTTGAGGTAGGCCGTAGTAGGCTGATTGGAGTAGTATTCTCCTTCGTTTTTTCCTATTACTAATATTTTTTGATGACGAATAGCCGCCGGTAGCAATGCCTCTTTTACTTGAAGATGCTGAAGCTGTCGAACAGAGCTTTTGGGAAAAATGATGTCATACCGAAGCAAAAAAACACCTATAAATAACACTAAAAAAACGGCTTCGGTGAGCCATCGCCGCCGCATGAGTAAGAAAAAATTGACAGCAAAAAAAGCCGAAGGAGCAATAAAAGCAATCATTTGCATAGGTGCTAAATAAGATACCAAGACAATAGCCAACGCTGCTGTAATAAACCACACCACCATGATTTGTTGGCAGCGAGCCTGATAATTGACAAAGCGGGCATAACCCAGTGTTTGAAAAAAGCCTAAGACCCCCAAAATCACCATAGCACTCATACTAAAAAGAATACCACGAAAATCGGTAAGCGAATAACGATGCGTAGCAAAAGAAAACTGAAGTAGATTACGCTTCAAATCATCGAGTGAATCTTGGAAAAAAAACAACAAAAAAGTAAGTCCTATCGGAAAAAGATACCCAAAAACGGCCAGCGCATATTGGCGTAAATTGGCCCCTGTGTAAAGAAGAAGGGACACCAATGCCCATACAAAAAACAGACTCATGGGCAAATAAAAAAGGGAAGCTAAACTCAAATAAAAACCCATTTCGAATACTTCATCAGTAACACCCTCGCGCTGCATCTGGCGAATGAGCGTACCAAATGCCAGAAGCAGAAAAGTAGTAGCCATCAAGGCTGGGGAGAGCGTACTACAATCGTAGGAGAGATTGATAAAAAGCAAATATAAAATACCCGGAAGGTAATTGCGCTCAGTAAAAAGCTGACGCTGGATAGAGATGTAGTTGAAATACAGTGCTTGAAATAAAATCAGCAGATTGGCTAAGGTACGATGCGCTACCAGCGAGCGACCAAACAACTCATCTAAACACCAATATACCACAGCCGATAGAGGACTGACATTGTCCCACACCTCGCGGTAAAGCATAAATCCTTGCCCCATTTTTTCACCTATGAGCATTGCCTCAAGCTCCGAAATAAGCAATGGAGGAGGAGAGAGGTAATAAGGCAACTGGAGCAGTACCAATACCATGATACAACTCAATATCTGGAAAAGACCGTTGATTTTGAAGAAACTAAGCATCGCTTGACTACTCCCATTCGATAGTAGCGGGGGGCTTCGACGAAATGTCGTACACCACACGATTGACCCCCTTTACAGTATTGATGATTTCGTTTGATACATCGGCCAAAAACTCATAAGGAAGATGCGCCCAGTCGGCGGTCATACCATCTACCGACGTAACGGCCCGCAAAGCTACTACACGCTCATAAGTGCGTTCGTCGCCCATGACACCCACACTCTGCACAGGGAGCAGTATGGCACCAGCTTGCCACACTTTGTTGTATAACCCTCTGGTTTTGAGTCCATTGATGAATATCGCATCTACTTCTTGCAATATGGCCACCTTTTCGGGCGTAATATCGCCCAAGATTCTGATAGCCAAACCTGGGCCGGGGAAGGGGTGGCGTTGGAGAATAGCAGGCGAAATTTCCAATGCTCGACCTACGGAGCGTACTTCGTCTTTGAAAAGGGTGTTGAGCGGCTCTACGATTTGGAGTTTCATAAAATCGGGTAATCCTCCTACGTTGTGGTGCGATTTGATAGTAGCAGAAGGCCCTTTGACCGATACTGACTCAATCACATCAGGATAAATAGTGCCTTGACCGAGCCATTTTACTTCTTCGATGAGGTGCGCTTCTTGGTCAAAAATATCTATGAAGGCTTTGCCGATGGCTTTTCGTTTGGCTTCGGGGTCGGTCAGACCTTTCAGTACAGAATAAAAATGCGCTTTGGCATCTACTCCTTTGATATTCAGACCCATGTCTTGGTAGGAGTGAAGAACACTCTCAAACTCACCCTTGCGAAGTAGGCCATTATCTACAAAAATACAATATAAATTCTGGCCAATAGCTCGATGAATAAGCGTAGCCGCTACCGTCGAATCCACCCCACCCGACAGAGCCATCACTACTTTGTCATTACCCAATTTTTCTTTCAGTTCTCTGACCGTACTTTCTACAAACGACTCCGAAGTCCAATCCTGCGAGCAGCCGCAGATATTTACTACAAAGTTGTGTAAGAGGGTTTTACCTTCAGTAGAATGGGTAACTTCGGGGTGAAACTGAATGCCGTAGGTATCTTCTCCTTTCAAATGAAAGGCCGCTACCCGTACCGATTCGGTAGAGCCGATGATTTCAAAAATGTCTGGCAAGTGCGTAATCGTATCCCCATGACTCATCCACACTTGACTTTCGGGAGATAAATCTTTCAGTAAAGGAGAAGTTTCGTTGGTGATGGCCAGTTTGGCACGACCATATTCTCGGTGTTTGGAAGCGTTTACTTCACCGCCAAAGGTTTGCGCCATGAGTTGTGCCCCATAGCATACGCCCAAAAGTGGGAGTTTTTGACGGAACAGACCAAAATCAATACGAGGCGAGTCGTCATCGCGTACAGAACATGGGCTGCCTGACAGGATAACCCCTTTGACGGCAGGCGTGATGTCGGGGATTTTGTTGTAGGGGTGAATCTCACAGTAAACGTTCAGTTCGCGGACGCGGCGGGCGATGAGTTGGGTATATTGCGAACCGAAATCAAGAATCAAGATTTGCTCGGTCATAGACTTTTTTCTAAGGTGCAAAGGTAAAAAATGCACTTGAGAAAAGAGAAGCCTTGTCCAAAAAGTTGGATAATTTGCGTTTTGGATAATTTGCGTTTGAAACTTGGATAATTTGCGTTTAAAACGCAAGTTCTTGGGGATTCGCGTTTCAAACGCGAATCATCAGGGGTTTCAAACGCGAATCATCAGGGGTTTCAAACGCGAATCATCAGGGGTTTCAAACGCGAATCATCAGGAAAATGCACATGAGAAAAGAGAAGCCTTGTCCAAAAAGTTAGATAATTTGCGTTTTGGATAATTTGCGTTTGAAACGCAAATTCTTGGGGGGATTCGCGTTTCAAACGCGAATCATCAGGGGTTTCAAACGCGAATCATCAGGGGTTTCAAACGCGAATCATCAG
>JBKBKL010000211.1:0-4977 GCA_046294665.1 Runella sp.
ACATCATACACCCTACATTCTACAGCACTCCCTAAGGTTACGGTACAACTCCCGATTTACAACGAACGCTATGTGGTAGAGCGGCTTTTGGAATCGGTGGCAGCATTGGACTACCCAAGGGAGCATTTAGAAATCCAAATCCTCGACGACTCGACCGACGAAACTACGGCCCTCATCGCTTCGCGATTGCCCCATTTACGTCAGCAAGGCCTTGAATTTCAGCACTTAAGACGTACCAATAGAGAGGGCTTCAAAGCGGGGGCGTTGGCTTATGGCCTCCCAAAAGCCAAAGGCGAATTGATAGCGATTTTCGATGCTGACTTTGTGCCTGACCCTGATTTTTTGAGGCAAACAGTCCCGTACTTTCAAAATCCTACAATAGGGGTAGTTCAAACCCGCTGGGGTCATCTCAATGCCGACTATTCACTCCTTACTCGTATGCAAGCCTTTGGGTTGGACGGGCATTTTGTGGTAGAGCAAGGGGGGCGCAATGCTGCCGGGCATTTTATCAATTTCAATGGCACGGCAGGGGTCTGGCGAAAAACTTGTATCCAAGAGGCAGGAGGCTGGTCAGCAGATACCCTTACCGAAGACTTAGACTTGAGCTACAGAGCACAGATAAAAGGCTGGCAGTTTGTGTATCTTGAGGAGGTAGAAACGCCTGCCGAACTACCCGCTACCATGCCCGCGCTCAAGTCGCAGCAGTACCGTTGGATGAAAGGAGCTGCCGAATGTGCGCGCAAAAATTTGAGAAGTGTATTGAAAAACAATTCCCTAAAAGTTTCTACTAAAATCCATGCCGCCTTTCACTTGCTCAATAGTGGAGTATTTTTAGCGGTATTAATGATGGCTTTTATGAGTTTGCCAGCTCTTTGGGTTACGAAAGAGCATCGTGAGTTTGGGGCATTGCTTGGTATTTTCAGAATTTCACAAATAAGCGTAATCGTACTGGTAGGGTTTTATATTACTACCCACTTCCGTAAAAAGACATTCTTAGATATTCTTTGGCAGTTGCCCATTTTTCTGACAGTAGTCATGGGGCTGTCGCTACACAATGCGGTGGCTGTATTCGAAGGGTACTTAGGGCGTAAAACGCCCTTTGTTCGCACGCCAAAATGGGGCATAGTGCAGCAAAAAGGAAGCTGGCAAGAAAAAAAATATTTGCTCAAAAGCCTCAATCCCCTCACATTTGTCGAAATTCTACTGGTTGTTTATTTTGTAGTAGGCGTAGTATTAGGTATTCATTGGGAAGCCTATTCGATGCTCATTCTCCACACGATGTTGGCTTTAGGCTTTGGTTTTGTAAGCTATTTTTCGGTAAAACATTCGTTGGCTTAGCATATCACCCAAGGTATATTTTTACAGAATTGTTATTGAGATAATACAGCCTCAGTAGTTTCCTTAAAAAAATAAAATTATTTATGTTTTTTCGATTAAAAAATGTCATTTTTACATTTTAAAAGTCAAAAAAAACCTTTTATTATTCTATTCTTCTCACTTTAACCTTTTATTAATCTATGAAAAAACAGTACTCGTTTGTGCATTGGACGGCATTTGGTCGAAAGACTCAATTGAGCCTATGGATGCTTTTGTTAAGTTTTTGTGTAGCTTATAGTGTTCAAGCACAGGAAGTTACGGTGTCGGGGAAAGTGACAGATGCTGCAGGTGGTGGGTTGCCCGGTGTAACAGTGCAAGTCAAAGGAACCGCTACTGGTACCAACACCGACGCTTCGGGCAATTACCGCATTGCGGGGGTAGCCTCTTCGGCAAGATTGGTTTTTAGCTTTGTGGGGTTGAAAGCCCAAGAAGTAGCCGTCAATGGCCGATCTACTGTCAATGTAACGATGGTAGAAGACGAAAGTGCTTTGGAAGAGGTAGTGGTCATCGGCTATGGTACAGTCAAGAAAAAAGATGCTACCGGAGCGGTCAGTGCCATCGGTGCCAAAGACTTCAATAAGGGCATCATCACCTCTACCCAGCAACTTTTGCAGGGACGTGTAGCGGGGGTGGCTATCACCCAAAACAACGGCGAACCGGGCGGTGGTATCAACGTGCGTATTCGGGGTACTTCTTCGGTACGTGGTGGTAATGGTCCGCTTTTTGTGGTAGATGGTGTGCCTTTAGCTGGCAACAATGTAACCTCCGACGGCCCTGCGGGTGGTTTAGGTAGCTCCTCACCTCGCGACCCGCTCAACTTCCTCAACCCTGATGACATAGCCAGTATGGACATCTTGAAAGATGCTTCGGCCACCGCTATTTATGGAGCGCGGGGAGCCAATGGGGTTATTTTAATCACAACCAAAAAAGGCAAAGGTAAAGGCTCGGTGGACTATTCCTATTCACTCGGTCGTAGTACCATCACCAAAAAATTTGATTTGCTTTCTGCCGAAGAATATGTAGCTGCTGGTGGTCAAAACAACGGTGCAAAAACCGATTGGCAAGATGAAGCCTTTCGTACAGCTATTACCCAGCAGCACAATCTCGCTTTTGGGGGTGGCGATCAGACCAGCGATTATCGCTTTTCGATTGGCTATCTCAATCAAGAAGGGATCATCAAAAACTCTGGTATCAAACGTTTTTCGGGAGCTTTTAGTGGCAATAAGAAATTTATCAACAACAAACTGAACTTGGGAGCAAGTGTCAATTTTGCCCAAACAACCGATACTTCCGTACCCGTAACCGATAATGCGGGTTTCTCTGGCGATTTGTTGGCGGCTATTCTTAAATCGAACCCAACCAATAAAGTACGCAATGCCGACGGAACTCCTTTCCAAACCACCTCTGTAGAACCCAACCCTATCGCTATTATCGAATATACCAAAGACTTTACCAATACGCTTCGTGTCTTGGGCAATATAAATGGGGAGTACGAAATCACCAAAGGCTTGAAGTTTAAAACAGTACTTGGATTTGATCGGTCTTTATCTGCTCGTAAGGCTGCCTTCTCACCGCTATTGGTAGCTGCTGATATTGAGAAAAACGGTCAGGTGTTTTTTACAGACATAGAAACCGAAAACCGTTTGATGGAAAATTACTTCACTTACAACAACAAGTTTGGTAATATCACCTTCGATGGTTTGCTCGGATACTCGTATCAAAGTTTTGATTTCTTCTCGAAACGCGCTCAAGCTACCAACTTCCGTGTCAATGACCTTGATTTGATGATCAACAACGTAACTTCGGCCAACAATGCCCAAGGGCGCGGTAGCATCATTCAAGGTTCCAACTCAAACTTCAACGAGTTGCAGTCGTATTTTGGTCGTGTCAATCTGGGCTTAGGCGACAAGTACATGGTTACGGCTACCCTCCGTGCTGATGGTTCTACGCGCTTTGGTGGTGATAATAAGTACGGTATTTTCCCTTCATTTGCGGCCAAGTGGCGTTTGATTGAAGAAAAATTTGTACCCAAAAATGTATTCTCTGATTTGGGCTTACGCTTAGGTTATGGTCTGACAGGAAACCAAGAGATTCCGCACAACCTCTATTCTGAAAGACAACGCTATGGAGGAGCCAGCATCGGTAATAATGGTACACAAATAAACAATGGTGGTTTAGGTACTGTTGCCTTCCCAAACCCTAACCTCAAGTGGGAATCAACCGCCCAACTTAACGTAGGTCTTGATTTTGCTTTCCTCAACAACCGCCTTTCAGGTGCTCTCGAATACTACTACAAAAACACCAATGACCTGCTGATTCAAATCAACTCAGCCCAGCCAGCAGTATCGCCGTTTGTATGGACCAACCTCGATGCCGACATCATCAACCGTGGGATAGAAATCACCTTGAATGGTATCGTAGTGGATAAAACTGACTTCGGATTTGAAATCAATGCCAACGCAGCCTTCAACCGCAACCGTGTCGAGAATCTTCTCGGTGTTTATGATACGGGCGGTATTAACGGACAAGGGCTTACAGGGGCTTTTGCGCAGCGTATTGCCAGTGGGCAGCCTTTGTATGCATTTTTCTTGCGTGAATTTGGAGGCTTCGATGAGGCCGGCAACTCCATTTATCCCTCTGGTGACTTCCAAAAGTTCTTGGACGGCAAAAGTCCACTACCTACTGTTACGGGGGGATTGACATTCAATGTACGCTACAAAAATTTTGACTTGAGTACATTTTTCAATGGCGTATTTGGAAACTATATCTACTCCAACAACGCAAATGCATTCTTTACCAAAGGCTCTTTTGCCAATGGTCGTAACGTAACCCGCGACGTACCCGCCAGTAAAGAAGGCCCTCTCAATGCGCCCGATGTTTCAACGCGCTTCTTGGAAAAAGGAGATTTTGTAAGATTACAAAACCTTAACCTTAGCTATCGCATTAATACAGGTAAAAGTGCCATTCGCAACTTGCGTTTGTTCTTGACAGGCCAAAATCTGTTTGTTATTACGAAGTACTCAGGCCAAGACCCTGAAGTAAATACCAACAAGGCACTCAATGGTATCCCTTCTTTGGGTATTGACTACACAGCATACCCAAGAGCGCGTACTTGGACTTTCGGTGCCAATGTTTCATTCTAAATATCAATCAACAACAACACTTATAATACAACAATGAAAAATACAATCACAAAACTCATCTGTGTCGGTGTTGTGGGGGTGTATGCCTTCGTATCCTGCACCGATTTGGTGGTCAAAGAAAAAGATTCTATTTTAATCGAATCATCTGGCGGCGGTTTTAAAGCCGGAAATCCAACGGAGTTATTGAACTCTCTTTACAATGGTTTGAGCTTTTATAATGACCAAGGTAATCTGTACAGCCTTAGCCAACACGTAACCGCCGAAATGATACCTCCTACGCGTGGTGTGGACTGGGGCGACAACGGCGTATGGCGTACCCTACACTCACACACTTGGGACGCAACTCACGCGCAAGTACTTAACACTTGGAACACACTCAATAGTCGTTCTTTTCAATGTGAGCAAGTTTTGGCTTCCAACCCTACGCCTTTACAAGCGGCTGAAGCCAAAGCACTAA
>JBKBKL010000212.1:0-4879 GCA_046294665.1 Runella sp.
AAATTAACTATGTAAACCATTGATAATCAAATAAAACATATCAGGTTTTTTCTCAAATCAATTTTGAACGAGTATAACTTAAAAATGGTCATTGATTTTAATACATTGTAAACTAAGTTACTGCATTTTTTGGCACGCAGAAACCACAGAATTTCAAAGAATTTTTCTGTGTATTTCTGTGAGTTTCGTGAGTGCAATTGCAGAAACCATGGAAGCCATTAAATTTAAAAAGCGAAAAGGCCAAACCATCAAAATTCTTTGATAGTTTGGCCTTTCTAAAGCAATACTTAAAACTTTGGTCGGGGTGGCAGGATTCGAACCTACGACCTCTTGGTCCCAAACCAAGCGCGATACCGGGCTACGCTACACCCCGATTTCTGCCTAAAATTTTATTTTAAGCAGCGGAGGGAGAGGGATTCGAACCCTCGGTACCCTTGCGAGTACGGCAGTTTAGCAAACTGCTGGTTTCAGCCACTCACCCATCTCTCCGTAAGGCTGAACAATTCTGAAAACAAAGGGTGTTTTTCAGAATCGAGTCGCAAAGATAGCGGCTTTGCTCAATTTTAAGCAAATATTTTGCCAAAAATTCTTCTGATTTAGGCTAATGCCAAATGGTATTCTTGTAAAACTGCCTCAATATCAGGCACTGACCGATACAACTGCTCATAAGAATCAATGACAAAATAATGATCTTGATAGCGGTCGAGGTGGTAGGGGGTATGCAAAAGTGTACGAGCATCAAAAGAGAGTTTTGGCACATCAGAATTTAAACAGTAAATACTTTCGCCCGCCGACGACAAAATACCCCCTCCATAAATCTTGAGTGCGCCTTGCTCTCGAATTAGGCCAAACTCCACTGTGTACCAATACAAACGTCCAATCTGGGCAATCGCTTCGGGTACATTGATCCAGCGTAAGGCTACTTGGCTTAGATTGGCCATAAAATCGCAAAAAGAGGGATTGGTAAGTAGCGGCACGTGCCCGAATGTATCGTGAAACATATCGGGTTCTTCGAGGTAGTCCAATTGGTCTTTGGAGCGTAGCCAAGTAGAGGCTGGAAACTGTCGGTTGGCTAATAGTTCAAAAAACTCCTTTTGAGGAATCAGCCCCGGTACAACTTTTACCTCCCAGCCTGTGAGCGCACGCAAGCGGGGGTTGGTTTCGGTTTCAAAATGAGGAATATGATCAGCTACAAAACCTACCTTCTCAATTCCTTCTAAATAGGCTTTACTGGCTATCGGAGGAAGTTGCTCCATTTGTCGCTCAAATAGCTGCCGCCACACGGTATGGTCATCGGCAGTATATTTTTCATATTCTTGACGCATGACAATCAAAATTTAAAGTGTTCCGCGAAGTTCTTGCTCACGTTCGATGGCTTCAAAAAGGGCTTTAAAATTTCCCTTTCCGAACGACTTTGCCCCTTTACGTTGGATAATCTCAAAGAAAAGCGTGGGTCGTGGCATGATGGGCTTAGTGAATATTTGGAGTAGATAACCTTCATCATCGCGATCTACCAAAATACCCAGCTCACGCAATGGCTCCAAATCTTCGTCAATGTGCCCCACACGGCTAAGTAAATCGTCATAATACGTAGTAGGTACGCGCAAAAATTCTACCCCACGGCTTTGTAAATCACGTACCGTCTGAATAATGTCGTCGGTAGCTACGGCTATATGCTGTACGCCCGGCCCACCATAAAAATCTAAATACTCTTCTACTTGCGATTTCTTCTTGCCTTCGGCGGGTTCGTTGATTGGAAACTTGATGCGACCGTTGCCGTTACTCATTACTTTGCTCATTAGTGCCGTGTATTCGGTCGAGATGTCTTTGTCGTCAAATGATACCAACTGATTGAAACCCATGACGTTGGCGTAGAAATTAACCCAAGTGAGCATTTCGTTCCAGCCTACATTGCCTACCATGTGATCTACATATCGTAAGCCTATTTCGCTGGGGCGGTAGGTGGGGTTCCATGCCTTGAAGCCCGGCAAAAATATACCTTGATAAGCGTGCCTTTCGACAAAAATATGGACTGTATCTCCGTAAGTATGTATTCCGGAGCGAACTACGTTTCCGAAGTTGTCTTCTTCGACAATAGGCTCAAAATAAGGCTTCGCACCACGACTTACGGTTTCTTCGTAAGCGCGAGTGGCATCGTCCACCCAAAGAGCTACTACTTTTACTCCGTCGCCATGGGTATCTATGTGCCGCCCGATTTCAGTATTGCCTTTGAGAGGTGAAGTAAGTACCAACCGAATTTTGTCTTGAACGACCACGTACGATTCACGGTCGCGTTGGCCTGTTTCAAGTCCTGAATAGGCCAAAGGCTGAAATCCAAAGGCTGTTTGGAAATAATGCGCTGCTTGCTTGGCATTGCCTACATAGAGTTCTATATAATCGGTACCATTGAGCGGTAAAAAATCGGTAGTTTGAGCCACCTTAGACGACCTATCTGCTATGAGTGTTTCCATGAAAAGTAATAAGTTAAGAATGAAGATTACAACCAAATAGTATAATAAAAACCTGTTTGACAAATAATTGTTTTAACAATTATTAATTTGCTTACAATTTTATAACAAAAAAGTTAGCTATGCAAGTATTTGGCTATTTTTTGTAGTGTATTTTTGTTAAAGCTGTTGAACTTTGACAAAATGTTGAAGGAAGTAATCCAATGCTTCGGGATTGCGCAGGGTGTCGCGGCTGGCAGCTTTGGCTGGGTCAGTGCCCATGAGTATTTTTTTGATAGGGGCTTCCATTTTTTTGCCGCTGATGGTATAAGGAACTGCCGGTATTTCATAGATAGCATCTGGCACATGGCGGGGGCTGTAAAAGGTACGCAGACGTTGATTGATTTTTTTCTTGAGGTCGTCGTCGAGTACTGCCCCTTGAGCCAATACGACAAAGAGAGGCATGAAGTATTTCCCTCCTTCTTGTTCCAAACACAAGACCAAACTATCGCTGATTTCTTCCAAGCTTTCTACGGCACTGTAAATTTCGCTGGTGCCGATGCGTACGCCGTCGCGGTTGAGAGTAGCATCGGAGCGGCCATAGATGACCACTCCACCTCGGTCGTTGATACTTATCCAATCGCCATGCCGCCATACGCCGGGAAAATCTTCAAAATAACTGGCTCGATAACGGGCATTTTGGGGGTCATTCCAAAAATAAATAGGCATAGATGGCATAGGTTGAGTGATGACCATCTCGCCGAGTTGGTGGCGCACAGGCTGAGCCAGCTCGTTGTAGGCTTCGAGGCGGCAGCCCAGCATACGGCATTGTATCTCGCCTGCATAAACAGGCAAAGTAGGATTGCCTCCCACAAAGCCGCTACAAATGTCGGTTCCTCCACTCAATGAAATCAACCAAACGTCTTTTTTGACATGCTGATAAATCCACTCAAACCCTTCGGCTGGCAAAGGTGAACCCGTAGAGCCGATTGATTGCAGATGAGCCAAGCGGTACTTACTCAAATCAAGTTGCGCTTTCATACAAGCAATATAGTAGGCAGCCCCACCCCCAAAATGATTTATTTTGGCCTTTTCGGCCAATTCCCACAGTACATGAAGATCGGGGAAAGCCGCTGCCCCCTCATAAAGTACAAGGGTAGCTCCTGCCAGCAAAGAGGCTACGGAGTAGTTCCACATCATCCAACCAGTGGTAGAGTACCAGAAAAAGCGATCACCGGGTTTTACGTTTTGGTGAATGGTGAGGGCTTTGAGATGCTCCAACAAACACCCCCCTACACTGTGCGTGATGGCTTTAGGTTTGCCTGTTGTACCCGACGAATAAAGCACCCACAGAGGATGCTCAAAAGGTACAGGAGTAAATTCTAATGATTTGGCAGGAGTTTGCAATACTTCTTGCCAAGAGGTGGTTTTGGGAAGTTGGGTCTCTTGATTGAGAAAAGGCAGCAAAACCACATTTTTTGTTTTGGGGAGTCCCTGCATCAGTTCTTTGACAGCGGGAAGTTTATCGAATACCTTGCCATTGTAAGTGTAGCCATCAGTGGCAAAGAGTACTTTAGGCTCGATTTGCTGAAAACGGTCTAAAATACTGGCTACCCCAAAATCAGGTGAACAACTCGACCATACTGCCCCTAAGGAATTGGTCGCCAAAAAAGCCACAACGGCCTCGGGCGTGTTGGGGAGTACTGCCGCTACGCAATCGCCCGTGTTTACGCCTACTTGCCGCAGATAGGCCGCTACTGCTGCCACTTGGTTTTCGAGTTCTTTCCAAGAAAGTTCGCGAAGCCCACTACGCTCTGATTGAAAAAGTATAGCCGGGCGGTGAGGGGTTTTATGTCTGAAAATATGTTCGGCGTAGTTGAGAGTAGCACCTGTAAACCACTGTGTACCAATGAAATCTTTGGAGGGCCTCTGAAGAATATCTATGTAAAGACTATGAGATTTTACTTCACAAAATTGCCAAACTGCCTCCCAAAAATCTTCTAAATCAGTTGTTGACCAGTCCCATAAATCTTGATAATTGCGAAAATAAAGGCCTTTTTTAACAAATAGCCAATCCTGAAATTTTTTGAGGTTGGATTGCTCTATCATTGAACGCGAAGGCCTCCATAGGCATTTTTCAGATAGGTTTTCGGACATTAGACAAAAAGTAAGGGTTGAAAAGATATTTTTCTAAAGAGTTAAAAACGAATCCGACCAGATTTTTCAATAAACGCCCCCAAAACCTTTTTTGAGATATAGAGTGCAGAAAAAAACATCTTCTTCCAAAAATGCGTACCTTTGCCAACTTAATTTTTATGTTGTTTATATAAACTCTTTATTACAGTAGTGATACTGCAAGCCAAATGAAAAAAGACAAAAAAACATCTTTCGACACTCCATTTTACGAAAAATTCGTAAAAAAAACAGCAGCC
>JBKBKL010000213.1:0-4791 GCA_046294665.1 Runella sp.
GTAGATAAAAACTACCCAAAAATCCCTCAAGCCTCGGAGAGGCGCAAGTTTTGTAGAGAAAAACCTTCTTCCAAAACGTAACTACCCAAATTTGCGTAACATGAGATAGTTATACTCAATAAGAAATGAATTGTGAAAACTTGGGCAAGTTAAAGCCCCTTTCTCCTCTGGGGAAAGGGACTTAAGGTTAGGGGTTTTCCAAAACCAATTTTTTTCAGTATTCAAACTAATTTTTATAGACTTGGTAGTCAAGATATGAGACCTTTTGATTTTAAAAAATGCACTCCTCAAAGTCAATTATGTCGCAAAAAAATAGGAGTAAAGACTTGAAACCAACAATTTGTAGATATAGTAAGCATCTTGAAAGCAGGCGCATTTTTCATTAGATATTTTTCTTGGCCTTCTTTTGATGAAAAACACCCTCCTTATGCAAAACCGAAGAAATTTTATACAGACCGCCTCGGCAGCCGCAGGTCTGTTTGCTTTTGCGCCCCTCGAAGTATTGGCTGCACAGCGAAAGCGCGTAGCCGCCAACGACAAACTTCACCTCGGAGTTATCGGCTGCAAAGGCATGGGCTGGTCAGATTTACGCTCACACCTGCAGTTGAGCGATGTGGATTGTATCGCTCTCTGCGATGTGGACCAAAGCGTACTCGATATGCGCGCTGCCGATGTAGAAAAAGCGCAAGGCAAACGCCCACAGTTGTACAAAGACTATCGCAAAATACTCGAAAACAAAGACATTGATGCCGTCATCATCGGTACACCTGACCATTGGCATTGTTTGATGCTTTTAGACGCATTGGCAGCAGGTAAGCACATCTATTGCGAGAAACCTTTGGCCAATTCTATCGAAGAAAGCAACTTGATGCTCAATGCCGCCAAAAAGTCCAACCGTATGATTCAGATAGGCCAATGGCAGCGGAGTGGGGCGCATTACGACAGTGCGCTACAGTACCTTTGGTCGGGCAAATTGGGGCAGATTCGTTTGGTGAAAGTATGGGCTTATCAAGGCTGGATGAAGCCTGTACCCGTCATGCCTGATAGTGCTGTGCCAGCAGGTGTGGACTACGATATGTGGCTCGGCCCTGCGCGCAAGCGGCCCTTCAATCCCAATCGCTTCCATTTCAATTTCCGCTGGTTTTGGGACTATGCCGGCGGCCTTATGACCGACTGGGGTGTACACGAAATAGACATTGCCCTCTATGCCATGAAAGCCAAAGCCCCCAAATCGGTCATGGCTTCGGGTGGCAAATTGGCCTATCCCGACGATGCTTCCGAAACACCCGATACCCTGCAAGCTGTCTTTGAGTACGAAGGCTTCAATATGCTTTGGGAACACGCTACGGGCATAGACGGGGGCAACTATGGCCTCCCCGAAGGTATCGCCTTCATCGGCAACAATGGTACACTCATACTCAATCGGCAAGGCTGGATGCTCAACCCCGAAACCGAAACCAAAAATGGCCTCAAAATCTATAAAATTGAAGACCTACCCGACCAAACCCGCAACGGCGACTACCTCAATGAACATACTCGCAACTTCGTACAAGCCATCAAAGACAACAACCCCAAGATATTGAAATGTGGCATCGAAACAGGGAGCGTAGCGGCTATCAATGCTCACATGGGCAATATCGCCTACAAAACAGGTCGTAAGGTCTATTGGGACGCTGCCTCTGGCACTTTCAAAAACGATGCTGAAGCCAACGCCCTGATCAAGGCACAGTACCACAACAAATGGCAGCTACCGAAAGTATAGGTAGAACTACGAAGAATAGATACCTAAAAAGGCATAAATGAAGCGCGAAAAAGTATTACCTTTGCGCTTCATTTTTTTATAGACCATGACCTCTGAACGTTATCTCCAGCGCGGTGTTTCGGCCTCCAAAGAAGACGTACACCACGCCATCGCTCAACTCGACAAAGGACTCTTTCCCAAGGCATTTTGCAAAATCGTCCCCGATTTGCTTGCCCATGATCCCGACTATTGTACCATCATGCACGCCGACGGAGCAGGTACCAAAACCTCTTTGGCCTACATCTATTGGAAAGAAACAGGCGATATTTCGGTATGGCGGGGCATAGCCCAAGATGCCATCGTGATGAATACTGACGACTTAATCTGCGTCGGTAACGTCGGGCCGATGTTGCTCTCATCGAGTATTGACCGCAACAAAAACAAAATACCCGGTGAGGTCATCGCCGAAATCATCAACGGTACGGAGGAGTTTCTCGAAATGCTACGCCAAAACGGTATTGAGATTTACAGCACAGGAGGCGAAACTGCCGACGTAGGCGACTTGGTGCGTACTATCACCGTCAATAGCACCGTCGTAGCGCGTATGAAACGCTCCGAAGTCATCTCCAACGACCAAATACAGGCCGGCGATGTGATTGTGGGCTTCGCTTCTTTTGGGCAAGCTACCTACGAAAAAACCTACAACGGCGGCATGGGAAGCAATGGCCTCACCTCTGCACGGCACGATGTATTGGGGAATTATTTGGCTACAAAATATACCGAAAGTTTTGATCCCGAAATACACTCTGCACTTATTTATAGCGGTTCAAAACGCCTTACCGATGCCGTAGAAGGAACACCGCTCAATGTTGGACAACTGATTCTCTCGCCCACACGCACGTACGCGCCCGTAGCCCAACTCATGTTGAAAGAGCTTCGCCCACAGATTCATGGCATGGTACACTGTAGCGGTGGAGCACAAACCAAAGTGCTGCATTTTGTCGAAAACTTACACATCGTCAAAGACAATCTGTTTGCGCCCCCACCGTTGTTCAGATTGATTCAGAAAGAAAGCCAGACCGACTGGAAAGAAATGTACAAGGTTTTCAACATGGGGCATCGGTTGGAAGTTTACTTGCCCGAAAAATACGCACAAGTAGTGATAGAGATAGCCCAATCGTTTGGTATTGAGGCACAAATCGTCGGTCATGTAGAGGCTGCCTCCGACAAAAAACTCACCATTCGGACTGAGTTTGGCGAGTTTGAGTATGCTTAGACGAAGCGACACTTCTAAAAGGCTGACTATTTATTTTGCTAAGGAGGGCATAAAGGAAGTGTCCACGTAATGATTTTTTGGGTTTTCGGGGTCAATCCAAACCATTACTCTTTCTTTTAAGTAAGGCGTAGGGTCAAAATAAAAGAGATCACTTTTTATGAGATAAATTTTCTCATCTGCCGGGTGGAGATAATCACAAACTAAGTAAAAGCCTTTGCTTCCTTTAATGTCGCTATATTCAACACGAGCCGGTAAATAGATGAAATTGCGCGAATTTTTAAGTTTATCAATTCGCTTTTTTTCTTGCAAATTCCCCAGTGCAGATCCAACTCCAACCATAAAAAAAATCATTCCAAATCCGGCCAAGACAGCTAAAAGTCCCCACAAATCCCAAAAACTATTGAGCTTGGCTTGTGAAGGATTTCGAGGATCATATTTGACCTCTACTCGTTCGCCTACTTCATAGGCGGCAGGATTGGAGCCAGTTTCGGAGCGAAAAGAGTGGATTTGGCCATCGGGAGTTTGAAATTCCACCAACGGGTGATACGTACCTCTACTTTTTCTTGAACTGCTAAACATCAACTGTTTTACTACCCCTTCTGCTGTTTTAGCAGTTGTCAAAAATTCCCTCTGATTTTGATAAATAAACCAAGCTATTACCAAGAATATAAGGCCCAAGAGGATAAAAATAAAATGAAACAAACTTTTGATAGATGTTTTCATATTGGTACTTTTTTTAAAAAACTTCTAATTGTAACCTAAAACTTCAACCCCACGCTACGAAACTCATCTTTGAGCGCAGGCATACGGTTGTACTCACTTACTAAAGCTATCGTAAACTGAAAAACAGGTTTTTCGAGCGACGGGACTTTTTTGGCTGCCGCCAGCCATGAAGCGATAGAAGCATAAATAGTACGCCCACGCTGCCCCGAAGCCAATGCCGCCCGTGCCTGTGTCTTGATGAGCAGGAAGGTTTCATCAGGGAAGTAACGCGCCACTATTTCGAGTACAGACCCAAAACGACTATCTCCCCAAAAGCTATCATTGTCTATGTATTTCAGCATCTTGTCGTAGCGTTGCTCTACTTCCAAGATTTGTATATAAAAAGGGTTCAAATAATTCCCTTTTTCACCTTTGGCAATTTGTTTTCTTTCTTCTTCGTCCAGGTAGGGGCGTAGGCGTTTGTAGAGTTCGATGTCTTTGCGGCGCAGGCAATAGTGTCGTAGTGCTTTTACATAGAGTATAGGGGCATCTTCATAGCTTAGTGTGCTGATAATCAATTTGTCAATATCGTTTTTGTGGTAAGGGTACAGGCGATTGGCCTCCTGCTTGAAGTCATTGATAAGTTGATGCTCTTTGAAATACTCAAGCAAATTTTCTGTAATTTTTACATCAAACTGGGCATATTCTTTCGATAACTGCAGCCAGTAAGAAATGTCTTTGGTGAGTTGAGCTATGTGCAGCATCACATAGATGGTAGGCGTATCTATGAGGTTGTTTTTTTGAAAAACCTCTTTTATGTAGAGAGCACACTCTACATCTCCCACAATGGCGATAAGCAAAGACTCAAAATCTTTGAGGTTGTAGTACAAGTCCGAATTTGGGTCATTTTCTAAAAGGTTATGGCGTTCGATGAGCAAGTCCACCGCTTTTTTGACGGTGGCAGCGGCAAAAGGACGTTTTTGAGCCACTGCGACAATGTTTTTTGTCATACTTGCCCAAATATTTTTGTTGTATTCGACATAATCGCCTATCATACCAAAATCGTCTTCTT
>JBKBKL010000214.1:0-4791 GCA_046294665.1 Runella sp.
AAGAAGTAACCGTCAAAGGCAAAACCCGAGGCTATCGCAACAAAGATAATCCTGCGGTACAGCTGATTAGGGAGGTGATTGCGCACAAGGACAAAAACCAAATGGCAAGCAACGATTATGTGGAGTATGAGCAATACGAAAAAATATCGTTGGCACTCAGCAACTTGTCCGACAATTTCAAAGAAAGACGCATTTTCCGCAACTATCAGTTTTTGTTTGTCAATCAAGACTCTACCAATATGGGTGGCAAAAATATGCTTCCCGCCTATATGCAAGAAAAACTCTCGCAGGTTTATTTTCGGAAAAACCCTTATACCAAAAAACAATGGGTAAAAGCGGATAGAAAAGCAGAGTTTGACTCCAAATTTATCGACAACGACGGCCTAAACGCCTACTTTAGAAGGCTTTACGAAGATATAGATATTTATAAAAATGATATTTCGATTGCGACCAACTTATTGTTGAGTCCCATTGCCAATAGTGCCCCCACTTTTTATAAGTTTTTTATCCGCGACACCGTAAAAACCCAAACGCCGTGGTTGGTAGAATTGGGCTTTGTACCACGCAACAAAACCGATATGCTTTTTGAGGGAAAACTCTTTGTGACTCTTGATGGCAATTACAGCGTTCAAAACGCGTATCTCACTGTCAACAAAGACATTAACCTCAACTTCATGCGTGACCTAGAAGCTCGCCTAGAATTTGAGAAAGGCGATGAAGGGCGCTATCATCTTAGCAAAACTACGCTAGGAATGGAGTTTGCATTGGGAGAAAAAGCAGCGGGATTGTATGGGCAACGGGTCGTCAATTTCAAAAACTTTACCGTCAACCAACCGCGGGAAGATAGCCTCTACAAAGGCCCAGCCCAAGAGTATTTGCCCACGCTTGCTTCTACCTCCAAAAGTGAAGAATTTTGGAGCAATGTAAGACACGTACCTCTCGAAAGACTGGAGCGGAATATTTATCGCAATGTAGACACCCTCCAAACCATTCCGTCTTTTAGACGCGCTATGGACATCGCCACTTTGTTTGTGGCGGGTTATAAATCCTTTGGAAAAGTGGAGGTAGGCCCCGTCAATACTTTTTATAGCTTCAACCCAGTCGAAGGTTTTCGATTGCGCTTTGGCGGACGTACCACTACTGAGTTGAGTCATCGTCTTTATTTTGAATCTTATGCCGCTTATGGTTTCAAAGATGAAAAATGGAAGTATTTTTTGAGTAGTACTTACTCTTTCAACAACAAATCGATTTATCAGTTTCCGTTTCATTATATCAGAGCAAGCTATCAGCGCGATACCAAAATCCCGGGTCAAGAGCTTCAGTTTGTGCAAGAAGACAATTTCTTGCTATCGTTCAAACGCGGCGACAACAACCGTTGGCTCTACAATGATATTTTCAAACTTGAATACATCCGCGAATTGCCCAATCATTTCTCTTATCGTCTAGGCTTTACCCAATGGAACCAAACTCCTGCGGGGATTTTGAGATACGAAAAAGTAAACAACGATGGTTTGGTGCAAGCCGTACCTCAATTGAAAAATACCGAGCTAAGCCTCGAACTTAGGTACGCGCCCAATGAGCAGTTTTATCAAGGAAAACTATACCGTACGCCCCTCATCAACCGCTACCCTATCTTCACACTTCGCTATAATGTGGGAGTAAAGGGGTTTTTGTCGGGCGAAAACAATTACCATACTATCACAGCCAACGTAGCCAAACGTTTTTATTTTTCTCAGTTTGGGTTTGCTGATATTACGACCGAAGGCGGATACATCGTAGGCAAAAATATTCCTTTTCCGCTTTTGATGATTCACCGTGCCAACCAAACCTATGCTTATCAGTTGAACTCTTACAACTTGATGAACTTCTTGGAGTTTGTGAGTGACCACTATGCGAGTGTGGACGTACAATATTATTTCAACGGATTTTTCTTTAACAAAATACCTCTTCTCAAAAAACTAAAACTCAGAGAAGTAGTAAGCGTAAAAGCTTTGATAGGGGGATTGAGAGACGAAAACAATCCAGACAAAAACCTATCGGTATTTAGATTTCCGGTAGATGCGCAAGACAAATCGATTAGTTATTCGCTTGGCCGGCAGCCCTATATTGAAGGGAGTGTAGGGGTAAGCAATATTTTTAAACTTATTCGGGTCGATTTGGTAAAGCGTTTCAATTACCTCAATCATCCCAATGTAGCCGAATGGGGAATTCGTACCCGATTCAGGCTCGATTTTTAGAATCAGCTCTCTTTGGATAACTCCTTCTATCTGTGGTTGTATTTTTTACCATAGCACGAAGGAAAAATCCAGAAAGACATAGACAAACACCCATATGAATTATGCAATCATAGCCGCCGGAGAAGGGTCACGTTTGGCAAAGGAAGGCTTTCCACTTCCTAAGCCTATGGTGCAGCTTCATGGAGAAATGCTCATCGACAGACTTATCAGGATATTTGTAAAAAATGGCGCCAAAACCATCCAAATTATCATCAACGAAGAATCAGAATTATTAGAAACACATTTGCTATCAAGCACTTATCCAGTTTCGTTGAAGATAATCAAGAAGTCCACGCCTAGCTCGCTCCATAGTTTTTATGAGTTGCTGAAAGCCTCTCAGCAGCTTGACGCTTTTTGCCTTACTACCACCGATACGGTGTTTCGGGAAGAAGAGTTTGCCGATTATATTGCCGCCTTTCAGCAAAATACCCAAGTAGGTGGCCTGATGGCGGTTACTACTTTTGTGGACGACGAAAGCCCGCTTTTTGTCTCTGTGGATGCTCATCAACACATCACGGCTTTTACGGATACCAACCAAAACAGTACGCCTTACATATCAGGAGGCATTTATTGCTTGCGTCGTCCTGCGCTTAATCGGGCCATTGAGGCTGTAGAAAAAGGCACCAATCGGATGCGCAATTTTCAACGTTATTTGATCGAAACAAACATACCATTACAGGCGTATTCTTTTTCCAAAATTGTGGACATCGACCACGTCTGGGATATTACTACTGCCGAGCGCTTTTTGAGCGAACAGCAGCCGACACCAAATCATGAAGTTACGTTAAAATGAATCATTTAAAAGTATTAGGAGTACACCGCAATCGAAAGTTTTCACCTAACCATATCGGAAATGACGACGCTATTTTTTCGCTTGTAGCCCAGAATTTAGAAAAAATGCAGTGCCATGTTACGATTTGTTGTGAAGATGAGTTTCTTCAAAAAGAAGAAATACAAGAAGAGTATATCTTTACAATGGCGCGTCAGAAAGAGGTAGTCAAGAAATTGCAACAACTTGAAAACGAGGGCAAAAAGATTGTTAACTCAGGCTTTGGTATCGAAAATTGTTTTCGAATCAACATGACCAATGGCTTGATTGAAAACGGGATTCCGTACCCAAAGAGTTTTATTGTACCCACTACCTATGCCCAAAACGAAGTATTTGACCAACTCCCGGGCAAAGGTTTTTGGATTAAACGTGGGGATTTCCACGCTATTCACAAAGAGGATGTGACTTTTGCGGCCTCTATCAAAGAAGCCAAAGAAATCCTGCGTGAATATACCTTTCGGGATATTCATGATGCTGTGATTTCTCAACATTTGGTCGGCGACTTGGTGAAGTTTTATGCCGTCAGAGATACTGATTTCTTTTTTTGGTTTTATCCTTACGACAACAACCACCACAAATACACGGGCTATGAAGCCATCAATGGGCAGTCGCTTTATCATGAATTTGATATAAATGAGCTACAAAAAGTAGCCAATGCCTCAGCTGAAGCCTTAGGGGTACATATTTATGGCGGAGATGCTATCGTGAGTAAAGACGGAAGTTTTCATATCATCGACCTCAACGATTGGCCCAGTTTTGCGCCTTGTCGCGAAGAAGCTGCTAGTTTCATCGCGCAATCGATTGTTCAACAATTTAGCAGATAACAGCATGGCAACCAATACTATCATCGAAGAGAAAAAAGAAAGTGCGTTTGAAAGCTCACTCAAATCCAACGATACCGAAGAGCAAATCGATATTTGGTTTTATCGGCCTATTGGCTACCAAATCGCGCTATTTTGTGCCAAAGTAGGTATTACACCCAATCCTGTCACCATCGTTAGTATCTTTTTTGGAGTAGCGGCGGGGATTTTGTTTTATTACCAAGAGCTTTGGATTAATGTGATCGGGATGTTGTTGCTGGTTTTTGCCAATTCGCTCGATAGCGCCGACGGTCAGCTTGCACGCCTCACCAACAACAAAAGCCGACTTGGGCGTATTTTAGATGGCGCAGCGGGTGATTTTTGGTTTATTTCGATTCATATCGCGATTTGCTTGCGTAGCCAAAACGAAGGATGGAATGCCTTGATTTGGGTGCCGGGCGTAGTAGCGGGGCTATCTCACGTAGTACAATCCGCGATGGCCGATTATTATCGCAACGTGCATTTGTTTTTTATCAAAGGCACCTCGGGTAGCGAACTCGACAATAGCCGCGATTTACAAAAAGAATATGACCAACTGTCTTGGTCCAAAAACTTTTGGATGAAACTCGTAGCACGAACGTATCTCAACTATACCAATCTCCAAGAAAGTTTTTCACCTCATTTACAAAAACTTTTGGCTCTTGTTCGTGAGCGATTCCCCAATGGTCTTCCGCAAGATTTGATACGGGATTTTAGAGCTCAAAACAAACCTTTGATGAAATATACCAACATCGTTCAGTTTAATACGCGCGTTTTGTTTCTGTTTTTGTGGCTCTTTATCGACCAAGCTTGGATTTATTTCATGTTCGATATTTTCATCTTGAAT
>JBKBKL010000215.1:0-4728 GCA_046294665.1 Runella sp.
GCGCAGGGTTTTGAATGGAATGGCCATTTCGACTGTCCAGTATTTTTCATAGACTTTGGTAGCCGAATACCAGCGATTGTCCCAACTCCCCGACATTTCATCGGTTTGGAAGGTAAGCAAGTCTTCAAATTGGGCGTTGGCTACACTTACCCCAAAAAAGAAACCATTGGTACGCTCATTGATAGGGTCGAGGATCAGCGCAAAAGCGTCCGAACTCCAGTAATCGCCATCACGTTTGAGAGTTTGTATAATATGGGTGGTGGTATCATGGCAAACAGCCGCGAGGTACAAAAACTTGTCATCGAAGGTCATTTTTACTTCGGTGTCGCGTTTGAGAGGTACATTGTCTTGTGGCCAATGTGGGGCAAAGTTTTTAGCTGTTTCAAGTCCTTGCCAAGCTGAATCAGACAAATCTCCATCTATTCGGATTTCGCCTTTGGCTTTACGAATGGGGTGTTGGTATTTTTCTTGATAAGCCGCCCCACCTAAAGTTTGTTGTGAAAATATGGACTGATTAAGGGCAAAAATGAAGGCTATAAAAAAACAAAGTGTAGAAATATTCATGAAAATTTGGCTGTTGTAGAAATACAGTACAAAGGTAAAGCGAACTTTCCGAAAATAGTTAATTTTCAGAAAGTTCGCTTTATGAATTTTATGCGATCACTACACACTCACCGCGCTCTACTTGCTGGGCTATGTTTTTGTATTTGATGTCTTTGACTACGCGCCCGTCGCGGTACTGTACAGTTACTTTTTGGTTGCGGTCAGCAATTTTGACGGCACGTACAGGGGCTTGTTTTTCTCCCTGTCGAGCATTGTAAGCATCTGGCCCGCCTACGGCTACCTCTTCATCGGCATAGCGATTGGTTTGTAGTTTGGGGTCTTGTCGGCGATTAGGGCGTGGAGCTTGCTGGCGTGGGGCTTCTTCTTGTGGTATATGTGCCTTCATCAAAAAGCCAATCGTATCAAAATTGATTTTACTCATCAGTTTTTTGAACAACTCTACCGACTCAAATTTATAAATCAACAGTGGGTCTTTTTGCTCATAAGCAGCATTTTGTACCGATTGCTTAAGGTCGTCCATGTCGCGGAGGTGCTCTTTCCATTCTTGGTCAATGATCGAAAGTACCACCAATTTTTCCATTTCACGGATTACCTCTCGGCCTTTGCTTTCGGCAGCTTTTTTGAGGTTCACACCGATTTCAATCATACGCAAACCGTCGGTAAATGGTATGCCTATTCTGTCGGTTTCGGCCAATACACCGCGCTGTGCTACAAGGTCGTTTAGCCCTGTCGAGAGCATTTCGGCTATTTTTTTATTTTTTTCGTTGTAGTGAGCTTCGGCAGCTTGATAGAGTTTTTGAGTGCGTTGCTCTGGTTTGAGTTTAGCGTACTCTTCACGTGTGTAAGGCAAAGGCATACCCAAGTTGGAAATGACACTCAACTCCAGTTCGTCGTAGCTACCTTCGGTATTGTTGACAATTTCGTTACAAGTATCAAAAAGTGTATCGGCAATATCTATGGCCAACCGATCGCCAAAGAGGGCATTGCGGCGGCGTTTGTAGATATTTTCGCGCTGCATATTCATTACGTCATCGTATTCGAGGAGGCGTTTACGAATCCCGAAGTTATTTTCTTCGACTTTCTTTTGGGCGCGCTCGATAGACTTCGTTACCATAGAGTGCTGAATCACTTCGCCTTCTTCGAGGCCCATGCGGTCCATGATACCTGCGATACGGTCAGAGCCAAACATACGCATCAGGTTATCTTCGAGCGATACAAAAAATTGCGATGTACCCGGGTCGCCCTGACGACCCGCCCGCCCACGTAGCTGCCTATCTACACGGCGGCTTTCGTGGCGTTCGGTACCTACGATGGCCAATCCTCCCGCCGCTTTCGATTCAGGGGTAAGTTTGATGTCGGTACCACGACCGGCCATATTGGTAGCTATCGTTACGGTACCGGGCTTGCCAGCTTCGGCTACGATTTCGGCCTCGCGCTGGTGCTGCTTGGCGTTGAGTACTTGGTGAGGGATTTTGCGTAGCGTAAGCATACGACTCAACAATTCTGAGTTTTCGACAGAAGTAGTACCGACCAACACAGGACGGCCTTGCCCTACCAACCCGACGATTTCGTCCACTACGGCGTTGTATTTTTCGCGTACCGAACGATAAACTTTGTCTTCTTCGTCTTTGCGTATTACGGGGATATTGGTCGGAATACTCACCACGTCCAATTTATAAATCTGCCAAAATTCGCCCGCTTCAGTTTCGGCAGTACCTGTCATACCACAGAGTTTGTGGTACATACGGAAGTAGTTTTGGAGGGTTACGGTGGCGTAGGTTTGGGTAGCGTCTTCTACTTTTACATTTTCTTTGGCCTCTACAGCTTGGTGCAAACCATCAGACCAGCGGCGACCTTCCATGATACGACCCGTTTGTTCGTCCACGATTTTGACTTTCCCGTCCATGATTACGTAGTCCACATCGCGCTCAAAAAGCGAGTAGGCTTTCAAAAGCTGCTGTACAGTGTGTACGCGCTGGGTTTTAATAGAATAATCGCGAATAATCGCCTCTTTTTCGAGCAGTTTTTGTTGTTCGCTCAGTTCCGTATTGGTATCTACGGCATTGAGTACAATCGAAAGGTCGGGTAAGACAAAGAAAGTAGGGTCTTCGCCTTCGCCTGTGATAAAATCCAGTCCTTTTTCGGTCAGCTCGACGCTGTTGTTTTTTTCTTCAATTGTAAAAAACAGAGGCGCATCGGCTTCGGGCATTAACTTTTGGTTTTCGGCTAGATAAATTTTTTCACTTTCCTGCATGATGGTTTTCATGCCTGTTTCGCTCAAAAACTTAATCAGTGGTTTATATTTCGGAAAACCTCTGTGCGCTCGAAACAACGCCAGTCCACCTTCTTTTTTGTTGCCAGCGGCAATTTTGCGCTTGGCTTCGTTGAGCAAATCTGTAACCAATCGTTTTTGGGCTTCAACGATTCGTGCAACTCGAGGACGTAGTGCGATATAATCCTGTTCGTCGCCACGAGGCACTGGGCCGCTGATGATGAGCGGTGTACGAGCATCGTCCACCAGTACAGAGTCCACTTCGTCCACCATGGCGTAGTGGTGTTTGCGCTGTACGAGTTCATCGGGCGTATGCGACATATTGTCGCGGAGGTAATCGAAACCAAACTCGTTGTTGGTACCGTAGGTGATGTCGGCCATGTAGGCTTGTCGGCGAGCTAAGGTATTAGGTTGGTGGCGGTCTATACAGTCCACTCGCAGGCCGTGAAACTCAAAAAGCGGCCCATTCCATTCGCTATCGCGGCGGGCTAAATAGTCGTTTACGGTTACGATGTGTACCCCTTGTCCTGCCAAAGCATTGAGAAACGCTGGGAGCGTAGCCACAAGTGTTTTTCCCTCACCGGTAGCCATTTCGGCGATTTTCCCTTGATGCAGTACCGTACCGCCAATGAGTTGAACATCGTAATGCACCATGTTCCATTTGATAGGGTGTCCTACCACTTCCCAAGTGGTATGCCAAATCGCTTTTTCGTCTTGGATTTTGATATGGTTTTTCTTGGCAGCCAATTCACGGTCGAAATAAGTTGCCGTAACTTCTATGGTATCATTTTCGGTAAAGCGCCGGGCTGTTTCTTTGACAATCGCAAAAGCCGCTGGTAAAATTTGGAGCAGTACTTTTTCAAGTTCTTTATCTCGCTCTACGCCAAGCGTATCTATTTCTTTGAAAATCCTTTCTTTGACGTTTACGTCTATATCGCCCTCATTGGCGATTTGCTCGCGTAGCGCAGCGATTTTATCATCTATGCCTTTGAGTTCGTTGGCGATATATGTCTTGAGTTCTTGCGTTTGTTGGCGTAGTTGGTCATGGCTCAACGAACGTAACTTATCGTATTCGGCATTGATTTTAGCTACAAAGGGGGTCAGTTCTTTCAAGTCTCGTTCTGCTTTCGTACCAAACAACCCCGTGAAACTTTTTGTGAGGAATTTTATCATTTTATTGTATTGAGTGCTGAATGTTTAGAAATGAATGAGCGGTTTTAGGAGGGTACAATACAACCTAACCCACAGCTCATATTTTTTGCAAAGGTATATATAGGATTAAAAAGATTCACAAGATTTACAAGATTGATTTATTTGATTTTCAACGATTGACGCGCTTTGCTCGTTCCAGTAAGAGCGATCAATTACTCGCTTTTGGGGATTACATTTATCTTTCACCCTCTATCCCAGAACCTCTTTTCCTTACTTTGAAAGGGACTTTTTGATGTTGAAACCCTTTCTGATTGAATATAATAACAAAAAACACAGGCCAAATATTTTGTTCGGACAAAATGGCAGAAAGTATTGTTTTTAATAACTGATTACAAACGAAAAAAGGCGCGAAACTCGCGCCTTTTTTCATGGTTAGTTTATCTTTTGAGAAGTTCTTTCTACTTTATCGTCTTCCCTCTCGATTTTGTTTTTTGAATCGTAAACGGCACACACAAATCTTCGGGGCAGCAGTTGTCGCCGGGTTCGATGATGATCGGGCAGCAGCCACTCGCTGGGCAAGTATTGTTTACTGCCGTGAAGGTGTATTCACCCACTTCATCAAACAACACTACGTTCTTACCCGCCAACGCTGTGATTTCCTGTCCATTCTTGAACCATTTGATGCCTGTGTATTTGCTTGGAACACTCGCTTCCACTTTCTCACCAGGGCAGAGATTGAA
>JBKBKL010000216.1:0-4718 GCA_046294665.1 Runella sp.
AGCTATTTGAGTCATTCCCAGAAATTTGCAAACCCCAGCGGCAGCAGCCAAAGTGGTAGTTACCAGAAATATCCCCCACAAGAGGCGATTGTAAAAAGGTACACGAGCAAAAAAATGAAAAAAAGAAAAGACACAAACAATCGCCAAAATAGCATCAGAGAGGGCATTGGAAATTTGAATCATAATCAGAAGTAGGAGAGCGTTGGAGAGAAGCAAATTTGAAGCTATACAAAGTAACAGAGATTGAGCCACTTTCGGAAGATAACCGCCTTGTTTTTTTATCAAGTAAAATTTTTCTTTGACCCTCATTTTTGTACTTTGTCGTTTTTAAACCTACTTTTGCCCCAAAATTTGGTCAGTTACATCACTAATCCCCCTTTCCATGAGCGTATTAGTCAATAAAAATTCAAAAATCATCGTACAGGGCTTTACAGGCTCCGAAGGTACATTCCACGCCCAGCAAATGATTGAATACGGCACCAATGTCGTAGGCGGAGTTACTCCTGGTAAAGGAGGACAAAGCCACCTCGACCGCCCAGTATTCAATACTGTAGCCGATGCCGTATCAGCAACTGGTGCCGATGTTTCGATTATATTTGTACCACCTGCTTTTGCCGCCGATGCCATCATGGAAGCTGCCGACGCAGGTATCCGGGTCATCGTGTGTATCACGGAGGGGATTCCTACCAAAGATATGATGATGGCCAAAGAGTACATTCGTACCAAAAACTGCCGCCTTATAGGCCCCAACTGCCCTGGCGTGATGACCGCCGAAGAATGTAAAGTAGGTATTATGCCTGGGTTTATTTTCAAAAAGGGCACTATTGGTATTGTATCAAAATCTGGCACTTTGACCTATGAGGCCGTAGATCAACTCACACGTGTTGGTCTTGGCCAAACCACTGCCATCGGCATTGGCGGTGATCCTATCATCGGTACTACCACCAAAGAAGCCGTAGAATTGTTGATGAATGACCCCGAAACTGAAGCCATCGTCATGATAGGCGAAATCGGTGGCAGTATGGAAGCCGATGCCGCCCGCTGGGTAAAAGAGCATGGCACCAAGCCCGTCGTTGGGTTTATTGCAGGCCAAACTGCCCCCAAAGGCCGCCGTATGGGCCATGCAGGAGCTATTATTGGTGGTGCCGACGACACCGCCGCCGCCAAGATGCGCATCATGCGTGAGTGCGGTATTCATGTAGTAGAATCGCCCGCTTTGATAGGAGATACCATGCTAAAAGCATTGGGGAAAGCATAATCAAAGAAGCGTTTATACTAAAGTGAATTAAGGCTGTAAATTTTATGGTTAACAAATCTTAAGATTCAAGTACATCATAAATTTTGCAAATCTGCTTCACCTTGGTTTAATTTTGCAAGCGATTGTTAGTTATGACAATCGCTTTTTTTATTCCCCAAAGATTAGCTTAATTTTTCCTTCATTGTATCATCTTAGCAAGTATCGCTATCATTTTAATCACTTTGGCCACTATCGCCTTTGGTTCATTAGTCTTTGGATATGGATAGGACTACTTTGGACTCTTCATATTACCCATGCCAAGGTAGGTCCCGACAAACAGTACTTTTTAGTCAAAGATCTTAGTCAAGAGTGGTGGGTTTATGATGAACTCCAGAAAGAGTATGTACCGTATGTTTCAGAACAACATGCCAACCAATTGTCGGTCAGTATATTGCTGGATTTGGAAAGCAATCGTAACTATCAGCTACTGATTAATACTGAAAAAGACAATTATCTATTTTTCAACAATTCGCTCAAAGAAATACTTCCAGCTGGCCAATGGCGTATTATTTCAATAGATAGCCTTTACAAGACATATCGTGTACCGCAGTTGATGATCACACTCTATGGTACTCCAGGGCAATTAGGCAAAATAATTTACATAGCCCATCGTAAGGCCACCATAGAAAAACTCATCAATGTAGAAGAAGAATCATTTTTGACACTTAAACCCCGCCAAAAATGGCCTATTGACAATTTTTTTGTGTTGGGCATACTTTTGATGGGGGCATTCATAGCGTTGATTTACAATGGCTATCAGCGGGCTTTTGAGCGTATGTTCAACCTCTATGACTTACTCCAAATCAATGTACGCGATGAGTCTTTTTTCATCAATAAACCCTTCAATCGAACCACCCTACTTTTCATCACCTTACTAAGTTTGGAGATAAGCTATCTTTATATGTTTGCTCAAGACAAAAATATCAATTTGTTCTCTTCCAATGAAATACTCCTCACAGGGCAATCCTTGGCAATTATTTGGTTCAATTATTTTAAAATCTCGCTGCTATGTTTTGCAGGTTTAATCTTCAAGTACATTGCGCTCTATCTACTCGGCACACTCTATCGGCTCGAAAATATTGCTAATTTGCACTATTTCAAGATTTTACAGTCTTCTATTTTATTTTATACAGCTTTGATTTTGGCACTTTCGCTCGCAGCCCTTTATTTGGGAGATTGGGAAAATCGAATCAAAAATACCTTACTCATACCGAGCATTATTTTCTACGCATTAAGAACTGTATTGTTATTCTTTATAATTAGGAGTCATACAAACGTTAAAAATTTATATTTAATTTCGTACCTTTGCATCGTCGAATTAATCCCCCTCATCATTGGGGTTAGGTACGCCCTCTGAAAATGGGCCTTCCTTTCAAGTTTCTGATATGAGCGAAAACGTTTTGATGCAACAAGACCGATTGAATAAGGTAAATAGCATTTTGGTAACGCAGGCACGCCCTGCCGATGACAAATCACCCTATTTTGACTTGGCCCAAAAATACAACCTAAAGATAGATTTTCGGCCATTTATCGAAATTCAAGGCATTTCTAATAAAGATTTTCGCAAGCAGAGAGTCAATATTTTGGACCATACCGCTATTATTTTTACAAGCCGCAATGCCATTGATCACTTCTTTCGTATCTGTAAAGAAGCTCGCTTGGAAATGCCCATTGAAATGAAATATTTCTGCATAACAGAGCAAACCGCCAATTATCTGCAGAAATACATTCAAATCAGAAAACGTAAAATATTTACAGGTCAAAAAACAGCTGCTGACTTGTTGGACTTAATCAAAAAACACAAAAACGAGAAATTTTTGTTTCCATGCTCTGACAAGCGTCGTAATGATATCCCTGAGTTTATGGGCAACTACGACTTACACCTCACCGAGGCCGTCATGTACGAAACAGTTTCCTCAGACCTTTCAGACCTTACTGAAGTTTTTTACGATATTATCTGCTTTTTTAGTCCTTCTGGTATTACCTCCTTATTTCACAACTTCCCCGATTTCAAACAAAATAATACCCGCATAGCCGCCTTTGGTCCTACTACCGCCAAAGCCGTAACAGACGCTGGGCTGATTTTGGATATTGAAGCTCCCATGCCCAATGCCCCCTCTATGACGGGTGCTTTGGAGATTTATATCAAAAAAGCCAATAACATTTGACCTTCAAAATGCGTTTTTTGAAAGGGTTGAGTATTCAACCCTTTTTTCATATCAAATTTTTTTTGCAACTTGTCGTTGTATTGCAAATACCCATGACTACATGAGATACCCACGACTACTTCTATTCTTTTTTTGCAGTGTTCTGCCCTTTTTCTCGGCCAAAGCCCAGCAAGATGCCCAGTTTAGTCTGTTCATGTTCAATCAACTGTATTTCAATCCTGCTACTGCTGGTGCTGACGGTACTACACGCTTTCAACTACTCAATCGTGTCCAATGGGCTGGCTATCAAACCACTTCTGGTGACCCTGGCGCGCCCAATACACTTCTATTCTCGGGAAGTATCCCCCTCAATTTTATCAAAAGTGCCGTAGGTGTACACTATGTAAATGACCGAATCGGGGCTACGGGCAGCCAAGAGTTTCAGCTATCATACTCTTATAAAATCAATATCAACGACAATACACTGTCGTTGGGAGTAAGGGCAGGATTACAGAATCGGTATATTGATTACAACAGACTCATCGCACGCGAACCCGGCGATCCCAATATTCCTACTGGACGTATCGGCACTACACAACCCGATATAGCCCTTGGGGCATTTTATGATGCTACCGATTTTTATGTAGGTGTCAGTGTCAGCCATGTCAATCGGCCAACATTTGGACTGGGAGGGGCTACCGCCGAAAATGCCCTCGTCCCCAGTAGCTACTTGATGGCAGGCTACCGCTGGGAGCCTATCTATGGACTTGAAGTGCAGCCATTGGTGTTGGCCAAAAGCCCGCTTAATTTCAGTAGCAGAACTCTTTCAATAGAAGGAGGAGTAATGGCTACTTGGGACGAATTTTTTTTTGGAGGAATCACGTACCGGTCAGGTGATTCATTCAACTTCATTCTTGGTATCAATATGCTTGCCAACAGAGCTTTGAGAGTTGTAGGTGCCGCAGACGTAACAAGTACAGGTCGTAGTGCTAAGGGGCCTTTTTCTTATGAGGTACTTTTATCTTACGCACTACCTGCTCTTACAAGAGGTAAAAAAACAATCATACGAACCCCTCGATTTAGGTATTGATAACAAGAAAAAAGAATTTATTTTTCGATACTTCTATTTTTGGCAACATTATTGATAAGCCTTAAAATGACCGTATGATAAAATATCATGGTTTTTTTAGTAGATTTGCGCGATTATAGCGATTTTTCGACTCTGACAACATTATAAGAAAATTAGAAAATACGCACAATAAACACTTGGAACT
>JBKBKL010000217.1:0-4710 GCA_046294665.1 Runella sp.
GTTGGCGGCTGCTACTCTTGGAGGAGCTAAAAAAGTAACTGAAACGGCTATTAACTATGCCAACGAGCGTAAACAGTTTGGGGTTTCGATCAGTAGTTTTGGGGCTATCAAGCATAAAATCGCCGAAATGGCTGTCAAAATTTATGCCTCAGAGTCTGCCTCTTATCGTGCGGGGCAAAACATTGATGATGCTATCGAATCACTCAAAGAACAAGGCATGAGCGATGCCGATGCCAAACTCAAGGCTCTCGAGCAGTTTGCTATTGAATGTGCCATGATGAAAGTACATGGCTCCGAAGTACTCGATTTTGTAGTGGACGAAGGGGTACAGATTTATGGTGGTATGGGTTATTCTGCCGACGCACCCATGGATCGCGCTTACCGCGACAGCCGCATCAACCGCATCTTTGAAGGCACCAACGAAATCAACCGTATGCTTACAGTGGACATGATGCTCAAACGTGCCATGAAAGGCGAGTTGGATTTGATGGCTCCTGCTATGGCCGTTGCCAAAGAAATCATGTCTATCCCCGATTTTAGTAGCGATGATACTGATGAGCTATTTGCCGCCGAGAAAAAAGTACTCAAAAACCTCAAAAAAGCTACCCTCATGGTAGCTGGCGCAGCGGTACAGAAATTCATGATGAAGCTCTCCGAGGAGCAAGAAATCCTAATGAATGTAGCCGATATGGCCATTGAGATTTATGCTGCTGAGTCAGCACTACTTCGCACCGAAAAACTCATCGGTATCAAAGGCGAAAAAGCCTGTGAGTTGCAGAAAGACTTGGCCTTATGCTACTTACATTACGCCGTCGAAAAAGTAAACATTGCTGGCAAAGCCGCTATTACGTCCTTTGCCGAGGGCGACGAACTCCGCGTGATGCTTATGGGGCTGAAACGTTTCACCAAAATCGAACCCATGAATCTCAAAAACGCACGTCGTCGTATTGCGGAAGCGATGATTGCCGAAAATAAATACATCTTCTAACTGCACCGTGTTGGCAGTTACACTTCAAACAAACAAAAACCAATCATCAAGCAAAAGCATCAGTCTGCCGCAAGGGGCTGGTGCTTTTCTTTTAGTACCTGTTCGATGATTCGTGGGAAATGTTTATGCTCCAAAACCTGTACTTTTCGGGCCAAGTCGTCGGGGGTATCGGTAGCCACCACGGGGCAAGTGGCTTGAAATATGATGCTCCCCTCGTCGTATCGCTCATTGACGAAGTGAATCGTGATGCCCGAATAGGTTTCCTTGGCAGCCACTACGGCCTCATGTACAAAATGACCGTACATTCCTTTTCCCCCAAATTTGGGAAGCAATGCCGGGTGAATATTGAGAATACGCGACGGGAATGCCCTAACCATCGGTTCGGGTATCAGCCACATAAAACCCGCCAGTACTACAAGATCAATCTTTTGATTTTGGAGTAGTTCGATGATTTGACGGGTTTCATAAAATGTGGACTTATCAAATAAAACCACGGGAATATGCAGCCGCCGCGCCCGCTCAATGACCCCCGCTTGGGGATTGTTGGAAAGGATAAGATTGATATTTACGGTTTGGTTTTCAGCAAAATATTCGGCAATTTTTTCGGCATTGGAACCAGAGCCTGAAGCAAAAATAGCAATTCGTTGAGGGGTCATTGTATGAGTGAGTGATGTAAGATTTGCCGCAAAGTTAGTTTTTAGTGTGAACCCTTTTCGGTAAACGTTCGGAATTATCTAATTTCGCCAGCGCAAAGATTTAATTTTCAACACTGATGCAAATACTCGAAGTAGGCTCTGACCGCCACCGCCAACATGAATTTTTGATGCTACCCGTCAGGCTATATGCCAAAAATCCTTATTGGATTCGTCCGTTAGACAAAGACGTAGAAGGCACTTTTGACCCTCAAAAAAACAAATATTTCAAAAACGGGGAGTGCGTCCGTTGGATTGCTGTTGATGAAAATGGCCAAACGGTAGGTCGTGTGGCTGCTTTTATCAATCGCAGTACCGTATTGAAAGGCAACGACCAGCCCACAGGTGGTATGGGTTTTTTTGAGTCCATCGAAAATCAAGAAGTAGCTTTTGGGCTGTTTGACCAATGTAAACAATGGCTGTCAGAGCGAGGTATGGAAGCTATGGACGGTCCTATCAATTTTGGAGAACGCGACCGCTTCTGGGGGCTACTCGTCGAAGGATTCGACAAAGAACCGTTGTATGGTATGGGGTATCATTTTCCATATTATCAAAAATTTTTTGAGGCGTATGGCTTCCAGACGTATTTCGACCAAAAAACATTTTTCTTGTATATGGCCAAAGAGAAATTCATGCAGCGCGTCAATCGTATGTTTTTTGAGCGAGCCGAACGTGTATTGGCTATGCCGGGCTATGAATTTAAGCATCTCAACAAACGTCAGTTAGGGACTTTTGCCGAAGATTTCAGGGTAATTTACAACAAAGCATGGGCAAGCAACCTCGGCAGCGACGAAATGACTCCCGAAAAAGCGCAGGGTATCATGCAGCGTATGAAGCCTATTTTGGACGAAGAGCTTATGTGGTTTGGATATTATGAAGGAAAACCGATTGCTTTTTTTATCATGCTACCCGAACTAAATCAAATCTTCAAACACGTCAATGGGAAGTTGGATTGGATAGGCAAACTCAAGTTTTTGTATCATCAACTCCTCAAAACCAATCATAAAGCCTTTGGGGTGATTTTTGGGGTGATTCCTGAATTTCAAGGACGTGGCGTAGAGTCGGCCATCGCGCTGTCGGCCTCGAAGGTAGCTTGGCGACCCAACTATCAATATACCGAACTCGAACTTAACTGGATAGGCGATTTCAACCCTAAAATGACTCGCTTTGCCGAATTACTTGGCGGTGTACCTCACAAAATCCACAAGACCTATCGCTATCTTTTCGACCGTAATAAAGAGTTTAAGCGACATCCTGTGATTTAATCTATTTTGATGGCTTGCCAAAGACCGTAGCCACTTACGAGCAAAATAGAAACTACACTTACCCAAAAGAAGAAATCAAAACTACGAGAAGGGGTAAGAGTCGAAGGCACTTGACGATAGCGAAATTGGACTGCTACCCATGCCACCACTACCAGCAAAACTGAAGTAGCCACCCCACCCAATAGTACCATAGCTACGGGCATTTTGATAAGAAGATACAGCACACACCATAGCAAAGGAAATACCCAAGAAAAGGCCCCAATCATGCGTTTTTGGTCTGTTGGAGTATCAAATTTCACCCAACCGAGCTGGCCGAAGGCATCTCCAAAGATACGTGCAAAACTGGCCGTTGCTGAAAATACCGTAGAATACAGCACAAAAAATGCACCTACCAAAAAAAGTGCTTTAGCCCACGGCCCCAGTGTGTCGGTGAAAAGCCTCGATAGGGTCTCGACCATGGCATAACCTTCCGGGATACTCCCTTTTTGATGCAATAGTGCCGCTCCCAGCAGATAAAATGCTGCCGTAACCAACGTATAAACCAGCATAGAGCAGAAAGCATCTAAGTACATGACCTCAATCCAGCCCTTTGCACGTGCAGCCCATTCGGTACTACCGTCGTTGGGACCAGTGTAAGTAGCATAGCCTTTTTCGATGCACCAATAGTTATAAAACATAATCTCGTCGCCGCCTACCCCTGTGATCCCAAATGCTCCAAATGCTACTCCTACCACTGCTGGAGGAAGCGAGAAAGTAAGCCCACTCACCAACGACGAGGCCGTAATACGATAAGGCGTAAACTGCAAAGACACCAACGAAATAAGCACCGCAACCGTAAAGAGCAAAATCATCAGTAATGCCCCGCGCTCTACCGACCCATAATACCCACGATATACCAACAATGCCGTGATGACACTTGCCACAATCGCCCAAATATCGGAAGATAAAAAAGGGAAAACCATGTAGAGAACGATGGCAACACCACCCACGACTCCGCCCATTTGAAGTAATTTGAAGACCTGCACTGACAACCACAGCCAAATCACAAGGTGTGCTTTTCCGATGCGTTTGCCTTCCAATCTATTGATAGACTGCATCGTAGGCAAGCCAGTATAAATGGCATTGCGGCCAAACTCCAACTGCAATGCTACTTTGACCAAACAACTCACCAGAATCACCCAAAACGTAACAAAGCCCCCCTTAGCTCCCAGAGCCGTGGTGGCAATCAACTCCCCTGACCCGACAATCGCTGCCGATAAAATAAACCCAGGCCCCAAGTATCGTAAGCGTTGGCGGAAAGTCTGCGGAGGAGGTAGCATCAGGTCGAGTTTTTTTCAAAAGATTCCTCACTTTCGGACTTACTATCTGGTATCAGGCTTTGGGGTGTGCTTGTTTGTAAATCTTCTTGAGTTTTTCGATGCTGTTGTGCGTATAAACTTGCGTAGCCGCCAAACTACTATGGCCGAGTAAGTCTTTGATGGCGTTGAGGTCGGCACCGTTATTGAGCAAGTGGGTAGCGAAGGTATGGCGAAGTACGTGGGGGCTTCGTTTTTGGAGAGAAGTAACTGCCGAAAGGTATTTTTTGACAATCCGCTGAATCAAAACAGAATAAGCTGGCTCTCCCTTATTAGTCAAAATCAGAGCCGATACTCCCGGAAACCAAGTGTGTTTTTGGTCTTGGTAGTCTTTGATCATCACCGACAACTCCTTGTAAATCGGAATAATCCGCTGCTTGTTGCGCTTGCCCAAAACTTTGATGGTTTGC
>JBKBKL010000218.1:0-4700 GCA_046294665.1 Runella sp.
TATTTTTATCTAACAATTTATTTCAAACACAATGAAACAAGACAAAAAAAAGACGGCAAGCGATATAGCGCAGAAAATCTCGGCGGTAGTAGTAGGCGAAACAGTTTCTAAGAAAATTGCGAAAGCAATCGAAAAAGCCTCCAAGAAATTGGCTAAGAAAATCGTAAAAATCAAAGAGAAGGAAGAAAAAGAACAAGAGGAGGCTTTGGAAGATTTGATGAAAAAAGCGAAGAAGATCGCTGAAAAAACACTCAAGAAAGAAGAGAAAGAGGCAAAAGAAGCTGAAAAAGCACTAAAAACGGCTGAAAAAGAGGCTAAAAAGAAAGCCAAAGAAACGGCTAAAGAAGCCAAAAAGGATAAAGTAAAAAAGAAGAAAGAAGACAAAAAAACAAAAAAATCAGCCAAGGCAGAAGTACAAGAACCAATACCCGTAGAAGTAGCGGAAACACCTTCCGAAGCACCCGTTGCACGCAAAACAAGAAAACCACGTACTCCAAAAGCTGCCCAAGCTCCTGCTCCCAAAGCCAAGAGACCTTATGTACGTAAACCCAAACCCGAGCCTACTCCTTCAGCAGAGGTGATAGAAACTACTACCGAAACAACATCATCTGACACCAACGAAAATGTAGCTTAATCTGAAGTCTTGGGCTTCATAGTAGGCTTGAATACTGGCTTGGGACGTGGCGTAGCGGCTGCTCCATGGTCAGTATTTTTGTTTTCGGTAGGCTCGACTTCGGTAGTCTTTTCTTCAGTCATAGCAGGGGGTTTGGTAGTAGGCTTAAATACTGGCTTAGGGCGTGGTGTTGCTGCCGGGGTTTCGATAGCCTGCGGTTCTGTTGCCGGTGTAGGTTTATCCTCCAAAGTAGAAACTGGGGGCTTGGCCGTAGGTTTAAAGACTGGCTTAGGTTTGGGTGTTTCAGGAGGCTGCTCGGTAGCCCTATCTACCTGCTTTGGTACTGCTGATATTCGTTTAAATTCTTCTTTTTCTCTAACAAACTGCTCATAAAGTGCCTGTTTTTCAGCCGCTTGTTCGGGTGTGAGATTGGCAAAATGATAGTTCATCTCACGAATATCAAACTCACTATAATCGAATGTCTTGGTCATTGTCAGACATTCGGTAGGGCATACCGTAGTGCAGAGGCCGCAGTAGCAGCATTTGGCCATGTCTATATCAAACTTGGCAGCATAAAGTCGAATCGGTGAGCCGTCGGAGGCTTTTCCGATTTCTTCGGTAGCCTTGATAGGTTCGATTTCGATGCAGTCCACAGGACAAATTTTGGCACATTTGTCGCAAACGATGCAATCGTCCATTTCGTTGTGGAGGCGATAGCGGCCATGATCTGGAATGGGCATCGTTTCGAGGGGATATTGCAGCGTTACCATGCCATTCGATTCGTTGAAATAATCGTTGGCGAGTATGTTGTTTTGTGAACGTCGGCTACGGGCATTCCACAAATGACGCAGGGTGATTTTCATTCCTGCTAAAGTGGTACGAATCCCCTGGTTGATATGTCTGAAATAGGAGTTCAAAGTTTAAAGTTCAAAGTTCAAAGTTTAAAGTTCAAAGTTTAAAGTTTAAAGTTGAGCGTTTAAAGTTCAAATTTGAGCGGTCTGTAGATTTGGTTAGTTTCCTAAAACTACACATATCCTCATTTGCAAAGCTGCTCGATGGCGGCTTGGGCAGGGGCATGGCCGAGGCGTTGTGCTTGCTTTAAACTTAAACAACCCGCATCGGTTTCTCGTTCCTGCATTTGGGCCAGTCCGAGGGCATAAAATGCTTTGGCAAATTGGGTATCGGCTACCACCGCTTTTTTGAAATCTTCGATAGCGCGCTTGAAATCTTGCTGCTGAAAGCGAATATTGCCTCTATTGTACCAAGCAAGGGCGTTTTTGGGGTCTAAAGTTACGGCTTTATCAAAATCTTGTAGAGCCGCTTCGATTTGACCCGTGTTGGCCAACAACTGCCCCCGATTGTTGAAAATTTCGGCATTGGTGGCATCGAGCCGTATCGCTTCTGCATAATCTTTGAGGGCTTCTTGCGTATTGCCTTGCGCTACCCGAAGCAAGGCCCTGTTGTAGTAGGGTCTGTAAAAATCGGGCTTAAGGGTAATGGCTTGCCCGTAATCGAGCAGAGCATTGGCATATTCTTTCAGCTCAAAATACACAACGCCACGCGCATTGAAGGCTTCGTAGTTGGAGGGGTTTTTGTTGATGGCTTGGGTAAGTAGCGGCAAAGCGTCTTTGTACTTCCCTTCTTTCATGAAGGCTTTTCCCTCTTCGAGGGCTTTGTCAGACGATAGCCCGCAGCTTTGTAGTCCGCATACAAAAACTATCAAAACCCAAAATGCCTTTTGTTTTATCATTAATCTATTTTTTTATTGACAAAAGTACGACATAAACCACTTTTTTGTTCAAAAAGTCGGAATACTATAAAACTATCGAATGGAAAGAGTATAGATGTAAAATCTAAAGGTAGGTTCTACATCAAAAAAAGCCCTGCCAAAACAGCTGCTATCAAAGGGCCGGCCACAGGTATCCATGCGTAGTGCCACTGGTTGGAGCCTTTGCCGGGGATAGGCAGCAGGGCGTGTACGATGCGCGGGGCCAGATCGCGGGCGGGGTTGATGGCATAGCCCGTAGTACCTCCCAATGAAAGCCCAATAGCCCACACCAAGATACCGACGGCATAAGGCCCCAGCCCTGTCGAAACCACCCCTATTCCCTTGATACCTATCAACAAGACCATTGTACCGATGACTTCGCTGATGAGATTGGCAGAAGTGTTGGCAATAGCGGGGCTGTTGCAGAAACAAGCCAATTTGGCACTTGGGTCGTCGGTTTTGGCCCAATGAGGTAGATGATGCAGCCATACCAATATTGCCCCCAGCATGGCTCCGAGCATTTGGGCAGTGATAAAGGGCAGTACATCTGCATAGTTATTTTGAGCAATGGCCATCGCTACCGTAACGGCGGGGTTGAGATGTGCAGCAGGACTCCCGAAAGCATTGGACACGAAGATACCCATCGTAACAGCAAAAGCCCAGCCTGACGTGATCACTATCCAGCCACTGGCATGGCCTTTGGTTTCTTTCAACAAAACGTTGGCTACGACTCCGTTGCCGAGTAAAATCAAAACGAGCGTTCCCATGAGTTCGCCCAAAAAAGGAGAGGTTGTCATGTTGTAATGTCAGGGTTTAAAATAAAAAAAATACTGGGCAAAGTTAATAGGAGTTGTTGGTGCTTTAAAAGTCGAACAGCACATTTCTACCAAATGTTTGATTTATCTTTGCGCTTTCGTTTTAGTTTATGCAACTCAACACCCTTACTGCTATCTCGCCCATAGATGGCCGCTATCGGCGGCAGGTCGAGTCTTTGGCATCTTATTTTTCAGAATTTGGGCTTATCCGCTATCGTATTTTGGTAGAAGTCGAGTATTTCATCGCCCTGTGCGAATTGCCTCTGCCGCAGTTGGAGGGTTTTGATAAAAACTTATACCCACTACTACGGTCTTTGTATGAAGATTTTTCGGAAGCCGACGCGCTTCGCATCAAAGCCATTGAGGCCGTAACCAACCATGACGTAAAAGCCGTAGAATATTTTATCAAAGAACGATTGCAAAGCCAACATTTAGAGCGGTTCTTAGAATTTATTCATTTCGGTCTTACCTCCCAAGACATCAACAATACCTCTATACCGCTATCGCTCAAGGAAGCACTGCACCGAGAAATCTTGCCTGTTTTTGAGGAAGTAGTAGCACAACTGCGTCAGTTGGCCGACGAATGGAAAAATATTCCGATGCTGGCGCGTACACATGGGCAACCGGCTTCGCCTACGCGCCTCGGCAAAGAGATTGGCGTATTTGTGGAGCGACTCGAAAAACAGCTTGCTATGCTCCAAGGCATTCCCTTTGCTGCCAAGTTTGGAGGAGCTACGGGCAACTTCAACGCGCATCATGTAGCTTATCCGCATATTGATTGGGTAAAATTTGCCAATGAGTTTGTCGAAAATACACTCGGTCTTTCGCGTAGCCAACTCACTACCCAAATCGAGCATTATGATATGCTGGCGGCTATGCTCGACAACCTCAAACGACTCAATACCATTCTCATAGACCTCGACCGCGATGTGTGGACGTACATTTCGCAAGACTATTTCAAACAAAAAATCAAAGCAGGAGAGATAGGGTCGTCGGCCATGCCGCATAAGGTAAACCCGATAGATTTTGAAAATTCCGAGGGCAATTTGGGCATCGCCAATGCCCTGCTCGAACACCTATCGGCCAAACTGCCCATATCACGCCTTCAGCGTGATTTGACCGACTCGACCGTACTGCGCAATTTGGGTGTTCCGTTGGCACATATACTCATTGGTCTTAAGGCATTGCTTCGTGGGCTTCATAAACTCGAACTCAACGAGGCAGCTTTTTATGCCGACCTCGACAACAACTGGGCGGTAGTAGCCGAGGCGATTCAGACCATTTTGCGCCGCGAGGCATACCCCCAGCCCTACGAGGCCCTCAAAGCCCTTACGCGCAAAAACGAGAAGATTACCGCACGTACCATTGCCGAGTTTATCGAAGAACTTCCCGTCAGTGATGCCCTAAAGGCCGAATTGCGTGCTATTTCTCCATTCAGTTATACAGGTATTATTTTGTCATAAAAAGTGATTATCCATCAACCCCATGCCTTTAGGCTGTACAT
>JBKBKL010000219.1:0-4637 GCA_046294665.1 Runella sp.
GTGATAGATGCCGATGAGCGTTTCAAGGCACTTTACAAAAAAGCGGGTATCGTAGATTTATACACCACCGAACCCATCAAAATAGGTGATAATATCAAAAAATTGGCCAAACTTCCGCTACACCATCACCCCGGCGAAAAATATACTTACTCTGAAGGGCTTGATGTGTTGGGGTACTTGGTCGAAATCGTGTCAGGTATGACTTTTGAGGAGTTTCTACGTCGTCGTTTGTTTGAGCCTTTGGGCATGAACGATACCTATTTTTACTTGCCCGATGCCAAAGCCTCAAGACTCGTAGCCGTCCAAAAACCCGAAAATGGTCAGTGGGTGCGGTTCCCTGTTACGTTTTATGACCCCGAATACCCCATCAAGGGAGCAAAAATGTTTTATTCGGGAGGAGCAGGGCTTTCGAGTACGGCCAAAGATTATGCTACGTTTTTGCAGATGTACCTCAACGGGGGTGAATTGGGAGGTAAGCGTTTCCTAAGTCGTAAAACGATTGAGGCCGTCATGGCCAACCAAATCGGTGACCTGTGGGGCGGTGAAAAAGGCAACACTCACTACGGCTTGGCTTTTGGGGTCTTTACGGCTACAGGAGCAGGCAGAGGCGGACTTGGTAGCGAAGGTACTTTTGAATGGGGTGGGTATTTCAACACTAACTATTTTGCCGACCCCAAAGAGAAAGTCATTGGGGTCATCATGAAACAAACCCAAAACAGCAGCGACAACCTCAACAACTTCTTCCGTCAAATGATTTTTCAAGCGATAGATGACTAAAGATAGTTTGCTTAAATATTTTACGTTTGAAAATAGATAGTTTGCGATTGAAAGAAGAAAGTTTTGTAGATAGTTTGCGTTTCAAACGCAAACTTCGATGTGATTCGCGTTTCAAACGCGAATCATCAATAACGCGAATCATCATTTCAAACAAGAGTCATAAGATAGTTTACGTTTGAAAGTAGATAGTTTGCGTTTCAAACGCAAACTTCGATGTGATTCGCGTTTCAAACGCGAAAAATCAGGCCATCAACCCAAAAAAACTTATAAAAATGAAAACAATAACGGCTTTGTTTTTTGCTTTTTTAATGGAAATCTACGCGGGGGCAGACACTCCCAAAACCCTCGAAATCGGTGCCAAAGCCCCCGACTTCAAACTCCCGGCTACCGATAACAAAACCTACACGCTGGCGAGCTTTAGTAAAGCCAAAATATTAGTTGTTGTTTTCACCTGCAACCATTGTCCGACGGCTCAAGCCTACGAAGATAAACTCATCGCCTTGGCACGCGACTATAAAGACAAAGGTGTACAGGTAGTGGCTATATCGCCCAATGACCCTACGGCAGTGCGCCTCGACGAACTCGGCTATACTGACTTGAGTGATAGTTTTGAAGAAATGAAAATTCGCGCCAAACACAAAAATTTCAACTTCCCTTACCTCTACGACGGCGACACCCAAGCTACTTCACGAGCCTATGGGGCAGTCGCTACACCACACGTATTTGTATTTGACCAAGCGCGTACTCTACAGTACGTCGGGCGATTTGACGATACCGAAAAACCTACTGCTACTCCCAAAAATCGAAATACCATTGACGCTATCGAAGCCCTTTTGACTGGCAAACCTGTAGCTGTACCACAAACCAAGTGTTTTGGCTGTTCGGTCAAATGGAAAGATAAATCTGACTGGGTAGAGCGTGCCAAAGCTGAATGGGCCAAAGAGGAAGTAACGCTCCAATCGCTCGATGAGGCGGGGGTACGCCAACTCCTCCAAAACGATAGCGACAAACTACGTGTCATCAATGTCTGGGCTACTTGGTGTGGGCCGTGTGTGGTCGAGTTTCCGGAGTTTATCACTATGCACCGAATGTACCGCAACCGCGACTTTGAGTTTGTAAGCATCAGCACTGACAAACCTACCCAACGCGACAAAGCCCTCAAATTTTTGAAGTCCAAACAAGCCTCCAACACCAACTATATCCTCGATGGCTTGGACATTTACAAATTCATCGAAATTTTAGACCCCAAATGGCAGGGCGCATTACCCTACACGCTCATCGTAGAGCCCAAAGGGAAAATCGTTTACTCGAAGCAAGGGCCGATTGATGCCCTCGAACTCCGCCGCAAAATTGTCGAACACCCTACGATTGGGCGTTATTATTGACGTAACTTCTCCAAAATACTAAGCGTCAGATTGGCCGAGTTTTGGGCGGCTACTTTCCTAAAATTGAACATGGCCTCGCGGGCGTTGGCATCGGCCTTATCGCTTATCGAACGAATCACTATGTGGGGTACTTGCTGCTGAAAACACACTTGCGCTACGGCGGCTCCTTCCATTTCGGTTGCGTCGGCTTGGAGGGTTTCGCGTAGCCATTTTACTTTTTCATCAGAAGCTACAAACACGTCGCCCGTAGCGATAGTACCTACCGTAATGGTGGGCGTGCGTCCGTTGAGCGGAGCAAGCGAAAGTTGGGCCGCACTTTGTCGCGCCAATGAAAGCAGCGTCGTATCGGCCAAAAAATACATCGGATTGGCTTTTTTGTTGATAGGATTGAGCGTTACAGAGGTTAGGAATTTATCAGACATCAACATACCGAAATCGTGATGCGCTACTTTTTGCCCGATGACTATGTCGCCCGGCTGCAAATCAGGATTTACGCCTCCAGCTATTCCCGTAAAAATCAGTCGAGCAGGCCGAAACCTCTGGAGCAATAGCGTAGTGGTCATGGCAGCGTTTACCTTGCCGATGCCTGTCAGGGCTACAATTACTTTTTGGCCTTTGAGTTGGCCTGTATGAAAGGTAATGCCATGCACCATTTCCGTTTTTTTGTTTTGGAGCATACCTTCCAGTAGGGCTACTTCATCGTCGAAAGCCCCCAAAATAGCCACTACAGGGCGAGGTTTGTAAATTTGAGCCGCAAGGGTGTGGGCAAAAAGCAGTAATACAAAAATTTTTTTCATAAAATAAGCAAAATAAGACTGATTCCAAATTTAGATGTTGGTGAACAAATTCGGGGTGGCGATTGTATTTTTGTTGTAAACAAAGTCAAAAAAAACACAATCACCATGAAAGATTTAATGCGTTTGAAGACTTCTCTCAAAGAAGAACTCGAAATAGCCCTCAATGCCCAAGTAAAAATGGAGGCCGAGTCGTCGGCTAAATATTTGGCTATGGCCGCTTGGTGCGACCGCAACGGCTTCACCAATAGTGCCGATTTCTTTTTCACACAAGCCGACGAAGAGCGTGCCCACATGCTCAAGATTTTCAAATACATCTGCGATATGGGCGGCACGGCTATCACCCCCGACGTTACGAATGTTCCTCAAGAATATCCCTCGTTTCGTTCGGTGTTTGAAGCAGCATTGGAACAAGAGATAGCTGTATCGCAGTCTATCAATCGGCTGGTAGGCGTAAGCCGCCGCCATGACGACTACGCTACCGAAAACTTCTTGCAGTGGTTTGTCAAAGAGCAAATCGAGGAGGAGTATATTGCCCGCCGTCAGGTCGAATTGTTCGATGTCATTGGCGAAGAAGGCATCGGTCGCTTTACGATTGACTCCGAAATCCCCAAAGTAACTTATCCCGGTGCGGCTGCCGAAGCAGAGTAAGTAGGGTATTTTATCAATCATTGGTACGCGGATTGGAAAGGCTACTGCATGGATTTTTTAAGAATCTGTGTCAAATCCCTCCAATCCGTGTGCCATTTTTTTATAGCATAACTTCCCCCCATTTACCCCCCAACAAAACCCTTTTGGAACGATACCCCGCTTTGTAGGCAGCCTCATAAGCATACGCAAACGAAGCTGAAATTTCGTCGGGACGGTGGCTGTCGGAGTTGATGCAGATTGGAATTTGAAGGGTTGCCATGCGAGCTATTATCCAAGGCGAAGGGTATAAGTCCAACCCACGCTTATAATGCCCTCTTGTGTTGATTTCGACCATGATACCATTTTGGGCAATCACCTCCAACGTCGCCTCGACTACCGCCACATACCATTTTTCTGATTCTTCAAACAGCAATCGAGCGGCATTGTGCATTTTGATTTTATCGAGATGCCCTACGATGTCAGGCTGGGTAGTTTCGACCATTTGGCGTATCAAAGCATAATATTTTTCGATGACTTGCCGAATATCACCCTCATACAAAGTATCCAAACATTGCAAAAAGGCTACCGAACTGCCGTCTATTTCCCACGGCTGCCCATGCTGGTCTTGGCCTACATAATGTACCGAGCCGATGTGGTAGTCGAGTTTTGGGAGGAATGAGCGGTCATGCGCGGTAGGCAGAAAATCTACTTCCAGCCCGGCGTAAAGTTCGATTTGGGATTGATATTTTTCTTTAAGTAACGCTATCTCCGTCAAATACGCCTCCAGCCGTTCGGCTTTCATGCTCCACAAATTGTCGAAAGGTACAGGGCTGTGTGACGAAAACCCTAATGCTGTAAGTCTTTGGGCAATAGCTCCTTGCACCTGATCTTCGAGGCTACCCTTGCCATCGCAGTAGTGGCTGTGGCTGTGGTAGTTGGTCATCATCATTTGTCGGAAAGTAAGCATTTATTTCCCAAAACGCTTGAGCCAGTCCATGAGCTTGAGAACTTCTTCTTTTTTGAAAAGTTGAGTCCCTTCGTTCATGGTCGC
>JBKBKL010000220.1:0-1555 GCA_046294665.1 Runella sp.
ATACCCCCTCCTTGTAATGCCTCATTCTTGAATTTCTTAGCCAAAAATTCAAGTTGTTCGGCATTTAGCTTTGTATTTGGGTCGTTACTTACCTTGAAGCCATTGGCCACCAATTCACTCGCTACCTTAACGTGGTTAAGGCTGAGCAATCGTGCTGCTTGACTTAGGCGCATACTTTTTTCTTCCGACATACTTTGGAAACATGCGTACCTTAATACGCTTTAGTTGGTTTTGTACTTACAAAAAATATTTTCTAAAATTACCTCAAAGGTAACTGATTATAACGGATTTTGAACGTTGTAAATACTATTTTAGGAAATAGTCTGTTTTTACTCAAACTCTCGGCGCAATATATCCAAGATTTCTTCAACGGTTTCTTCTTCCAAATCAGTACGACGAATGAGTTCTTCGCGACCCATATTGAGTACTTGTTTGGCAGTATCGAGGCCTATCTTACGAAACTCCTCGATCATCCACTCATCTATTTCATCGGCAAATTCAATCAAGTCCACATCTTCTTCATCTTCTTGGCCTTCAACATCGCGGAATACGTCTATCTCCATCCCTACCAATCGGCCTGCCAGCTTGATGTTTTGGCCTCCTTTACCGATAGCCAATGATACTTGGTCGGGTTTGAGATAAACAGCTACACGTTTGGCCTCGCGGTCTATGTTCATAGAAGTAATCTTGGCCGGACTTAGTGCCCTTTGTATGAGCAGTTCGAGGTTTTCGGTATAGTTGATTACGTCTATGTTTTCGTTGTTGAGTTCACGTACTATGGTATGAATACGTGAGCCTTTCATACCTACACAGGCTCCCACGGGGTCTATGCGGTCGTCGTAAGATTCTACGGCTACTTTGGCGCGCTCGCCGGGTTCGCGCACTATCCGACGTATATTGATAAGGCCGTCGTAGATTTCGGGTATTTCGTTTTCAAACAATCGCTCCAAAAATACCGGCGAGGTACGCGAAAGAGTGATACGAGGGGTTCCGTTGTTGAGTTCTACTTTGTGAATGACTACTTTGATGGTATCGCCTTTTTTATAGCGGTCTTTGTAGATTTGCTCTTGCTTGGGAAGTGTAAGTTCATTGCCTTCGTTGTCTAAACAAATTACTTCATTTTTGAGTATCTGATAAACCTCCACATTGATCAAATCTCCTACCATGTCTTTGTATTTATAGTAGAGGAGTTCTTTTTCAAGGTCTTTGACTTTCTGAATGAGTGTCTGACGGGCCGTTTGTACGAGTCGGCGGCCGAAGTCTTCGAGTTTTACTTCTTCGGCTACTTCTTCGCCCACTTCAAAGTCATCTTGGATTTTGCGCGCTTCGGACAGAGGGATTTTGTCAAGCTCCCAGATGTCTTCCGAATTGTCGTCCACGATTTCGCGAGTGCGCCACATTTCTAAGTCACCACTTTCGGGGTTGATGATCACATCGAAGTTGGCGTCTGTTCCATATTTTTTACGAATCATGGTACGAAACACATCTTCCAACACTTTGATGATGGTAGGTCTGTCTATGTTTTTAGAGCGTGCAAACTCCGCAAACGATTCTA
>JBKBKL010000220.1:1565-4615 GCA_046294665.1 Runella sp.
CCATTTATTTGTTTGTTGCTTTTTGATGAAACATTTTTACTTGATTTGAAAGATAAATTACTCTGTTGTTTAAAACTTAATTTGTACTTCTGCTTTGTTTATTTGTTCGTAAGTAAACCTTGATTCAGTTGGTTGCTCCTCTTTTTTCTTTTTTTTGACTTCTTCTTTCAACACAAATCCCAAATCGTCAGCATTGATAAGTTGCCCTTTTTTTTCGATGCCGTCTTTGGTAATGACCCTCAGCGTCCGTCCAATGTTTTTGATATATTGGCGAGGCATAGAGAGAGGATAATCTACTCCCGGCGACGATACTTCCAGCGTATAAGCATCAGGAATCAGTTGATTTTCCTCTATCAAATCATCAAGCTGACGGCTGATAGTAGCACACTCATCTATGCTAATACCTGCATCGCTATCAAGTAGAATTGTCAGTTTGGGGCGTATTTTGGAAGGTGAAATTTGCACCTGTACGACAAAAAACTTATCGTCTTGCAAAAGCGATTGGAGCAGTTCCGTTATTTTTTGTTTCAGTTCCATTTTTTACCAATAAAAAAGGGGCTTGCGACCCCCTTAATCTTATTCACCGTAAATTGCGATGCAAATATAATTGATTATTACGAATTTAACAATACTTGAGCGCAACTTCTTAGTTATGGTAGTAGTGTATGTGGTATTGGAGCAGGGGATTATTTACTCCCAAAACAACAAGCCTTCGACAGCCAATCATCTGTCTGAACTGGCTGTTCCTTCTTCGACATTTGCTTTGCTGAAACGTTTTGCGTTTTTGCCCCAATCAGACGCTATTCTTAGTTTTGGGATACAGCGAGGGAAAGAAATCATCAAACTCAAAAACTATGTGGGGTTGCTGTCGTTGTTTGATGGTACAATTATCGAAATTTTACCTAAAACTACTCACAATACGCTCCCTGATGCGCGGATTGCTTTACTCAAGTTGCTTCGAGTATCCGAAAACCTTCCTTTTCAGCACCTGACACCAGCTTTTTTACAACAATCGCCATTACCTCTTTGGGAGGTGTTTGTGGGGGCTTTTTTGGGAGAAATGGAAAAGATAACAATGCGAGGTATCCAACGAGTTTACACATCAAAGCAAGATATTCAGCCATTTGTAAGAGGTAAATGGTTGGTGAGTAAGCAGCAGCCTTTAGAACCCCATTGGGTATCCGTAGTTTATGATGATTTTGAGGCCGACAACCTACCCAATCGGCTTCTTAAAACGTGCCTTGTGTATTTGGCTAAACGTTCGCAATATTTACCTCATCAGCGTCGCTTACATTATCTGCTGTGTGTTTGGGAAGAAATAAGTATCTCCACTCATCTGACTGCTGACTTTGAGCAACTCCCTCTGAATGACCGAAGGTTTGATTACTACCAAAAAGCCTTAGCATGGGCTAAGGTGTTGCTAAAAGGGCAATCGTGGGGCAGTCGGGGGCAGTGGTTGAATGAATCTTTGCTTTTTCCGGCAGAGCGTTTATTTGAGCATTACGTCATTCAAGGTTTCAAACGATATTTTGCCGATTTTGAAATTAAAGTCCAAGACCAATCACAGTTTTTGATTGAGCGGCATGAGAACCAACGACGCTTTAGTTTGCGCCCTGATTTGGTATTGAAGCGACATCATCAACTGTGGGTATTCGACATGAAGTGGAAGTGTCTCGACCCTCAACTGCCCAATTATGGCATCAGTCAAGGCGATTTATATCAGCTTTATGCTTACGGCAAAAAATATAATGCTACCGCACTATTTTTGATTTATCCTGCTCATGCTACTTTTCAGGCTCCTCTCCCACCCTTTTTATATGATAAACAGATGACGCTCCACGTCTTGCCTTTTGAAATCAACAATCCGTGGAGCGTCGAGATAGAGAAAATACGAAGTTATCTCGGAAGTATTTTCTGAAAAATCATTACATATTGAGCGGGCGACCTGCTGTAGCTGCCAAGCAAGCCTCTTTGAAGGCTTCGGTGTAGGTAGGGTGTGCGTGCGACATTCGGCTGATGTCTTCGGCAGAGGCACGAAACTCCATAGCCACTACGGCTTCGGCTATCATATCGGCGGCACGTGGACCGATGATGTGTGCCCCCAATATTTCGTCGGTTTCTTTGTGGGCGAGTACCTTAACTACACCGTCTATGTCCATACTGGCACGTGCACGGCCAAGGGCTTTGAATGGAAAAGTGCCTGATTTGTAAGGTGTTCCGTTGGCTTTGAGTTCTTCTTCGGTATAGCCCACGGCAGCTACTTCTGGCCAAGTATATACTACATTCGGAATGAGCAGATAGTTGATGTGGGGTTTTTGACCGGCTATCGTTTCGGCTACAAATACCCCCTCTTCTTCGGCTTTATGGGCCAGCATCGCTCCCCGAATCACGTCACCGATGGCGTAGATATTGGAAACTTTGGTTTGGAGCGTATGTTCATCTACTTCGATTTTGCCACGCTTGTCGGTTTCGAGACCTGCGTTTTCTAATGCCAGCCCTTCGGTATAAGGACGGCGGCCAACACTCATCAAGCAGTAGTCGCCGCTGAAGGTTACGATTTCTCCCTTGGGGTTTTCGGCCGTTACGACTACTTCGTCGCCTTTGTTTTCGACGGTCTTGACTTTATGGCTAAAATAAAACTCAGCCCCCAGTTTTTTGACAGCGCGCTGGAGTTCTTTGCCCATAGTGCTGTCCATGGTTGGAATCATGGCTGAAGCATACTCTATAAAACTCACTTTAGACCCAATACGGGCATAGACAGACCCCAACTCTGCCCCGATGACCCCCGCTCCAATCACCATAAGATGCTTTGGGATTTCTTGCAGTGTGAGTGCCTCCGTAGAGGTAATGATGCGCTTTTTATCAATCTCAACACCGGGTAGCGTAGAGGGTTTTGAGCCTGTGGCTATGACTATGTTCTTCGCCGTCAGCATCTCTATTTCACCGTTATCTTTGGCTACTTTGACTGTATTTTTATCTACAAATGAGCCAAGCCCTTGATAAACATCAATTTTATTTTTTTTCATCAAAAAATCTACTCCTTTGCATAC
>JBKBKL010000221.1:0-4468 GCA_046294665.1 Runella sp.
AGGTAGCACGAGAATTTTCTATTTCATGATTTTTACCCCAAACCCCTCCCTATACGATTATGATGCAGCTTTTTGACCAAACAACCTTTGAATGTAGCAAACTCATCACGGAGCATTACAGCACCTCATTTACACTCGGTATCAAGACCTTAGACAAGAAGTTTCGGATGCCTATTTACGCTATTTATGGTTTTGTACGCTATGCCGATGAGATTGTAGATACCTTTTATGGGTTTGATCAAAAAGCCCTGTTGGAGCGTTTCAAAGAGGACACCTACCAAGCCATCAGAGAAGGGATTAGCCTTAATCCTGTCCTTCATGCTTTTCAGATAGTAGTCAATCAATACCAAATAGAGCATGAGTTGATAGAGGCTTTTTTGCATAGTATGGAGATGGACCTCTACAAACAAACCTACAATGACTCCAAGTACGCAGAATACATCTATGGCTCGGCAGAAGTAGTGGGCTTGATGTGCCTGCGGGTATTTTGTGAAGGAAATATCACCGAGTACGACCGCCTCAAAGAAGGAGCGCGGCGACTGGGGGCGGCTTTTCAGAAAGTGAATTTTTTGCGCGATTTGAAAAGTGACTACATAGAGCGGGGTAGGGTGTATTTTCCGGGCGTGGACTTCAATGTATTCTCTAAAGAAGCCAAAACTCAAATCGAAGCCGATATTCAGGCTGACTTTGATGCGGCTTATCAAGCCATTCAGCAGCTACCTCGCTCGGCGCGTATGGGGGTTCATTTGGCCTATACGTATTATTTGAAACTGTTTAATAAAATAAAAAATACCCCTGCCGCACGTATCCAAGAAGAGCGTATCAGAGTACCCGACACCGAAAAAATGGCTTTATTGGCCAAGACATACCTGCAGTTTAGATGGTCTGAAATATAAAATACACCCCTCAAAACGAAAATCGTACGCGCTGTATCAACTGCCTTGGGCGAAGCTGATAGCTTGATTCAAGGTACGAAAAAGTATTGACAGAAACCAAAGACAACTGCGAAGTATTCCAAAGATTGTTAAAGACTGTTTCAAAATCAATTTTTCGCTTTTGCCATGTATATCGCAAAATTAAATCACTAAAAAGCGTATGATTACTCTGCGACATCAAGCGATTGAGGTAATAGTCATTTTTAAAGCCTATATATAGACCTCGAGCAGGATAGAGGTTAAGATTAAATTGCTGTATTAGTTGCGAAGTAGGTGGGTTGGTTTGTTGGTTCACTTGGTTTATAAAGTTCATTTTTTTGTAACGATACTCCCAATCAGCCCATTTTGCTATTTTACCATTAATTCGTAACCCATACGTTATATTTTGATTTAATACATTGGTAAGTGAGCTATTGATAATCTGTGGCCTCTCGGTCTGCATCAGTTGGCCTTCGAGGGTAAGTTGGGTTTTTAGTTCAGCCAAATATTTACTCACATTTGCCATAAGTATATCGTTGGTGGCACGGTTGGGCGAGGTAGAGGCATTGCTTTCGACAGCTCCATTGGCATTGATCTGAGTACTATAAAGTAAGTTGTTGTCTATGAAGCGTTTAGAATAAGATATATGTCCAAAAATCGAAGCCACAGGATTTCGGTAGCTGATATTCAAACTACCCCCTTGAGATACATTGGCGGGTAGTGGCGCGGCACGGCGTTCGATAGTACGGTAGTTACGAAGTAGATAACCATAAAAAACATCATCTATGTCCCCGAAGATATTTTGACGGCTTATTGTCGCTGTGATTGTCCAAAAAGGCGTAGCCTCATAACTGGCGTTGATTCGAGGCTCAAACGTAAACTGACGCTGACGTTGCTGCTGCCGTAAAGAGGTATCCTCCACCACAAAATCATAGAAATTCAGCGGTGTATTGAGTGTTAGTCGCCACTTGTTTTGACGATATTGCGATTGTAGCTTAGCGTAAGCATGTACCTTTTGCCACTTCAAACCATTCTCAAAAATAGAGCCTATCCGCTCCAAGGTTTCTGCCTCAAAGCTACGCTTCAATTGAGTTTCTAAATTCCTGCTCTCTATTTGAAACCCAACTTGTGGCGATACCGAAAAGCCCTTGCCAAGCCCCTTTGTGAGACTAAGCATATTGTGTATAAAAAAACTTCGCAAAGCCACTTCTTGATTTAACTTGCTATAATCCAAGCCATTATTGAGCAAATCTATAAATTGCCCCGGAGTAACTAATAGCGACTGCGGGGCATTTTGTAAACTTATGAATGATTGCACTGTAAGTACCTGCCGCTTGATTTTAAAGATATTTTTCAGATGATTGGAAAGGTCATAAAACGGACTCCTCACACGCTGTGTGAGCGGGCTACCGTTGAGCAGTAGCAGTCCTATTTCGCTGTCCCACTGCCGCCTAAACGAAAGCTGGTTTTTGAAATATTTTTCCCGATCATTTTTTTGAAGTAAAAAACTCCCTTCTAATCTATTGAAAATAAACTTATTGCGCTTTTCTTCAATGATTTCGATGGTATCGGTAGGGATATAGCTGATGGTCTGAGTACGTCCTATTTGTAGCTGGTGGTCGTTTAGGTAAGACAAATTCATCCGAAACTCGTAGCCTTTGGTGAGTTTTTTTAGGAAATTGACCGAACCCAAATGGATATTGTTGTCGAGCCAGCGCGTATCCGAAAAAGTCGGAGTGGCTAAGGGTACTACACGCACCCATGTTTTCTGGAAATTGCCTTTTTCAAAAGGGTTCAGTACATCTTCTGCCGTTAGTATTTTGATTTGTTGCCCCACATTTTGACCAATATTGTTTGTTTGGTAAGACGCTATCAACTGCTGCCCTTGTGTGAAGAGCATAGGCGTGCCATTTCCCTCCCACAAAAACGGACTCATACCTACCCCCAAACGTGCTGTCCCTGTGGCAGTTACTTTGTTTTTGAGGCGTATATTAAATGCAGCATTTTCCGAAAACACCAAGCTATCAAGCATCTTGATGGGTTGGTGGTTTTGAAGTATTTCTACCTGCGACACGGCATCGGCGGGGAGGTTTTCATTGGCCAAACTGTAGCGCCCGTCGAGCAAGTCCAGCCCCTCGATATAGTATTTGTTGATAGGCTTGCCTTGGTATAATATCTTGCCATCGGGCTGTACTTCTACGCCCGGTAGCCTCCTGATGACATCTCCAATGGCTCGGTCGGCCTGTGTCTTGAAGGCATTGACCGAGTAGGAAAGTGTATCCCCACTCTGAGTAATAGGCTTTTCGCGTACTATTACCTCTTTGAGTTCGATTTCCTGCTCAGTAAGTACAAAATTGACTTCTTGGGAGTGGTTGTGTATCGTTTGTAGTTGGGTGGCGTAGCCCAGCCGATAAACTTTCAAAACCAAAGAATCTGCATCTGATTTGATCGAAATGGAGTAAAGACCTTTGGCATCGGTGATAGCAAAAGCCAAAATAGCCGATGAATTTGGAAGATGAAGCGTAATGTTTGTATTGGCAAGCGGACTTTGGTTGGTTTGAGTACTCTTTCCTGTTATGACTGTTTGACAGAAAGTATGATTCAGTATCAATAACCAATAGAGAGGCCAATATCTCATTATTTAAGGTTTTAATTCGAGCGGGTTATTATCCCAACTGCGATCAACTCTTGCTTCTATCGCAGGTTTGGTTACCCCATTTGGGGTAGTAAAAGTTGCATTATTAAAATTACGACCTGTTCTACGGCTTATATACTCTAATCTAACTTTTCTATACTCATTTCTTAGTAATAATACCTTTGCTCGATCTATTTGCATGGGGGCTGATCCCATATAAACTGGTTTATAAAGTCTTTCCCTTTTATCTTCATGAAAACCTTCTATTATAAATTAATAATGGTTGCGCTTTAAGTGAGCAGGGCACAATGAATTTTAGAATCAATATCTTTCAATAGAATTTATCTCCTTTTTAATATGCTGTGGTGATGTATCGCCAATCTTTTCCCCATTGATGCTTTCTACATAAAAACCAACTCCTTGCATATCTTTAATTGGATTTTCAAGGGCCTCCTTTTTTAATTGCTTAAATTTTTCATAACTTACATTTATTGGTTTTTTAGCCATTAATAACGAAGGATTTAAACAATTATGACAATTTTCAATTTTTTCGACAGAAAATGAAAAATGATTTTCAAAATCGTGAATTTTAAAGATCAGGCCCGGAAGACCCCAAAATTTATATGGGCCGTCTTGAATAGGGAAATCAGGGGAAAACCAAGCGTAATACTCTCTACCTTCATAGTTTGTATATGCTTTAGTACATAAAACATTATTTATGGTTAGTGTATCATTATATATTTCCCAATCTATTTTTTGATTCAATTCATACTTGTAAACATTAACACCTACCTGTTCGGTTATTTTTGAAAATTTGTTCAAATAATCTTTTTCTACAACATTTTTAAAAAAACTTTTTGGGTAAGTATTTGAACTGATGACACTTATTGGGAGCTTATTTGATAATATTAATTTTTTT
>JBKBKL010000222.1:0-4446 GCA_046294665.1 Runella sp.
ATTGTTTGCGCTTCCATGTTTTGTAATATTTTTGATTGAAATAATAATACAAAGATAGTGGAACCTCAAAGCCAATTTCTAGTCCCCTAATTGCCAAAATTTGAACTATATTGATTTTTTATTTTATAAAAAGTTAGTATTTATGCAAATAATATTGAACAGTTACGGAAAAACACAAAGGAGAGATTGAAAGATGAAAACACAAATCGAAACCTTATCTATTGCACCAGACCGTTCGTTTCAAGTGATGGTCAATCCACGCATGAGCGATTTTTTCTTCTGGCACTTTCACCCCGAGTTTGAGTTGGTGTATATTGAGGGTACTGATGGTACACGGCATGTAGGGGAGCATTTGTCGCGCTATGAGGGGAGTGATTTGGTGTTGATTGGTAGCTATATTCCTCATCTCAACTTTGATTATGGAGTCAAAACACCATACAAAAAAATAGTCGTTCATTGGCGACCAGATTTTTTAGATAAAACGCTTGCTCAAACTCCTGAATTGGCATTGATAAGAAAACTGTTTGAGCAGGCGGCCTACGGTTTAAGTTTTGATGAAGCCACCAAACGAGCAGTAGGGCCTCGCCTCAAGCAATTATCCCAATGCCATCATTTTGAGCAGTTTTTGGAGTTGATGTCTATTCTGCAAATATTGGCTCAATCCGAAAGTGTATTTTTTCTTCATTCAAAACCCGTTGAAAATCAATATCATCAAAAAGAACAAGAACGACTCAAACGGCTTTATCAATTCATAGATCAAAACTACCAACGTAAAATAGAAGTGGACGAAGTAGCAGAATTGGCCAATCTGAGTAAGGCTGCCTTCTGCCGATATTTCAAAAAGATGACTCGTCTGACATTTACTGAATTTTTGAATCACTACCGCATCAATCAAGCCAAGAGGCTATTGCTTCTTGATAAGAATGTCAGTGAAACTTGCTTTGAATGTGGTTTTGAGAGTTTATCCTATTTCAATCGGGTATTCAAAAAAACAACGGGCGCGAATCCTTTAACTTTCAAAAAACAGCATTTGAGTTAAAAACTCTTTAGCAAGTTGATATACTCGGTTTTTGAAAAGTAGGGCTATGCAGGGTATGAGAAACTTGTTAATAGGTGCTTTTGGGAGTCAAACACATACTTTTTCTTCAGTTTATGTCCAAAATCCTCGTCGTCGGTAGTAGCAATACCGACATGGTCGTCAAGACCGAACGCTTCCCTCAGCCCGGTGAAACGATCATCGGTGGCCATTTTTTCATGTTTCCGGGGGGCAAGGGGGCCAACCAAGCCGTAGCCGCTGCTCGGCTGGCAGGAGATGTTACGTTTGTCTGTAAAGTAGGTAATGATATCTTTGGTAAAAACGCCGTTGAAGGTTTTGTCAAAGAGGGTATCAACACCGATTATATTTTCACTGACCCCACCGAGCCGTCGGGAGTAGCCCTTATCACCGTCAATGCCCAAGGCCAAAACGAAATCGTAGTAGCTTCGGGAGCGAATGGTACGCTTTCGGAAAGTGATATTACCAAAATTATTCCTCAAATTGACGAGGCTTCTATCGTTTTGATGCAGTTGGAAACACCACTATCTACGGTAGAATTTGTCAGTCAGTGGGCTGCCCAAAAGGGTAAAAAAGTCATTCTAAATCCTGCTCCTGCTCAAAAGTTACCCGAAAAATTTTATAAAAGTCTGTATCTCATCACTCCCAACGAAACCGAAACCCAAATACTGACGGGTATTCAAGTAACCGACAGTAGCACCGCTCTCCAAGCTGCCGAATTGCTCCGCAGGTGGGGGGTACAAAATGTCATCATTACGATGGGCGCAAGTGGAGTTTTTGTTTTGACAGATGATTTTACGGGACAAATCTCAGCACCTATTGTCAAGGCTGTGGATACCACCGCTGCCGGTGATGTCTTCAACGGGGCTTTGGCCGTAGCCCTTGCCAAAGGCAGAGGCTGGGAAGAGGCTTGTCAGTTTGCTTGTCGGGCGGCCTCTATTTCCGTAACTCGCATGGGAGCGCAAGCCTCTGCACCGTACCTACATGAATTAATTCTCCTCTAAATTTACTCCCTTCAACCATTTAACCTTTAACCTTTCCACTTTTTAACCCTTTTTCAAAATGTTCATTATCGAAACTTACGGAACGGCAGTCTTTTTCTGCATCATCACGATGCTCTGCTGGGGCAGTTGGGCCAATACTCAAAAACTTGCTGCCGCCAATTGGCGTTTTGAACTGTTCTACTGGGACTACGTGCTGGGTATCGTGCTTTTGTCGCTTGTATTTGCGCTCACTCTCGGTAGCATAGGTAGTGGTGGAAGGGGGTTTATGGAGGATATTTCGCAAGCCGACCCTGCCAATATTTATTCAGCACTCATCGGGGGAGTGATTTTCAATGCCGCCAATATTTTGCTTGGGGCAGCCATAGCGATAGCGGGTATGTCGGTGGCATTTCCGGTAGGTATTGGGCTGGCGTTGGTCATTGGGGTCATTGTCAATTATTTAGACAAACCCGTCGGCAATCCTACCTTACTATTTTTGGGAGTAGGCTTAGTAGCGGCAGCTATTTTACTCAATGCTTTTGCTTATCGAAAAGCCTCATCTACACAATCGGGAGTTTCGACCAAAGGCCTACTGCTATCGGTAGTGGCAGGGGTATTGATGGGTTATTTTTATAAATACGTGGCGGCTTCGATGTTTTCCGATTTCAATATGCCGCAAGCGGGCAAATTGAGTCCTTATACTGCGGTGGTGTTTTTTTCGGTAGGGATACTGTTGAGCAATTTTGTTTTCAATACCCTGCTTATGGCTCGTCCGTTTGTAGGAAAGCCCGTTAGCTACAAAGATTATTTCAAAGGCTCGGCCAAAAACCATTGGACGGGTATCTTGGGAGGCATGATCTGGTGTGTAGGTATGTCGTTTTCTATCATCGCCTCTGACAAAGCCGGTACAGCTATCTCTTACGGCCTTGGTCAAGGGGCTACGGTGGTAGCGGCATTGTGGGGGATTTATATTTGGAAAGAATTCAAAAATGCGCCCAAAGGTACCAGTACAATCCTCAACCTGATGCTACTGTGTTATGTGATAGGCTTGGGGCTTATCATTGCGGCACGTTGATTTCTATCAGCGATGGCCATTTCATCCATATTAAACTCTAATCATATCTTCACAATGCGCCTTATTCAGTTATCAACTATTTTCTTATTTTTTGTTTTTGTCAAACCGACAATGACTATTGTTGCTCAAACCCCCGTCAATCTGATTTTCGATACTGATCTCGGAGGCGACTATGACGATGTGGGAGCGATGGCTATCCTTCATACCTTAGCAGACAAAGGTGAGGTGAATATTTTGGGTACGATTGCTTGCAATAAATCTAAGTATATCGCCAGTGCTATCAATGCTATCAATATCTACTGCAAACGCCCCAATATTCCCGTAGGCGTGGTGCATGGTCGGGCCGTCAATATCACAGCTTGGCAAAAGTGGGATTCGCTGCTGGTGGCGCGCTATCCTCACAAAATCAAATCTAATGCCCAAGCCATAGAAGCTACCGCTCTTTATCGTCAGATTTTGGCCAAACAGCCCGACCACTCCGTTACTATCTGTACCGTAGGTTTTTTAACCAACTTACAAAACTTATTGGAGTCAAAACCTGACAAATTTTCGCCACTTAATGGCTTAGAATTGGTGAGGCGCAAAGTCAAAGTGTTGGTCAGTATGGCGGGGCGTTTTCCGGAAGGTAGCGAATACAATATCCAATGCGACCCCATAGCAGCTCAAATTGTAGCTGAACAATGGCCCACCAATATCGTTTTTAGCGGTTGGGAAATCGGCAATGCTATTTATACGGGTTTGCCTTTGGTTCAAAACGAAAGTATCAAAAATTCCCCCATCAAAGATGTTTTTGCTCATGCCATGCCCCAAGCCAAAAGCGATGCCAATGGACGAATGAGTTGGGACGAAACGGCCGTTTTGGTGGCAGTGAGAGGTATTGAGCCTTATTATTCGGTCGTAGAAGGGCGTATGAATATCAGAGAATGGGGTAAAAACGAATGGAACAAAAACGGCAAAGGTCATTTCTATCTGGTCGAAAAAATGCCTGTACCACAGATAGAAAAATTGCTCAATGACTTGATGATGCGGTGAACTTCTCACCTATTTTTCTAATTCGCGGGTCTCATACGCCACTGCAAACGCCCGCATAGCAGCTATGAGTTCTTTATTATTTTTAAAATTTTCATTTCAAAGACATTGAATCAGTCCATTTATAATAAAAGTACTGGACTGAACTTAGCGAGGTAATGATGCCCACCCCACAGCTTTCTAATGTTCCTGCCCGAAGCTTGTATCGTGTGGATTGGAGTAAAAGAATGCACCAAAATTTCAAGAAATGATTTGACTGATTCTATTTTAAAACCTGGTATTTTGTGAGTCGGTAATATAACCTG
>JBKBKL010000223.1:0-4434 GCA_046294665.1 Runella sp.
AATCTATATTAGAACATGGCCCCATGGGACTTACTTGGCTATGCCCTGAAGCTCTCTTTGGAATGAAAGGCTTCGACAATATTTCTCACGGCCTACTGTGGTCATTGTTGGTCAATGTGGCTTTTTACATTTATGGTTCGTTGTTTTATGCACAAAGTGCCCAAGAAAAAAACCAAGCTCGATTGTTTGTAGATATTTTCAAACTCACCCAATCTTCCGAACGAACAGTGGCATGGCGTGGGAAAGTACTACTCAAAGATATTCAAAATTTGTTGAGTAATTTTTTTGGGACTGCTCGTGCAAATCGCCTACTCAATTTGTTTGCTAAGCGCAACAACCTCAACATGAGCATTGCTTATGCCGATCCAAGCCTTGTCAATTATACTGAAAAATTGCTCGGAGGAGCTGTAGGTACAGCTTCAGCAAGGATATTGGTAGCATCTGTTGCCAAAGAAGAACGTATCAGTACCGATGAGGTCATTGACATTTTGAAAACCTCCCAACAACTAAAAGTACTTAATCGTGAATTACAGAAAAAAACTTATGAGCTTGAAAGAGTAGGAGAACAACTCCTCCAAACAAACAAACGTCTTGAAGAAGCTGATCGCCTCAAAGATGATTTTCTCTCGACTGTTACGCACGAACTACGTACCCCTTTGACCTCTATCAGGGCACTGTCAGAAATTGTACACGATAACCCAGATATGAGCCTTGAAGAACGTCAGCATTTTATCAAAACCGTCATAAAAGATACTGATAGATTATCAAGGCTTATTAATCAAGTACTTGATTTGGAGCGTTTTGATGCGGGAAGACAGCAGCTACACTTTGAGATTTTCTCGCCTCGTGAGTTGATTATTGAGGCTATCAACTCAATCCAGCAACTTGCCAACGAAAAAAAAATTGCGATTATACATACCCCTCAACATTATTTGCCAGAAATCACTGCCGACCGAGATCGTATTATGCAAGTATTGGTTAATTTACTGTCAAATGCTATCAAATACACTCCTCCACACAAAGGAATGGTTGCCCTTGACACTTACGCAGAAGGCGGCTTTATTTATTTCAGAGTAAGCGACAACGGTACGGGTATTGACCCACTTTACCACGAGTTGATTTTTGATAAGTTTTATCAAGCACAAAACCAAACCATTCGTAAGCCCAAAGGAAGTGGGTTGGGATTGGCGATATGTCGCCGTATCGTCGAACATCACGGAGGTAAAATTTGGGTCATTAGTAAAGCAGGCGACGGTGCATCTTTTACGTTTAAAATACCAATTAATCAATCAAACAATCAAACCGCAAACGCACCATGAAGTCCCAATTTAAAATACTCATCGTTGATGATGAACCCAGTATTCTCCTTTCTTTGGAGTTTTTGATGAAAAAAGAGGGGTTTCAAGTGTTCATCGCTCGCGATGGGGAAGAGGCATTTGAAATCATCGAACATCAAAAGCCCCATTTGGTTTTGCTCGATATTATGATGCCTAAAGTGGATGGCTATGAGGTCTGTACTTTTATCAAGACAAACCCACTATATAGCGATATGAAGGTGGTTTTTATGAGTGCTAAGAGCAAGGATACCGACCTACAAAAAGGATACGCCTTGGGAGCCGACTTTTATGTAACTAAGCCATTTTCGACTCGTGATTTAGTAGCCAAAATCCATTCACTTCTTCAAATAGAATCTACCAATATTTAAAAACCTCTAAATATTTTTTCAAAATCATGCGTATCAGAACCTTTGAAGATTATCAAGCCGCTTATCAACACTCCGTAGAAGACCCCGAAGGATTTTGGGCCGAAATAGCCCAAGAGTTCAAATGGTACAAACCGTGGAAAAAGGTGTTGGATTGGAATTTTATAGAACCCAACATACAGTGGTTTGTAGGTGGCAAAACAAATATTGTAGAAAATGCCCTCGATCGTCATCTACGCGAGTTGGGCAATCACCCCGCCATCATCTGGGAACCCAACGACCCCGCCGACCCAAGCGTAACACTTACCTACAAAATGCTCTATGATCAGGTGTGTCGTTTTGCCAATGTACTCAAGCGCAACGGTGTCCAAAAAGGCGACCGCGTGTGTATTTATCTGCCTATGGTCCCCGAAGCGGCTATTGCGATGCTGGCTTGTGCGCGTATCGGTGCCATTCACTCAGTGGTGTTTGGAGGATTCTCGGCCCAATCGCTCACCGACCGTATCAACGACTCGGCTTGTAAGGTCGTCATCACCTCCGACGGGGCTGCACGTGGCCCCAAAAATATCCCCATGAAAGACACCGTGGACGATGCCCTCATCGGCTGCCCATCGGTGCAGAAGGTCATCGTACTCACCCATACGCGTACCCCTATCTCGATGATAAAAGGCCGCGATGTATGGTGGGAAAGCGAGATGAAACAAGTAACCTCCGACTGCCCTGCCGAAGTCATGGACTCGGAAGACCCGCTGTTTATTCTTTATACCTCAGGTAGCACCGGCAAACCAAAAGGAGTGGTACACACGACAGGTGGGTATATGATTTATTCTGCTTACACTTTTCAAAATGTATTTCAGTACGAAAGGGGAACGGTACATTTTTGTACTGCCGATGTGGGCTGGATTACTGGGCATAGCTATATCGTTTATGGGCCGTTGTTGTGTGGGGCTACTACGTTGATGTTTGAAGGCATACCTACCTATCCCGATGCAGGTCGTTTTTGGGATATTGTAGATCGTCATCAAGTCAATATCCTCTACACGGCTCCTACGGCCATACGTTCGTTGATGGGTTTTGGGTTGAAATACGTAGAAGGTAAAGATTTGAGCAGCCTCAAAGTACTGGGGTCAGTGGGTGAGCCAATCAACGAAGAAGCATGGAATTGGTATAACACCCATATCGGAAAAGGCCGCTGCCCGATTGTAGATACTTGGTGGCAAACCGAAACAGGAGGTATGCTCATCTCGCCTATTGCTGGAGTTACCAAAACAAAACCGGCCTTTGCTACCTTGCCGCTGCCGGGAGTACAGCCTATTTTGGTGGACGAAAACGGCCACGAAATCGAAGGCAATGGGGTCAATGGCAACCTCTGTATTAAATTTCCATGGCCAAGCATCATTCGTACCACTTGGGGCGATCACGAACGCTGCCGTCAGACCTATTTCTCCACTTACCCCAACCTCTATTTCACAGGCGATGGCTGCCTGCGCGACGAGGACGGCTACTACCGCATCACGGGCCGTGTGGACGACGTACTCAACGTATCGGGCCACCGCATCGGTACGGCCGAAGTCGAAAACGCCATCAATATGCACACCGACGTAGTAGAAAGTGCCGTAGTAGGCTACCCGCACGACATCAAAGGGCAGGGTATCTATGCCTTTGTGATTTGTGAAAATGCCTTAGAAGATGAAGAACTGACGCGAAAAGATATATTGGCGACCGTTAGCCGTATCATCGGTCCTATCGCCAAGCCCGACAAAATCCAGTTTGTGAGGGGGCTGCCCAAGACCCGATCAGGCAAAATCATGCGGCGTATCTTGCGCAAAATCGCTGAAGGCGACACCTCCAACCTCGGCGACACCACCACCCTCCTCGACCCATCGGTGGTAGAAGACATCAAAGAAGGGGCGTTGTAAAAGCCAGCAGCCCTCGGAGAAGTATAAACGTGGGAGTTACTTCTCCGAGGTTATGTTTTGGTTCAATTTTGCCATTTGGTACTTCTTGGGAGTGATACCAAAATGCTTCTGAAACATCTTGTTGAATTTGATAGCCGAAATCTCTCCATATCCTACCATGCGAGATACCTCTTGGCATCTATAGCCTCTTTGGAGAAGTTCTATTGCGTACTGCATACGGTTTTCTAATAATAAGTTTTTTAAAGACTTTCCATATTTTTTTTTGAAAATACTTTGGAAACGTTGTACCTTTATACCCAGTTGCAGACTGATTTCTTTGGTAGCAGGAAAATGAGCGTATAGTTCACTCCGATAGCAGGCTTCATACACCTTTTCAATAGTATCCCAATCACTTGTTTTGGCATCTGCACCGTTAAATAGCGACTGACCACCGTTTGAAAGTGTTTCGTGAATTGGTAAATTGACAGTTTTCATGTGAGCTTCAAGTTTGCATAAATTACTTTGTATGCTAAAGGAATGGCAAAAAATAATCCGAAACACTCAAGAAACTTAAATTTTGCTTTTCATCAACCAAAATACGTCCAATAGGTATTTTAATTACATTTAATTAGTTAATTTTCTTTCATATACTGGCTGGGGAGTTTTCCGAAGTGCTTTTTGAAGGTTCTAGCAAAAACAGTCTGGTTTTTGTAGCCGAGTTCTTGGGCAATAGCCGAGATGTTCATTTTGTTTTCTTGGGTAGTGCTGTAATTATGGTGCTAGTAGCCCCATAGCACAATTTTTGTTATGATAGCACAAATAATACTTTATAGC
>JBKBKL010000224.1:0-4371 GCA_046294665.1 Runella sp.
ATTGTACCCTTAGCACAGCCGGGTATGATCGCCAAAGGACTTCGCTGGATGTTGCGCTCTGATAGCCCATTTTATGTAAAACCGCGCCTAAGTTGGGACTTAGCGCGGTGGGGAATGTTGTTTTGGAAACATGCCACCGAAGCCCATGTACAGTATGCTATCCCTGTACTGCGAGATTTGAGTTGGCTCTCCAAAAAACTATTTCAAGAATTAGCTGAATCACAGCTATTTGATTTTGGCTGGCATGAGCGCGGTTTGTTCATGCTTTACAAAACTGAAACTGCCGAGCACGAAATGGCCGAAGAGGCGGCATTGGCCAACCGAGCGGGAGTAGAAGCTCAAATGCTTTCGGCCAAAGAAGTACAAGCGTATGAGCCTCATGTACAGGTGGACGTGCGAGGAGCGGTCTATTACCCCGGCGATGCTCACCTCAATCCGTCTTTGCTAATTAAAAATTTGACCTCCTATTTACGCCAAAAAGATGTTAGAATTTACGAAAATCAAAAAGTAATAGGCTTTGAAAAAAAAGGAAAAACGATTTCAAAACTAAAAACGGAATCTATTGGGTTCAAAACTCAAAACCCCAACCCCCAAACCAGTACTTTCGATATTGAACACTTAGTGTTAGCTGCGGGAGCTTGGTCGCCATTGCTTACCGATAAACTGGGGATTTCGTTGCCTTTGCAAGGAGGGAAAGGCTACAGTTTTATGATAGAGCAAGTACCTCACAATATCCAAATCCCTGCCATCATGCTCGAAGCACGCGCTACGGCTACGCCTATGGGGGCTGATTTGCGCTTTGCAGGTACACTCGAAGTAGCAGGTACTGATTTGAGCGTCAATATGAACCGTGTACGCGGTATCGTAGAAGGAGTAAGAAAATTTTATCCAGACATCGAAGTCAAACTGCCAACTGTGGATAAAGTATGGCGGGGGCTTCGACCCTGCTCTCCCGATGGCCTACCTTATATCGGTCGAACCTCAAAGTTCAATAACCTCACTTTGGCTACCGGCCATGGCATGATGGGCATTAGCTTGGGACCTGCTACTGGTAAGTTAGTGTCAGAAATCATTGGTGAACAAAAGACCTCCGTTAATATTGAGCCTTTTCGCCCCAGCCGATTTTATACTTAAACCTCATAGGTTTGCGAAAAAATAACTATGTAACCCATTGATAATCATAAGAAACATATCAGTTTTTTTTGCAAATCAATTTTGAACGAGGATAAAGCTACAACAATAGCAACTGCGCCAAAAGATAATCGGCCACCAAGACGGCAATACAACTATTGGTAACGGCCGCCGTAGAGGCTTGACCTACTTCCAACGCACCCCCACGTGTGTAATATCCCTTGAAGGAAGAAATAGAGGTAATCAAAAAAGCAAAAACGACAGATTTGATAAGGGCAAATGGAATATTGTAAGGGCGAAAATCAAAGCGAAGGCCAGTAACATAATCCTCGGGAGAGATAACTCCTGTGGCCACACCTGCTATATATCCTCCGATAATCGAAAGAAAGCCCGACAAGATGACCAGCAGCGGGAACATAACGATAGCCGCAATGATTTTGGGAAGTACCAAATAAGAAATAGAGTTGATACCCATTACTTCGAGTGCGTCTATTTGCTCCGTAATACGCATCGTACCCAGCCCTCCGGCTATGTGCGAACCTACCTTGCCCGACAGCACCACGCACGTAATCGTCGGTGCAAACTCCAAAATGCTACTATCACGCACGATGAGCGAGATGATGTAATTAGGTACAAACGGACTCACCAAATTGTCGGCAGTCTGTACACACGTAACCGCCCCCAAAAACGTAGCCACAATCGAAACAATAAACACCGAGTTGATGCCTATTTCGGTACATTCGTCCATGATAAGGCGTAGATATACCCGTAGTTTTTCACGATTGCGCAAGAGGCTGTTCAAAAAAAGAAAATACCTACCTAACGTAGCCATAAAGTGTGTATAAAGAGGCAAATTTTGGACAAAGCTACGATAAAAAAAGCCTACTTTTTAGAAACTTCCTCTCAAATCAACTTCCCCCACCGTACTTTTCGCTTGAAATCCTCAAAACTATCTGTACCCCGAATATCTATACGCTGAATCTCGTAGCGATTGCGTAGAGGCCAAGCATTTAGGCGGTTGCCGATTCTGAAAGCCATCTCAATCCCCAGATGTTTCATCTGCTGCTGCATTTGTTTTTTGATGATTTTCGATTTGGGTCGCCCTCCATAAGGATAGGCGAAAGCAGGTATAAATTCAAGATTATTTTGGTGGAAAAAGGCTATATTTTGTGTCAAATCGTTACTGATTTCTTCTACTGACAATTTGCCATAGTGCTGGTGTCGGTGTGAGTGCAGCCCCAAACTAAATATCTCCGAGTCGAGTTGGCGGAGCTGCTCGAGCGAAAGCAACGGCTCAGGCTGCAAATCCCACGCATTGGTACCGTTTACATAAGCCGTGGGCACAAAAATAGTAGCGCAGGTATTGTATTTTTTTAAAATCGGATAAGCGTAAGTCAGGTTGTTGAGATAGGCATCATCGAAGGTCAGTATAATACCATTGGCCGGAGGGGAGGAGAGATGAAGAAGATTTTGGAGCGGAAGAAAAACAAATCCTTCGTTTTGAAGGTAAAGGAGATGCTGCTCCAACTGCGAAGTCGAAACGGTGAGCATATCCTGACGAGTGGGGTCTATCTTGTGGTACATCAGCACGCGTAGCTTGCCTGTGGGTTTGCGGGCAAACCAAAACGATACAACAACAAGTACCAAGAGTGTACCAAGTACTAAATCCATCTAAAAATCAATCATAGGTTGGTTAGGAAAATACTAAGAATTTTTGTGAGAAATGTACTGAAAGACTGAAAGTTGAATAGTCATAAACATAAATTTTCAAACATTCATTCTCTGCAAACGGTTGAACCTACACAAATACAATTCAAAATTAATAAATTTGTTACTTCAAAAATGTTTTAGTGTCTTTGTTTAAAACCTTTCATAAAGTTTTCCCTATAATTAAAAATTCTTTCGGATATGTCAGCAGTCAATACCCCCACCTTTCAGGAACCCATTTTGGTCGAAGACCCCCACCGCTTTGTACTATTCCCTATCAAGCACCAAGACATTTGGCAATTTTATAAAAACCATGTAGCAGCTTTTTGGGTAGCCGAAGAGATTGACTTAGCCCAAGACTTGCAGCACTGGGAAAACCTCAACGACGGTGAGCGGCATTTTATCTCGCACGTATTAGCATTTTTTGCCGCATCCGACGGTATCGTCAATGAAAACTTAGCTGTCAATTTCTTGAGCGAAGTCCAATACGCCGAAGCCAAATGCTTCTATGGTTTTCAGATAGCCATGGAAAATATCCACTCCGAAACCTACTCTTTGTTGATAGACACTTACATCAAAGACCCTGTCGAAAAAGACAAGATGCTGCGCGCTATCGAAACGATACCCTGTGTGAAGAAAAAAGCAGACTGGGCTTTGCGCTGGATTTCCAACGGTAGTTTTGCCGAGCGGCTGATTGCCTTTGCCGCTGTAGAAGGGATTTTCTTTTCTGGCTCGTTTTGCTCCATTTTTTGGCTCAAAAAACGTGGCTTGATGCCCGGGCTTTCGTTCTCCAACGAACTCATCTCCCGCGACGAGGGCCTACACCGCGACTTTGCTTGCTTGCTCTATACACGCCATATCGTCAATAAACTTCCTGAGCAAACGGTCTATAATATCATTCGTGATGCCGTAACAATCGAACAGGAGTTTGTAACTGATGCCCTACCGGTATCTTTGATTGGCATGAACGCCAAGCTCATGAGTGAGTACATTGAGTTTGTCGCCGACCACCTGCTGGTATCGTTGGGTTTGGAGAAGATTTATAATGTCGCTAACCCATTCGATTTTATGGACATGATCTCCTTGCCTGGTAAGACCAATTTCTTTGAGAAAAAAGTAGGGGAATACCAAAAGCCGGGGGTTAAAAATTCGACCAAAGAGCGCGAAGTACAAGTATTGAGTTTTGATGCCGATTTTTAAAGAAAATAAACTTTGTCGAGTGGGCTGATAACTCGACAAAGTTTATCTAACGATACCCCAACGCTTGGTTGATTTCTTGGGTAATAAATTCAAAATCTTCGGGCTTACTCTCAAAATCGAGGTCATTGACATCAATCGTTACGAGAGTGCCGTCTAAATAAGAATCAGCAAAAGACTCATACAATTTGTTGAGATTCAGTAAATATTCGTCGCTAATACTTTGCTCAAACTCCCGCCCTCGTTTTTGAATTTGACGGCGCAGTTTGGGTAAATCTGCCTTCAAATAAACTATCAAGTCGGGGGGCTGAATGGCCATCGTAATGGTTTCATAAA
>JBKBKL010000225.1:0-4350 GCA_046294665.1 Runella sp.
AGGTTTGCCTTGAGCAATGAAAGTAGCCGTGCGGGGGTCGTTGGGCAAAAGGCGGTTGTTGAACAATGAACTAAACGAGCCTTCCAAAAGAACCCCTACGATTTGCTCGCCGGCGTTGTACTCGGTGGGGTCGGGCTGCTGGCGGGCTTCGTTGTAGGCCACCAAAGCGGGGGTTTTGAGGAGTTTGGTATAACGAGAAGTGTAGAGTAAAGGAGTTTTTTTGACACCACTCGTCGCAATCGTATCTATACTACTGACGAAGCGCGTATAAATCGCATCTAAATTGCGCACCACGGGGTGCTTGCCAAAATGATTGATGAGTGGAAAAAATCGCCACGGCATGGGCTTGATTTGGGGGGCATCGCCCATGTTGCCTACATTGAGGGGTATCAAGGCACAATTCAAATCTTTGATTAAATTTTGGTTGATACGACAGCCGTATTTGAATAACAAATCGTCCAAATTGTGCGATACGGGCTTGGCAAATGTCCCCTCCAAACTTACGCTGTCCACGCGTGCGCCATCGGCAAAGAGCAGGAGTTTGCCCCCACGCATCACAAACTGATCCAATCGGTATTTTTCCTCTTCACTAAAAGGCGTATCGGGTTTGGGGATTAACAACAAATCGCCATTTTCCCAAGTATCGGGGTTTTGAATGTCGAAGTACAAATCATACCGCTGCTGAAGATTGGCCAATAAGTCCGAAAACCGAGGCGGAGGCACTTGTGTATGTCCTACCAAAATACCGATACGAGCGCGTTTTTTTTGGGTGAGGTGCTTAATGGCCGAAGCCAGTTCAAATTCGATATTTTCATACGACTGGTTGAGTTGTTCTTCGGGGGAGATTCCAGTCGTTTTGTTGCCTTTCAATAACTTCACAGCAAACAAGCCGCCGTCATAAAACAAAAACCCCCCCGGAAACACCAGCCGCTCGGTACGTTTACCGTCTTCATTGGCAAAAAGATTGGTAGGAATCAGCCCTTTTTCGACGAGTTCTTCCTGCAATTTGGGGTCTTTGGGTTCGATAAAACGATAGGCCAAGTTGGTACCTGCATAGACCGAAAAAGAGGCAAGCGTTTCTTCGATAGCACGTTCCAAACGCTCAAATCCCGCCGGAAAATCGCCTGACAGATATACCTTGACTACCACTTGGCCGTCTAAGTTTTCGAGCAAATGTTTGGTAGCTTCAGAAATAGTGTAGCGTTTTTCTTCGGTCAAATCCCAACGAAAAGGAATAAATGATACCAAAAGATTCAACCCGATGATGATTCCGAAAAATAGCAGTGAATTGCGCAGTGTTTGATTCATATTTAAAAAAGAGGCTCAAAAATACGGCTTTTATTGACTACTCAACACGCTTCCCACTCGCCATATTTCTTCAAAAGTATTGTAGAGCGGTACAGGACTAAGACGTATGCAGTTGGGTTCGCGCCAGTCGCCGATGATGCCGTGGGCTACCAATTGTTCAAAAAGCTGTTTGCCCCCATTTTCCACCAACAGCGACAACTGGCAACCACGCTGCTGCGGGTCGGACGGTGTGATGATTTCGATTGGGCGATGTGGGTTGTGGCGGTTGCTTTCATGAATCAAAAACTCCAAAAATCCAGTGAGCAGTAGGCTTTTTTGGCGCAAGGTTGCCATAGAAGTAGCGTCAAAGATTTTTAAGGAGGCATGATGCGTGGCTAAGGCCAAAATATTGGGAGTGCTTAATTGCCACCCTGCCGCCCCCTGCATGGGTACGAAGCCCTTGGTCATCTCGAAGCGACGCGGCTCGTCGTATCCCCACCAACCAGCCAAACGAGGCAGTGAGGTTTGGTGATGTTTTTGATGAACAAAAACACCTGCAATGCCTCCGGGGCCTGAATTGAGGTATTTGTACGAACACCATACCGCAAAGTCCACGCCCCAATCGTGAAGCTGAAGCGGTACATTGCCTACCGCATGGGCCAAATCAAAGCCTACCCATACACCAAACCGATGCGCTTGCTCCGCAATAGTCTGTATATCAAAAAACTGGCCTGTGTAATAGTGCAATCCACTCATACATACCAGGGCGAGCTGGTGTTGATTTTGCTCGATAGCTTTCAGAATGTCTTCTGTGTCAATAGTATGCGCTCCTGTTTTTGGACTGATTTCGATGAGTGCTTCGTCGGGGTCATAGCCACGAAAGCGCAAGTGGGTTTCGAGGGCATACTGGTCGGAGGGGAAATCAGCGGCTACTGTCAGTATTTTGTATTTTAAATCTGTGGGTTGATAAAATGAAGCCAGCATCAAGTGGAGATTGACCGTAAGCTGGTTCATAGGGCATACTTCATCATCCAATGCCCCTACAATAGCTGCCAGCGAACTTTGGCATCGCTTATGGTATCCCAGCCAATTTTCTTGCCCTTCAAACCAACCTTCTACCCCATGAGTCTGCCAAATGTCCAATTCCTTTGAAATAGCTTCTCGCGCCATTCTGGGCTGTAAGCCAAGTGAATTTCCACAAAGATAAATGAGCGGATTTTGCCGATTGTCAGCAGGTATTAGAAATTCTTGTCGAAATTTGGCCAAAGGGTCTTGGGCATCTTGCTGCTTGGCCCACTCCAAACTTTCAATACTATTTTTTGGCCACACGTTTCCCTAAATTAATGAGGGCTTCAGCCTCGATGTAGCCCAAATGTTGTGTAACGATTTTTCCTTTGGCATCAAGAAAAAACAGCGACGGATACCCTTCAATAGGGTATTTTTCGGCAAGCATGGGGCCTTCCCCTATTTCCATGTCTTTTTTGACATTGACAAAATTGGCATTGAAAAATTCTGCAACGTCTTTGCGTGTGAACACATTGCGCTGGAGCATTTTGCAGGGGCCGCACCAACTGGTGTACGCATCGAAGAAAATGAGTTTTTTTTCTTTTTGTGCCTTTTCCAACACTTTTGCCCAAGAGGCATCTACAAACTGGATACCTTCGGAGGCAGTAGTAATCTCCACGGAGGGAGAAGAAGTTTCAGAAACCGTTGTTTTTTCTTGGTTGGGAGCGCACGACATGGCAGCTAAACTACCTATCATCACAAAGGCCGCTAAGACCGCGATAAAAAAGCGTTGCATAGTTTTCAAAATAGTTTGTGCGTATAAAACGCAATTTTAGCCCTAAAGTGTTTGAAACAAAACTTATTTTTCAAAAATAGGAAGCCAACTTGTTACCATATTAAGCTATACCTCACTGTACCTTGCAATGGCATCAATAGTTCTTGCTGGCCGTTGCTATTGCGTAGTATGGGTTTAGCTTTAGGGTCTATTTGTACATAATAACGCTGGTCGTCAATGGCATACAAGCCTCTGTCTATGGCCACAATATTTTTGGCGGCGGCCAATCGTACAAATCCGTTGGGGAGATTGGCGGTGATAGTGCGTACCAGCCCCTTGCTATCTGTCTGGATTTGGTCTGATACTTCTACCCCATTGATGAAGTAGGTGATGGTCGGTACGCCGCTGGCGTTGAGTTGATAGCCTTTGTAAACAAAACTGGTGGAGGAGTCAGGCCAAGTCATGTCGGTATTGGCCAACGCTGCGATGTCTGTTTGACCTTTGGTAACAATGGCTGCCCCCATAGGCTGGAGGATTTGAGGCTCGCCGCGTTCGTACCACATATCAGTTACATCAGCAAAATCTCCTTTCCAATACTGGAGCAAGGAGGCGCGGTTGAGGTCTATGGTATAATGCACATTTTGGGGAGTCCCCACCGAGAGTGCATGGGTACGTTTGGTTTTCTCGCCTTCCATTTGAACAAAAGAGCGTATCAATTCTGCACGGCTATTGGCAGCCCTTACCTCTAAGCGCGGGATAGGGTCTGGTGCTGGCAATGACGAAGGCACATGAAGTGAGTAGGGACGTACTCCCGCCTTACTGACGTTTATACCAAGTGCCGCATCACGCCAGGGTACTTTGTGATAGTGCAACCGGAATGGGTGATTCCCCTTGGAAAGTGAAATTTTTGTAGTTACAGGTTTTTGTAAAAACTCATTCCAAGTAGAGGGGATTTTGTTTTGTCCGTCTATTTCGAAAATCAAATGTCCTTTGTAAGGAAATTCAAAAGTATAATCGCCTGCGTCAGCCACTTCCATTTGGCCTTCATAGATGATATAAAAATTTCTTTCGCCCAAACCCCATTCTTGAGTAAGCAATGAAGTGGTATCCTTTTTAATCAGATTGGCAGCATTGATTTGGTCTGGCTTTTCTGCCCAACCTTTGTATAGAGAATAAGTCATTTGTTGAAGTTTGAGTGGTTTTCGGTCGTTGAGGAGTTGATAGCCTACATGACGCAAAGCCACTAAACCGTTAAGGATTTTCCATGAAATACTATTGTTTTT
>JBKBKL010000226.1:0-4292 GCA_046294665.1 Runella sp.
ATGATTGACTACAAATTGGCTATCTATATTTTGTTGGGTACTTACCCAATGGCACTGATTGGTTCTACTAATGAGGCTAAAAATATTGATTTTATAGCCTTTTTCGGTATAAATAGCCATTTTTTCACATGGGAATTGCCGCATCGGCCTTTAGATTTGTGCGATGTAAAAATTCCAAGAAATTCATAACTTGGAAGGCTCTCAAAATGAGAGTAAGCCAGCACCAACGGGGTTGCCTTACCGCCGACGGCTGAGAAAGACTCATGGTCCGATTTAAGCCCCCGTTGGTTCGCTGTAACACAGTACTCAAATAGAAATTCGGGTAAGACCCATGAGCAAGGTATTGAGTGTGCGACAGCTCGCTGACTTGAGTAAAAACAGTAAACTCATTCAAAATTATGGAAACATTTTCATTTTTCATTGGCATTGACATTTCAAAAGCTACGCTTGATTTTGCGGTTGTTGTTACCAACAAAGTATTGTTTCATTTTCAATCGACGAATGATAAAAAAGGTATTGAATCTTTTGTCAATCAACTAAAAGAACAATGCCCTAATGCAGATTTTACAAACAGCCTCTATTGTATGGAGCACACAGGTGTTTATAACAATCATATTGTCAATTTTTTACACACCAAAAAGGCTAATATTTGGGTTGAACACCCCATAAATATCAAAAACAGCTTAGGTATGATTCGGGGCAAAAATGATAAAATAGATGCCCAAAGAATCGCCGTTTATGCCTATAAAAACCGTCATGAAGCTCATTTATGGACACCCAAGCGTGATGTTATTCAAAAACTTGATAGATTAACAGCACTTCGTAATCGCCTTATCAAAGCCCGAAAAATGATGCAGACACCTTTAACAGATTGTAAAGATTTTATCTCAAAAAAAGACCTTGATGATGCTAAAAAGTCTTGTCAAAATACATTAGAGGCTCTTGATAAAGACATCAAAAAAGTCAATCAAGACATTCAAAATGTTATCCAAAATGACCCAGTCAAAATTGTAATTGCAAAATATTTCATTTTCTGTGTAAGTATTGTTGTTTAAAATTGCCACTAACGGCGCGCGTGCGGCCAAGAGAGCGAGCGAAGGGAGTTCTCTTGGCCAACGTTTTTCGGCTTTGCGAAGGCGGGGATTTTTAGCATCCCGATAGCTATCGGGATTCAATCAAAGAACTGCACTTTGGTTAAGCACTAAACTGTCATAGAAGCACATCACCCCCGCTTTCGCAAAACCGATGTTGGCGGTAGTGCTTCTGTTTTCAGTCGTCATAAGTTTATAATCCAGTCGCAAATTTTTGTCAGTTGTTGGTCGTGAGTAAGATTGGCTGCGTTGTTCATTGTCCCAGTTTGTAGTTGCTTGAATATTTCACTTGCCATAGCATTTTCAATTGCAGCACCAATGAAAAAGGTTAATAGGTAATCACAACTTTAGCGACTATTCCGTAGATGATTTTTGGAGTGCTTCAAGCAAGGCTTGGGTGTCTTCGCCCATGGTAGGAGCAGGCCAAGAGGGTATCGCAGGAGTAGCAGAGAATTTGAGAGGTATGCCGATACTTTTGAAAGTCCCTGCCTTGGAGTGGTGCTGCTCCACTATCATTTGCCGTGCCTGCAAATGCGGGTCATGCTCCAACTCTTGCAAATCATACACTGGTGAAATGGGCAAATCATTTTCCATACCCCAGTTTACCCATTCTTTTTGGGTTTTGGTGGTGAATAATGCTTGGATTTTATTTTTGAAATGGGTGAGTTCTTCGGCATTGCGCGGCAGAATAAAAGCAAGCCAATCGGGGCATTGAGCGAGGGTACAAAACTTCGTCCAAAACTTAGGCTCAAGTGTACCGAGTGCGATGTACTTATCGTCGGCACAAGCATATACCCCGTAGTTGGGCAAACCGCCCGAAAGCGGCAAATGGCCACGTTGAAGGTTTTGTTGTGCTCCGGCATAAAGCGCATATACCGCCGAAAGCAGCGGCATGACGGCATCGGTCATCGAAACGTCCACGTGCTGGCCTACGCCTGTACGCTGCCGTGCGTGCAAAGCCGCCAAAACGGCCATCACGGTCATATAACTGCCCCCTGCAATATCGGCCATTTGAACACCCGGAATGACGGGTTCTTGATTGCCTGTAAGACCCAATACACCGGCCAGCGCTACATAATTCAAATCATGCCCAGCCAAATGTGAATACGGGCCATGTTGGCCGTAGCCTGTTACGGAAACATAAATGATGTTGGGATTGATGGCTTTGGCGGCTTGGTAGCCTATGCCTATTTTATCCAAAAACCCAGGTCGAAACTGCTCCACTACGGCATCGGCGGTTTTGACGAGTTCAAAAAAAGTAGCTTGTCCTTCGGGTGTGGTATAATCTAAACTTAGGCTCAACTTGGAGCGATTGAACGAAAGATAAGCTACCGACTCACCGTTGAGATAAGGTGGGAAAGCTCGTACATAATCAGGCTGCTTGGGGTTTTCGATTTTGATGACCTCTGCCCCCATGTCGGCCATGAGCATTGTACCGAGTGGGCCGGGAAGAAGTCGAGTCAAATCCAAAATTCTGATGCCTTGCAGCGGCCCGTGGGTGGGTTTTCGGCTCATCATGGTAATTAGGCTTCGGCAATAGGCCCTCCAAAATTCATAAAAGGAAAGTCAGGTTCGTCAGAATGACGTATATCACCATAGTTTTCTTCGTATTTGCGGATATTATCTTTGAGAGCCGCCAGAAGCCTCTTGGCGTGCTCGGGCGTAATGATGACACGCGCTTTTACTTTGGCTTTGGGCACACCGGGCATCAGTCGTATAAAGTCCAATACAAACTCGCTGTTGGAATGGGCTATCATGGCTAAATTTGAGTACACTCCTTCGGCCATGTCTTCCGAAATCTCGACGTTGATTTGTTGGTCTATTTCATTGGGTTGATTTTTCATAATAAGAGATAAGATTTTAAATCAAAATTAAAGAAAATAGTAGCATGACTTTTTGGATTGGTTCATTAAAACTCTGCCGATTTGGGAGTACGGGGAAACGGAATCACATCGCGGATATTGCCCATGCCCGTTACGAACAGTACCAGCCGCTCGAATCCCAATCCAAAACCTGCATGAGGTGCGGTACCAAATTTGCGGGTATCAAGATACCACCAAATAGCCTCGGGTTCGATGCCTACTTCGTGCATACGTGCTACGAGCTTGTCGTGGTTTTCTTCGCGCTGCGAGCCTCCGATGATTTCGCCAATGCCCGGAAACAGCACGTCCATAGCACGCACCGTAGGTCCCGGCTCGGTGGGATTGGGGTCGTTTTGTTTCATATAAAATGCTTTGATAGCACGTGGGTAGTTGGTCAGAATGACTGGTTTTTTAAAATGTTTTTCCACCAAAAACCGCTCATGTTCGCTCTGTAAATCTATGCCCCACTCAACAGGGTATTGAAATTTCTTTTCTTTGTGAGGTTTGGAGTTGAGTAAAATGTTGATTGCGTCGGTGTAGGTGATGCGCTCGAAGGCATTGTCCACTACAAAGCGTAGTTTTTCGAGGAGCGGCATCGAGCGTTCGTTTTGCGGTTTTGATTTTTCTTCTTCCTCGAGGCGTTTTTGAAGAAACTGAAGGTCGTCGGCACAATGCTCTAAGGCGTATTTGATAACATATTTGACGAAATCTTCGGCCAAATTCATATTGTCTTCCAACTCAAAGAATGCCATTTCGGGTTCTATCATCCAAAACTCTGCCAAATGGCGGGTCGTATTGGAGTTTTCGGCACGAAAAGTAGGGCCAAAGGTATAAATCTTCGATAATGCCAGTGCACCCAGTTCGCCTTCCAACTGCCCCGAAACGGTCAGGTTGGTTTCTCGCCCGAAGAAATCTTCCTTGAAATCTATTTTACCTTCTTCGGTTTTGGGAAGATTGTACAAGTCGAGGGTCGTTACACGAAACATCTCCCCTGCGCCTTCGGCATCAGAGGCGGTGATGATGGGTGTGTGGAGGTAAAAAAAGCCGTTGTCGTTGTAATATTTGTGTACAGCGTAAGCCAACGCATGGCGAATCCTCAAAATAGCACTGAAAGTATTGGTGCGGGGACGCAAGTGGGCTATCTCGCGCAGAAACTCTAAAGAATGTTTTTTGGGCTGCAATGGGTAAACTTCAGGATCGGCAGTACCATAGATATGTACCGTATCTATCTGAACTTCAACGGCTTGCCCAGAGCCTTGTGAAGCTACAAGGATACCGTTTACTTTGAGGCAAGCACCTGTGGTGATGAGGCGTAGCGTTTCTTCCGATAGTTGGTCGG
>JBKBKL010000227.1:0-4074 GCA_046294665.1 Runella sp.
GTTTGACCGTATGAAACACAAACCGATGTTGGGGGTCGGTACCTGTACCACAGCGGCCAAAGAGTGAGTTTTGACCGTCGTTTTGCCAGATTTCGACGAGGGCATCATTGATGGTTTGACCCTCACCGTCAAAAACTTTGCCTATTATCGTAATCAACCCCTCGGTGCTGTGAGGGTCAGTCAATTGATTTGTGGCCAACTGCCTAAAATTATAACCGTATTGCTGGGGTGTCAGTCCGTAGGCAAAATAAGGCCCTACTGTTTGAGAGGGAGTTTGCAACAATGGAGGATGGTTGTAGCCTTCAGAGGCACTTAAAGTATTTGTATTTTCTTGGTTCATGTTGTCAAAGATTGTGGAAATGATAAGTACAATTCAAATCCCGAAGGGAGTTTGATGATGACCACGCAATACGATGTCGAAACGATATGCCAAAGCAAAGGCTTCATCGGTAGCTTCTATGTCAAAACTCGATACCAATAAATGTCGGGCATTTTCGGGAATACCTTTGTAAATAGGGTCATAAGCAAAAAGTGGATCACCGGGAAAGTACATTTGTGTAACGAGTCGGTTGGTGATATTGGCTCCAAACAACGAGAAATGAATATGTTGTGGCCGCCATGCGTTGTAGTGATTTCCCCATGGATAGGCTCCGGGTTTGATGGTGTAAAAGACATAATTGCCGTCTTTGTCGGTTCTACAACGCCCCGCCCCCAAAAAGTTGGGATCGAGGGGTGCGTCATGCTGATCTACTTTATGTACATAACGACCGGCGGCATTGGCTTGCCAAATTTCGATAAGAGTGTGAGGAATCGGTTGCCCATTTTCGTTGAGTACTTTTCCGAATACTTTGATACGCTCTCCCAGCGGCTGACCATTGACTATGGCATTTTTGGTAAGGTCATGGTCTAAAGGTCCTAATTCAAAATCGCCAAAAAGAGGGCCGGTCAGTTCGGTCAGCGATTGCTTCAGCACCACCAACGGCTTTTGGGGGGCGCGTAGTACAGTTGATTTATAGGCCGGATACAGTTTGGAAGGTTGTACTTGAGGGTCGAAGCGACGGTAGATTATTTCAGACATCTGTTTTTGCAGCATTTAAATTTACGACAAAAATACGACCTAAGTACAATCTAATCTTGGATTATTGAAAACAATTACTGTAAAAATGAAACATCAATGACCCAGTTGGAGCAACTCTTAGGTTGTCTGAAAATTTTGGTGGTAGGTTATAAAATATTGATAAGAGCAACTACACAATCTTCCACGTTTCATCAGTAGGAAACCGAATCAGTAGAATAGACCTTTTACAAATTTCGTATGGAAGGAAGCATTGAAATAAGGCTATTTTCCCCCCGAAGCATAATGAATCCCTGCCCAAAGATGACGGAGAAACAGAGGCTCGGAATAAGTTTCGTCGGTATGTCCCATGGCCGTATAGAATGCCCGCCCACCGTCGTAGTCTTGGTACCAACTCATGGGGTGAAAGTCAGGGTTTTTCCCACCGATATAGCTTTTTTCGTCTATCGTCAAAATCGTATTGATTTTGGGCGAAATGTTGCGGAAGCTATAAAACTCATCGCTACGCTCAAACTCGTCGGGCATTCCTTGAGTAGCCCAGTGGTTTTTAAGTTGGACGATGAAGCGACCTTTCTGAACATTGCTGGGGGTAGAAGGGTGGTCGAGAAAATAAGCCCCTGCCAACTTACCATACCACGGCCAGTCATACTCGGTATCGGTAGCGGAGTGAATACCTACATAACCTCCTCCCGCTTGAATGTAGCGTTCAAAAGCATTTTGTTGTTGTTCGTTCAATATATCGCCGGTGGTATTGAGGAAAACGACGGCATGAAATTTCTTCAGATTGGCATCGGTAAATTGCTCCGCATCTTCACTAAAACTGACGGTGAAGTTTTTTTCTTGAGCCATTTTTTGGAGGGCTTTTTGACCTGCTCCAATAGATTGATGACGGTAGCCTTTGGTTTTACTGAAAACCAAAATGTTGCGTGTCGTTTGAGCCAAAAGTAGCTGGGATAGTAAAACCAAAACTCCAAAACTTCCTATAAAAGATTTTGGTAAAGATGTTTTGATGAATGATTTCATGGAAATAGATTTTGAAAATGAGTTTAGTGCGATTGTGTCCAGCGAATGGCACTTTCGATGAGTTTTAAGAAATTTTCGTTTTGCCAAGCCGTATCGTCATGTCCGATAGAGGTATAAAATGTTTTGCCCAGACCAGTGGGTTTATACCAAGCTACGGGGTGGTCTTTGCCCATGCCAAAGTTTTTGGATTTGACAAAAAGGATATTGCCATCGGGGTTAATGGCTTCTCCGTCAATCGTATAAACGATATTGAAACCTTTGCTGCGAGGATTTTCAAAAAAGACATACCATTCGTCGGTGTGTTCCCATTTTTTAGTCAGGGTATTAAACAAACTATCGGGGGGTATATCGAGTAGTACGGTAGCTTTTTGAAACTGCTGTTTGATAGGGTGATGCGAAAAAAGTACACCCGTAAGATGTCGCTGATACCATTCCCAGTGGTGCGAGTCGTCGCCGGCTCCGTGGATTCCTATCAAGCCACCTCCCTTTTCGACATATTGCTCCAAGGCACGTTTTTGGTCATCGTTGAGCACTTCGCCAGTCGAATTGTTGAAAATAACGGTATTGAATTTAGCTAATTGGGCTTCGTTGAACACACCGCCTTCTTCGGTTTCGTAAAGAAACCAGCCGTTTTGCTCGGCCAATTGCTGAAAAATAGGTTTGGACGCAGCTATCGAAGCCTCATGTCGAAAGCCTGTGGTTTTGGAGAAAAGCAATACAGCAGGTTTGTCGGTGGGAAATTCGATACTTGGAGTGTCAGTTTCGTAGGAAACAGGAAAGCCGTATTTGACTTTGTAAATAAAAAGGCCCAACGCTCCGCCCGCCAATAGCACCAGTCCCAGCAACGACCAAAGTGCAATTTTTAGGATTTTTTTCATGAATTTTTATAAATTACTAACAAAAATATAGGATTTTTTTAAATCTTTAAAAAGAGTAAAGACCGAATTTTACTCACAGAATTAACAGAAAATTAGATAAATTCTGTGTGATTCTGTGTTTTCTGTGAGAACAAAAAAAGTGCATTAGAGCGTACAGTGTATTAAGCGGCTTGGTCATCTGACTCTTTGATAAACAAATGCCTACTCGGAAAGGCGAAATTAGCCCCCGAAGTGCGTACTATTTCGATGATACGGAGATTGATTTCTTCGCGCGTGTCCATGAAAAGCCGCCAGTCGCTGGTAGCGGCATGAAAGACCACCAAAATATCGAGCGAACTTTCATTGAGAACTTCCAGCCGCACCAATCCTTCTTTGTCTTGGGTAAGAGGGTGCTGGTCAAGGAGGTGTTTTATTTGACTAATGATCTGTTGTAACGTATCGAGGGGAGTACTGTATGCCAAACGGACATAAAACCTAGCCCTTCGGTGGGTGCGCTTGGTGATATTTTCGAGCGATTGGCTGGTAAGGAGGCGGTTGGGGACAGTGAGGTAGCTGCCGTCGTGGGTGCGTACTCGTGTACTTCTGAAGCCTATTTCGACGATATCGCCAGTGAGTGTACCCAGTACAATGGCATCGCCTACGGTAAAAGGTCGCTCCAGCATCAATACCACCGACCCGATGAGATTCTCGAAGGTTTCGCGGGCGGCCAAGGCTACGATAATACCCCCCACACCCAAACTTGTGATTAAAGCCCATACATTGACTTCAAAGACCTTGCTAAGCATAAATAAAAAACACGCCATACTCCACAGCACAATAAGGGTGTCTTTTACAAAGGGAACTAATTGGTCGTCGAGAGGGGTGGGAGTTTGGGCTGCTTGTTTCTTGAAAAATAAGGCCCCAAATTTGATGATTCTTATCCCCAGCCACCCAATAGCAACAGTCAATGCTGTATAAAAACTACGCCAGAGGAGCATTCGACCTCCAAATTCGTTGGCTGGTGGCCAACCCCAAGAGGCAGGAATCGTAAACTGACGAAAGGCAAAAAAAACAATGACCAAAATGATGAGTAGTTCAAACGGCTTGCGAACCAATCGA
>JBKBKL010000228.1:0-4023 GCA_046294665.1 Runella sp.
TTGTGAAAAGATAACGATGTAACCATCTGATAATCAAATGAAACTTATGAGGTTTTTTCGCAATTCATTTTTTATTGAGTATAATATAATCAAGATTCAAAAATAGCACACGGATTGAACGGATTAGACACGGATTTTTAAACTTTAGATCAATGAAAAAAATAACCTTTCTTTTTATATTCATTCAAACCAATATTCTTTTTTTTACTTACGAAGGCTTTGCCCAGCGCAGACCTACGGGGGAGATTGAGAGTCAGACTTTTGAGATAGAAAAAACCAAGCGAATCGAATTGCCACCGGCCAATCGTCTTTACAATAAAATCGAACCTTTCACCAATGAGGAAGACAACCGTAAGCTCAATTATGAGTTTCGCACACCCAAACTCACCCTCGGCAGTGCCAAGCGTGTACCCAACGTACTGCCTGTCAATGAAGGACAAAAAGTAGAAGAAGACGGCAACCTTAACAACTACGCCAAAATCGGTGGCGGTAACTATGGCAAAATCTATGGCGAAGGCTTCGTAAGCAATCATACCGACGACTTAGCGTATGATATTCACTTCAAGCACCTCTCCAATCAGACAGGGCCGGTGGATGGTAAAAACTCCGCCAACAGCGAAAATCGCCTCAAAATCAACGGCCAATACACGGGTAGCTCCTTCAAACTCGGCGGTACGCTTTTTTATGACCGCGACAATTTCTTTTTCTACGCCAATCGCTCACGCCCCAATAGCGAAGTAAACCGCGACAATATCCGCCAAACGCTCAATACGATAGGTATGCAGGTGAGTTTTGACAACATTGACAACCAAAAATTCATAGACTACTCCCTCAAAACAGGGCTTTATCGCCTCAATGACCGCTACAATGCCTCCGAAACCGACTGGGGAACACAGTTTGCGGGGTCGTTGCCCATTACCGAAAACATCTTTGCCTTGCTCAATGCCGATGCCTATATCTCACAGCGTGCTGATGCCGAAGTGTTCAAACGCAATCTCTTCAGCGTCAAACCCGCCTTCAAGTTTTCGTTTGATGCCTTTACGGTGGTAGCGGCCTTCAAAGCCGTCAACGAAACCGACGACCGCCTCAATATCAATCGCACCGTAGGTTTTCCACAAATAGAAGTAGATGCCGTGCCGATAAGTGGTGTACACGTGTTTGCAGGTTTGGGAGGCGATATGCAGCGCAATACCCTGCGCTCATTGCTGGGCGAAAACCGCTGGTTGGCTCCCAACATCACCATAGCCAATACCGAGCGTAGCCGCGATATTTATGGAGGTTTGAAAGGCGAAATAGGGGCAGGATTTCAATTTGAGGGGAAAGTTTCCTATGCCACCTTCAAAAATTTCTATGGTTTCAATCCCCAATGGACCGATACTACCCGCTATGCCGTCGTCTATGATGCCGATTATATCCCTGTCTGGACGGTTTCGGCACAAGTGGGCTACCAGTATAAAAACATCGTTCGTTCTACATTACGGGGCGATTTTTATGATTTCAATGTCGAACGCTTAGACCGCCCGTGGGGACGGCCTACGGCTACCGTGCAATGGAACAATCACTTCGTATTCAGCAAAAAAATGTTTGCTACACTTGACGGCTACTTTATGAGTGGAATGCAAAACAAAAATTTTCAGACCAACCAAATCGTCAAACTCAAGCCTATTGTGGATTTGAATGTGAAGGTGGACTACCTGCTGATGCGTCATTTTTCGGCTTTCGCTTCTATCAACAACCTGCTGGGTCGCACTTACGAGCGATTTCTTTACTATCCACAGCAAGGACTCAACTTTTTGGTGGGGGTGTCGGTACAGTTTTAACCTTAACCCGATTCACATAAAAAAACCGAAAGAGAATATTTTGAGGGAGAGAAGTTAGCCTCGTCGAACGCGTAACTTACTTCGCTTCACTTACTTACTTATTGATAGGCTTGAATCCTTTGCAAGGATAGCACGAGGTAGAGCCTTATGCTATCGAGTTTTACAAAGAGAAAAATTTTGACTTCATCGCCTTTCGTATAATCTCTATATTTTCAATAACCTCTACTGGTTTCGATGGCTTCGGCTTTGCCTTCAATGATTTCCAAAAATTCACCATGTGTCATGGGTCTTGAAAACATTGGATAAGTATATTTAATGGCAGCTTCATGTTCTTCCAAGCTGGTAGCCGCAGTACAGTCAGTAAGGGTATAAACATTAAAACCTTTTTCATAGCCAGTCCTCATAGTACTTTCGACGCAGCAGTTGGTCAAAAAACCACTAATCACGATATGGTCTATGCCTTTACTCCGCAAAATAAAATCCAAGTTGGTGCTGGCGAATGTATCCAATCCTCTCTTTCCTTCGATGACTATATCACCAGGTTGAGGAGCTAATGGATCAGCTATTTTTGCGCCCCATTCTCCTTTGACAAATGCCTTGTTGTCAACTACACCTTTCAAAATACCGTAAGGGTGTGAGGTAATCTCATAATAACCTTCCATGAAAGAGATAGGGGCATGAATGATAGTAACACCAGCTTTGCGTGCTTTTTCAACAGTTTCGACCGTATTTTGGAGCATATTGTTATGTTCCATTACGTTTTTTACGGCACCGTGTAAAGCCCCGCCTTCTGTGGTAAAATCGTTTTGAAATTCAATCAAAATTAGTGCAGTTTTTCGAGCTTCCATTTTAGTACTGGTTTGATTGTTAGACGTTTAGTAAAACTAATTTGGTTACAAAAGGTTTTATTCAACTCTAAAAATTAGTTCTGAAACCTCTAATAACCTCCCTGATACTTGCAAATAGCCCATTCGAGCGTAGCCAAAAGGAGAATCAATAAAATAACCATTAGTTGTGAATCAACTCGGCCAAAGACTCAGTGCTGTCTAAGCGGTCAGGAGCTTTGTATCTAATAATTGCCAATTTTTAAGCATTTTAGTTAAGTGATTGATATTCAAAGCTATTACATTTTATATATGGTTTTGATGATAAAGAACGATAAAAAGCTACTTGCATTTTTGAAGCAAGTCTGTTAATTTAGTAGCTAAATTCCTCATAAACAATGACAGTAACAGTACTTGACTATACCCGTAAGCTCTTGTATGAGCAAGACTGCGTGGTGTTACCTGAGTTGGGAGGCTTTCTGACGTATTTCAGTCATGCCTTTTACAGCGAGCAATACGCCTTATACCACGCCCCCCAGAAGCGCGTCGCCTTCAACGAAGCCCTCAAACTCGACGACGGGCTGTTGGCACATTATATGATGATCAACGAGCAAATCTCACGTGAAGAAGCCCAGCAGCGCGTTCGACAGTTTGTTCAAAAAGCAAAGGAACAAATCCAAAACGAAGGCAGTTGCCTTTTTGAGGGTATTGGAACTTTGATGCTCAACGAAGAGAAAAAACTCCAATTTGAACCTTTGCCCCTTGCCAATTTTTATGCCGAAGGCTATGGCTTCAAGAGCGTTTCGGTGAGTACTGTTGAGCCGTCTGTTTCGATTTCGACCTCCGAGTCGGCAGCCGATTGGACGCAGTATGACCGCCCTGCCGAAGACACTCCCTTTGTGCTGCCGCGCCGTCGTCGCTCACGGGTGGCCTTGTATGTCGGAGGTGCATTGATAATAGGTTCGGCTTTGATAGCAGGTCTGACCCAACTTCCCAGCGAAACCCTCAAGTCGAGCCTCAATCCTTTTGAATTGGTCAGCACTGTTCAAAGCTGGTTTATGCCTGTTCAAAAATCGAACGATGTTATAGTGGAGGTTCCCGTAGTTGCTAAAGCCAAAGAAGAAGTTGTTGAAAATAAGGGAGTTGAGCCTCTGAAAGTAATCGAAGAGGGTAGGGGAGAATCCAAGCCAGTCCAGCCTATCAAAGAAGAAGCTATGCCCAAAGCTACTATTTATTCTTCTGATGAAAAGCGAGATTATTTGGTCATAGCGGGAGGTTTTGCCAAGTTGAGCAATGCCGAGCGATTGGTCAAAACACTCAAAAATAGAGGCTATGTAGATGCCTATATCCTCAATCCCGAACCTGCTGAAGGCAAGTTG
>JBKBKL010000229.1:0-620 GCA_046294665.1 Runella sp.
AGCCATAAAATGCCAACAAATCGTTGGTGGCTACGTAAGAATCGGAGTTGTTGGTTTGCTCATCTATACGAATCCCGTTTTCGTTGTTGATATTTTGTGGTTGGAACATTTGTTCAATAGTCCCGTCCAAAATAGCTTGATTTGTTCTACTGGTACGAACATAGCCCAAGTTACGAGCTTTGAAGTCACGCTCTTTGGACTCGTAGTAAGTCCCCAACTTAAATTCTATCTCATTATCATTTTTCAGGTTCATCTTCTGGGTAAGGTTCACCCCACCTGTCAGGGCTGTTTCGGTCATTTCAGATGAAAAACGACCTAAGAAAAATGCTGCGGCAGTTCCAATAGGTACGTAAAGTGTACGCTGACCAGTTTTTTCGTCCACGTCAGCACGAAAACGACGATAATCAGGCTGATCACGGAAAGCATGATTATATCCTGCTACCCAATCAATGACAGTCTTGTCATTATTGAATTCATGCTTCCCCGTCAGTTGTCCTGTGTATATACCACGATAAATCTGATCATAGGACCAACTATCAGGGGTAAAATTGGATTCAAAATTTCTTCCAGTTCGATTGACCGAACTACCCGTACTCATCTGATTGAACAAATTCTTGAAG
>JBKBKL010000229.1:630-3977 GCA_046294665.1 Runella sp.
AGTCAATCGAGTGATTCTCATTGAATTTGAATGACCAATTATGAAGCATTCCCACCCGAATATTGCGGTTGTATTGGGCATCATTGTATTTGTAAATAGCTGACTCTGTTCCGTTATTATTTTCGTTGAAATCTTTACGTACAATCTCAAACCCGGTACGAGCATCGCTGTAGTTAATAGCCGTAACATTACCTACTCTGATTTTACCGATGTTGAACTTGAAGTTACTCGTAATGGCATATCTCTGATCCGGAATCGCCGAGGTACGGTTGGCCACCCAATTGTTGCGTAAAGCACGTCCTGCTAGTTCGAGTTCGGCAGGCGTAGCAAAGTTGAGGTTACGTTTTGGGAAAGAAGCAGGTAGATTTTGGTAGCCGTTGTTAAAACCAGTCCAGTAGTTTGGCCCTTGGTCTGGCTGGAAGAAATCTCCGAAAGTAGTGCCTCGGCGTATGTTGATACCATAGTCGAAAATTACGCTGTTCTCGACAGGTATATTTTTCGTAAAAATCTTCACCACCCCCCCTGCAAACTCACCGGGCAACTCAGCAGCAGGGCTTTTGTAAATCAGTAGGCGGTCAATTTGTGAACTTGGGATTATATCGAAAGAAAACGACTTTACGTCGGTTTCCATAGAGGGCGTGAAGGCGTTGTGAAGCATTACATTGTTGTAGCGCGAGTTCAAACCACGTATATTAATAAAGCGGTCACCTACAATCGTGATACCGGGTACACGCTTCACTACTTGGGCAGCGTCGCGGTCGAGGGTGCGGGCTATCTGCTGTGCTGAGATTCCACTGACGATATTTTGAGAGGCTTTGATTTCGGAGATGACCGATACTTCGGTGTTGGTTTGGCGTGTGCCTACTACCCGAACTTCTTGAAGCGTAGCACTTTCTTCGATCATGGCTACGTTTACCTCTGTTACTTTATCGGCTTCAACGGTTACACCCGAAACCGTTTCGGTACGATACGATACATAGGAGATTTCGAGGTCATACTTGCCAGGAGCAAGTTTAGTGATAGAGTAGAATCCCTCGATGTCGGTTACGGCCCCTGTTTGGGTACCTGCGATACGCACGGTGGCACCGATGAGTGTTTCTTTGTTTTTGACATCGGAGATTGTTCCACGGATAGTTCCCGTTTGGGCATAAGAAAAGGCACTTAATCCGAGTGCCAAGAGGAGAGTAAGTAAAAAACGATACATAAAGATTGTGAGGTAATGTGTTTTTGTATTAGTGTCAGTAAAAATTTTGATGCAAAGGTAAAATCTCAATGTTACCTCAATGTTATGCCAATGTTATGGGTAAGTGAAGGTTTTGGAGAGTAGCATTTCTAATTCTTATTTAATCCTAAAGCGACAACATGACCTTATTTTTTGACGTTTAATAATACCTTTGTAGTTTAGCTTTTTTAAAAGCTGGTAGAATGTTAAAAGCTGGTAGAAATGAATAAAACCGTCGTTGCGTTGCTCATCATTTTGGCGATTTCGGGTATGGGGGTATTGCAGCGGCCTATTAAGGAAGTAGATTACACCAAGCCGCCGCAGCCTACTAGTCCTCAATACAAGCCTTTCAGTTTCGATGAAAGTGCTTGGGCAGATAGTGTGTTCAATACCCTGACACTGGAGCAGAAAATAGGCCAATGCTTTATGGTTGCTACTTTTTCCGACCGTAACGAATCTTATTACAAACACTACGACCACCTCATTGAGCATCATCATATCGGCGGTCTGATTTTTTTTAAAGGTACGCCCCAAGCCCAAGCCCGCTTGACCAATCGCTACCAAGCCTTATCAAAAGTACCTCTGATGATAGGCATAGATGGCGAATGGGGGCTGGGTATGAGGCTAGGCGATGTAGATGATTTTCCGAAACAAATGACGCTGGGGGCTATCGAAGACAATACCCTCATCGAAGATATGGGCCGCGAAATAGCCCGCCAATGCCGCCTCATAGGAGTCAATATCAATTTTGCCCCTGTGGCAGACATCAACTCCAACCCTCGAAATCCTATTATCGGAATGCGGTCGTTTGGTGAGGAGCGTGAAAACGTAACCCGCAAAGCAGCAGCCTATATGCGCGGTATGCAAAGCGAGGGAGTCATCGCTACGGCCAAGCATTTCCCGGGGCATGGCGACACCGACAGCGACTCTCACTACACCCTTCCCGTTTTATCCCAATCATCAGACCATTTGGAAGAAATCAACCTGTATCCTTTCCAAAGGCTCATCGCCGATAGTCTTTTGGGAGTGATTACGGGGCATTTATACGCTCCTGTTTTGGATAATACCCCTTTTTTGGCGGCATCGCTTTCCAGTAAGGTAGTTACCGATTTGCTCAAAAAACGTATGGGCTTTCAGGGATTGGTCTTTACAGATGCTCTCAATATGCAAGGGGTAAAAAAGGGACGTACTGCCACCGATGTCAATATCAAAGCATTGTTGGCAGGTAATGATATTTTGCTCTACCCTGAAAATGTGGCAGAGTCTATTCGCAAAATCAAAATAGAGATAGAAAAAGGAACAATACCACTGCAAATCATTGACGAAAAAGTTAAGAAGATTTTGAAGGCAAAATATTGGTTAGGTTTAAATCAATTTAAGCCTATAAATCTGCAAAATCTTGACCAGCAACTGCAAACATCACATACAAAAACCATCAACCGTCAGTTGTGTGAACAGGCCGTTACGCTTGTTCACAATCCCAAGAATCTATTGCCCATCCAAGCCATAGATACCATCACTTTTGCTTCTTTAGCTTTGGGAGAAGGTGGCATCAACTTGTTCCAACAAACCCTCAGCCAATATGCTCCCTTCAAGCATATCGTATATGCGGAGCGTCCTATCAGTACAGTTGAGGTCGAAAGATTGATAGAGCAAGTAGGCGATGCCAAAGTAGTGATAGTGAGCCTTCATGACAATCGTCGCAATTTCAATCGGCCTTTTGTGATTCCTTCGGCTACCATAGACTTACTCAATCGTTTAGAAGAAAAGTCAAGAGTTATTGTCCACCTTTTTGCTTCTCCATACTCACTCAAACAACTCCCCAAGACTTCGGCAGTGGTATGTGCTTACGAGAATCTGCCAGATTTGCAAGTCGTAGCTGCACAGCAAGTTTTTGGGGCTTTGCCATATAAAGGCAGACTACCCGTCTCGATTGAGGGACTTTATCCTATTCGTACTGGCCAGCAAGTCCCAGCCCTTCGTCGTTTGGCTTTTGGTACACCACAGCAAGTAAGACTGAATGCCGAACGTCTGGGACAGATTGATACACTTATCCTAAGGGCTATCACCAACAAAGTCTTTCCGGGCTGTCAGGTGTTGGTAGCACGCCATGGACGAGTGGTTT
>JBKBKL010000230.1:0-3750 GCA_046294665.1 Runella sp.
AAAGCAACATCTACATAGACCCCGACAAAAATATCAACTTCGATTTTTTCTTTGTGCGTAAAGTCATGTTTGTCAAATATGCACAGGGCTTTATCGTCATGCCGGGGGGCTTCGGTACACTCGATGAACTCTTTGAAGCCTTAACACTTATCCAAACCAAAAAAATAGGTCGTTTTCCGATTGTACTGGTAGGGCGTGAGTTTTGGCAAGGTATGGTAGATTGGATTAAAAATGTCATGCTTGAAATAGAAGCCAACATCAGCCCCGAAGATATGAAGCTGTTTCATGTCGTAGATACTGCTACCGAAGCGGTGGCCGTCATTGATGAGTTCTATGCCAAATACTTACTCAAACCCAACTTTTAATTCTTTCAAAACTCTTGCCTCTCGTTGTTGCCTCCCATTATTTGCCCAGTATTGAATACTTCGTGTGCTTGCTCCAATATATGCCTCATATCGAGTGGGAAGCACACGAAAACTACATCAAGCAAACATACCGCAACCGCTGCCATATCCTCACCGCCAACGGCGTAGAAGCTCTGACCGTACCTGTTCAACATACTGCTCCCAAAATCCCCATACGAGAGGTTCGGGTAGATTATAGCCAACTATGGTACAAACGACATTGGCGCGCCATCGTTTCGGCCTATGCCAAAGCCCCTTATTTTGAGTACTTTGCCCCTGATTTTGAGAAGGTTTACCAAAGCAAACCCACTTTTTTATGGGATTTAAACGAGGAGTTGCTACGCATCTGCTCCAAACTGCTCCAAATAGAACTCAATATCGCCTATACTCCAACGTATCAAGTTGCTTTACCCGAAGGCTGGTGGGATATGCGGGGCAAGATTCACCCCAAAAATGAATCGTACAACAATTTCTTTCAACCTGCAGTTTATCAACAAAATTTTGGCAATCAGTTTTATCCTAATTTGAGCATCATAGATTTGCTGATGTGCAAAGGGCGGGAAGCCAAGTCTGTACTCGAAAAATCGGCCTTCAAAACAACGCTTGAGTAAGTAGATGCCAAACGAAATCGTTGTATTAAGGGAATGAAAATGAACGTTTTTTTGTATTGGAATAGCAAGGTAATCACAGTAGCACATTACGATCTACTAAGGATGTATTGCATTACAATAAAACGAAGTGAACCGTACTTTTGAGAGAAAACTAAGAAAAAAACACTTTTTTTAGGAAAAAACTTGAAAATAAGGATTGTAAAATTAATTTTACGGAAACAGCACATTGAATATAAATCCAACTAATGGAAGCAAAATTTTCAAACCGCGTCAAAGAAGTCATTTCGTTGAGTCGAGAGGAAGCCTTGCGGCTTGGCCATGACTATATCGGCACCGAGCATTTGATTTTGGGCATGATTCGTGAAGGAGAAGGAGTAGCCTTGGCACTGCTCAAGAAATTGGGTGTATCGCTCGACGAGCTGCGCATCACCATAGAGCAAGTAACGAGAGGAACAGCCACCAACAACATCAAAAACTTAGCTAACATACCGCTGACGAGGCAGTCAGAAAAAGTACTGAAAATCACTTATTTGGAAGCCAAGATTTTCAAAAGCCCTCTCATCGGCACCGAGCATTTGCTCCTTTCTATCCTACGCGACCCCGACAGCATAGCGTCGCAAGTACTATCAAAATTCAGTGTAAATTACGAAATTGTTAAAGAAATGTTAGAGTATCAATCATCTGGCACCCAACCCCACGCCGGCCCCGAAACCGACGACGACGACGACCGCGGTATGTTTGGTGGGGGATCCCAACAAGGCAAAGACCCCAAAGGCGCAGAGAAATCACGCACACCTGTACTCGACAATTTTGGTCGAGATCTGACCAAAATGGCCGAACTCGGAAAACTGGATCCTATCGTAGGGCGCGAAAAAGAAATAGAACGTGTAGCGCAGGTATTGAGCCGCCGCAAGAAAAACAACCCTGTCCTTATCGGAGAACCCGGCGTAGGCAAGACGGCCATCGCCGAAGGCTTGGCCTTACGCATCGTTCAGAAAAAAGTATCACGTGTGCTGTTTGGCAAGCGTGTCGTTACGCTCGACTTAGCCTCGCTCGTAGCAGGCACCAAATACCGTGGCCAATTTGAAGAACGTATGAAGGCCGTGATGAACGAACTCGAAAAATCGCCCGAAGTGATATTGTTCATAGATGAGCTACACACCATCGTAGGGGCTGGAGGTGCTTCAGGGTCGCTCGATGCCTCCAATATGTTCAAGCCCGCTTTAGCCCGTGGCGACATCCAATGTATCGGAGCCACTACCCTCGACGAGTACCGTCAGTACATCGAAAAAGACGGTGCGTTGGCTCGTCGTTTTCAGATTGTGATGGTGGACGCACCGAGTGTAGAGGAAACCATCGAAATCTTGACTAATATCAAAGACAAATACGAAGACCATCACCATGTCAATTATACGAGTGAAGCCATAGCACAGGCCGTCAAACTCTCCGAACGCTACATCACTGATCGTTTCTTGCCCGACAAGGCTATTGACGTAATGGACGAAGTGGGGGCGCGTGTGCATATCAGCAATATCACCGTTCCGGAAGACATCGTGATATTAGAGCAAAAGATTGAGGAAGTAAAAAAACAGAAAAACCTCGTCGTCAAAAGCCAAAAATACGAAGAAGCAGCCCAGCTACGCGACCGTGAGAAAAAACTCTTAGACCAGCTCGATCGTGCCAAAGTAGCTTGGGAAGAAGAAACTAAAAAACGCCGCTATACCGTAACCGAAGAAAATGTAGCCGAAGTAGTAGCCATGATGACGGGGATTCCTGTAAATCGGGTAGCTCAAAACGAAGGCCAAAAACTCCTCGGTATGGGCGATGAACTCAAAGCGCGGGTCATAGGTCAAAACAATCCCATTGAGAAACTTACCAAAGCCATACAGCGGACACGGGTGGGGCTTAAAGACCCCAAAAAACCTATCGGCTCGTTTATTTTCTTAGGACCTACGGGCGTGGGCAAAACCGAACTCGCCAAAGTGCTGGCTACTTATCTTTTCGATAAAGAAGATGCCCTCGTGCGCATAGACATGAGCGAGTACATGGAGAAATTCAGCGTATCGCGCTTGATTGGCGCGCCTCCCGGCTATGTTGGCTACGAAGAAGGAGGCCAACTGACCGAAAAAATCAGACGCAAACCTTACAGCGTGGTACTGCTCGACGAAATCGAAAAAGCACACCCCGACGTATTCAATATTTTGCTCCAAGTACTCGACGACGGCATCTTGACCGATGGGCTTGGCCGCCGTGTGGACTTCCGCAATACCATCATCATCATGACCTCCAATATCGGTGTACGCGACCTGAAAGACTTCGGAGCAGGGATAGGATTTGCTACCAAAGCCAAATCCGAAAATCAAGATGAGTTGATGAAAAGTACAATTCAGAATGCCTTGCGCAAAGCCTTCTCGCCCGAGTTTCTCAACCGCCTCGATGATGTGATTGTATTCAACTCACTCCAGCGCGAAGATATTCATCGCATCATTGATATTTCGTTGGCCAAACTATTCAATCGTATCACCAACTTAGGCTACAAAGTAGAACTGACCGAGAAAGCCAAAGATTTCTTGTCAGAAAAAGGATATGACCAGCAATATGGAGCGCGCCCCCTCAACCGTGCCATTCAAAAGTACCTCGAAGACCCCGTAGCCGAGGAAATCTTGAAGGGCGATTTGCGCGAGGGTGATATACTCTTGGCCGACCACGAAGAAGGCAGCGAACAACTCACCATC
>JBKBKL010000231.1:0-3743 GCA_046294665.1 Runella sp.
GCCAGTAGGCGTTCGTTGTAGCTTTGTTTGCGTTGTTTGGGCGAAAAATTGTCTTCATCGGGGCTTAAATAACAAAGCAAACGCCCATAGCTATCCAAAATTTCGTGGGCGAAAGCCGTAAAAAACACAAAATCCTCCTTGGTTTTGCCCGATTCTACACGGTCGGCTTCTACCAATTCCTCAAGACGCTGGGTCGCGGCTTTTTCGTGGCGGGCGTGGTTGAGAGCTATGTCATGTCCTTTGAGGCGATTACTCAAATGTTGGCGGAGTTTATTGGGGAGTTGGGTATTTTCCCAGTTGCGGTCTTTCAAAAAATCTTGCCAGTCAGGGTGTTCGATTTTAACAAATTTATTTGGATTGGAGGGGAGCGTAAAACTTTGTTCTGGAGCATCAACCCCTAAAAACCGTGAACTAAAATTGAGAAAGGGAAATACACTTACCGTATCGCCGTCGTGGACGATTTGCTTGGCTGACCCTGTGCCGCTCCCGTGCAAGCCAAATTTAAATTTACCTACTTTAAAGTCCTCCTTGGTGGTTTGTATGGTTTTGTTCATTTGAATAGAGTTTAGGGATTTAATAACATACACAAAAGTAATCGTTGTAAATGGATTCTTTTAGCGTAAAAATACCCAACTCAATCGAGTAGAATACCTTCTTTGAGAAAAGTAACAAAATAATAATAGTTTCATTATTTCCGAAAATTCGGAATTTTATTTTCTATCTACATTTGTGCCAATCTTTTTGTTTCAGAAATGGCTATCCATGATTTTTCTATTTCTTAAAAAAATGAATTAAAATTTAAATATTTTAAATATTTGATAATCAATATTTTATATACAAATTTTTTATTTTTTAAAGTCGGCAATTTTTCCCAATTTTGAATTGGCATCAAACTTGTTATTAAATTTTACGGATTTATTTCCGAAAATTTGGATTTTTGAATTTGCTATTTTTTCTTTGCACAGTACAATTTTAGACCTTATACATACGACTTTTTATATTGTCAATACACCTTCCACAATTAATCAATAAATCTATGTTTCGTTTTTACAAAAAATTGGGATTGATAGCTTTGATGGCTATGCCATTGCTCTCTCAAGCACAAATGCCCCACGATGCTATCTATATGCCGAAGAAAACAGCATGTTTGGCCATGACGTACAGCCGCAGTACTTGGAATGAGTACTGGGAGGGGACACTCAAACGCGACAATCTGAACATCGGTACACACACTACTATCAACTACATGCCTATGGTAGCGGCAGGGATTACGGATAGACTCAATGTCATCGTTGGATTGCCTTATATCCAAACGCAAGCAAGCGGTGGAAACCTGATGTGGATGCAAGGTTTTCAAGATGTATCGGCATGGCTCAAGTATAAATTTATAGACAAAAAAGGGCTTTCGCTGCATCTGGCCGGTGGTGTTTCTACACCCGTGAGCAACTATGTTCCCGATTTTCTACCGATGTCTATTGGCTTGGGAAGTCGTACAGCTACCGGACGCTTGATCTTAAACTACCAACACAAGTCAGGGCTGTATTTTACCGGGCATGGTAGCTACACCTATCGCACCAACATCAAAGTGGACAGAGATGCTTATCAGGCATTTGGGAGAGTTTTCAATACCAACGAAGTATTCATACCCAATGCCATAGATGCTTCTGCTCGCTTAGGCTACTTGAGCAAAGGTCAAAAACTACAATTCGAAGGATTTGTCGAGCGATTCGAATGTACCAGCGGCGACGATATTCGTCGAAACGATATGCCTTTCCCTACCAACAATATGCAGATGACTGCCTTAGGAGGATATGCCAAATTTCAGCCCAAACGCTTGGGAGTCAATGCACGTGTGGCTCATGTAATCAATGGATTGAACGTAGGACAAGCGACAAGCTACTCGGTAGGGCTTTTGTATATTGTAGGAAAAAAATAGCAATCAAAATTCATTAAATATCATACTGAAATGAAAAAGACAATTTTACTTGTAGGACTAATCACCATTTTTGGAGGGTGCGACAAGTCTGTCATGGAGCCTACGCTCGAAGCCTACGCTCCGGTTAGTTTAGATGAAAAGGCAGGTACTTGGAAAACCTATATCCTTACTGCCGCTAATGAAATCACAGTAGCAGAACCCAAGGCCACCACTTCTGCCGAATACCAAGCAGAATTAAGTAAACTAAAGACTGCGTCTTCCTCTCTTTCGGCAGAACAACGTCGTGCCGTTGAGTTTTGGGGGGCAGGTGCCGTCTATCGTTGGAACGAAATCGGTCGGGAACTGGCAGCGCGTTACAATCTTCCTCCAGCCCCCGATGCAAATGGCAAATACCCCGTACCAGATCCCAATAATCCTTTGGCAGATCCTAAATTTCCTTTTGCCAATCCTCCCTATACTTCTCGTGCCTTGGCTTATTTGAGTGTAGCTCAATACGATGCCTTGGTATCAGCATGGCATTATAAATACAAATACAATCGTAAAGCCCCCTCCAAAGTGGACAGTGGCATCACTGCCGCTTTACCGGTTACAGAACTGCCTTCTTATCCATCAGAAGATGCCGTAGTAGCGGCTGCATCTTACAGTATATTGATTAAAATGTTCCCGGGTGAAGTACCTTATTTAGAAAAAATGATGAAAGAGTGCCAACAGGCACGTCTTTGGGCAGGTATGAACGTAGAAAGCGATATAATTGCCGGCGATGCTCTCGGCAAGGCAGTTGGAGCCAAAGTAATGGGTTATGCAGCTACCGACGGTATGTCTGGTGCCAACAATCAATCTTTGATGCCGAGATTTACAGAATTGGCTCAAAAAATAGGTATCAAAGATCCATGGGTAAGCCAAGAAACTCCCGCTCGTCCGGCTATGCTGCCCAATTTTGGAGCATTGAAAACATGGAATTTTACACGTTCACAATTGGAAGCTATGCGTCCAGTGGTACCTTATGTGGTAGGCTCTCCAGAGTGGCAAAAAGAATATGAAGAACTTCGCGCTATACAAAGAAACCAGACCCGTGAGCAAGCACGTATCGCCAACTATTGGGCTGATGGCGCAGGTAGTTACACTCCACCCGGCCACTGGCATCGTGAAGCCGCCAATCTTTGCCACAAATACAAATTGAGCGAAGTCTGCACAGCGCGTACTTTGGCCTTAGTAGGCACCGCCCTCATGGACGCAGGTATCGGCTGCTGGGAAGCAAAATATCACTATATGACACCTCGCCCGCAGCAATTTGGAATAAAAACTTCCGTCGGCCTTCCCAACTTCCCTGCATACACTTCCGGCCACTCTACGTTTTCGGCAGCAGCGGCTACTGTCTTAGGTGGTATTTTCCCAGCTGAAGCCAAAAAAATGAACGATAAAGCCAAAGAAGCCTCTGAATCAAGGGTTTATGGTTTGATTCATTTCCGTATAGATTGTGATTTAGGCTTGGTTCATGGTAAGAAAATCGGCGAGTACGCGCTGGCGCGTGGCAAAAACGACAACTCAGGACTGTGATCTTCACCATTCTATTTTCATTCAAAAGCCCTTCCTTTCTATATGGGAGGGCTTTTGTTTAACCGACCCAACTCCCTATATTTGTAATTATTCACCGCCTATTATTCTTGCCCCTTACCTATGAAAAATATTGAAGCCCTCCTGCAAAGCCTGCTTAGTGAACATGAATTTTTGAAACAAATGCAGGAGAAAATCGTCGAAAACTATGATATTTTGGCACAAAACCAACGTCAAAATGCCGATAACCATG
>JBKBKL010000232.1:0-3583 GCA_046294665.1 Runella sp.
GAAGCTCTTTACAACTATCAGCAGTTGATTCTCAATGGATATGTAGAAGTATATAACCAACTGCTGACTATCAACAACTTGAGGCAGATTTACACGCTCAAAAGTGAGGAGGCGAAGGTACAACTCCAAGCCGTAGAAACGGCCTCACAACTATACCTCACAGGGCGGGCTTCGTCGTTGGAGATTCTGATCAACCGCCAAAATGCCATCAAAGCCAACTTGGATTTGATCGAAATCAAAAACCAACAACTCATGGCTTCGGTGGCTTTGTACCGTGCCTTGGGGGGAGGATGGCGGTGAGTTTTATAGATAAACCTCATAGGTTTGCGAAAAGCTAAATATGTAACCCATTGATAATCAGATAAAACCTATGAGATTTTATCGTAAATCAATTTTAAACGAGTATATTTTACGGCAACTGAATCACCTGTTCTTTAAACTCACTGGGGGAAACTTTCTTTTTCTTTTTGAATAAACGGCAAAAATAAGAGAAGCTATTGAAACCGCTGGCCAAGTAAGCCTCTTTGACACTTCCTTTTGGGTTTTGAAGAAGACTTTCGGCCAGTTTCAGACGTTCCTCGATAATGAAGTCATTGGGCGTAGTACCGAGTTCATGTTTGAACGTTCGATAAAAATTCGACTCGCTCATGTGGGCTTTTTTGCTCAAAATTTCGACGGAAAGGTCTTCATTAAGGTTTTCCCTGATGTATCTGATAATGAACGAAATACGGTCACTGTTGGGATTAGTTTGTGATTTTTTTAGGTACAGTTCTTTGGATTCGGCTTGTAGAATCCTGATGACCAATTCTTGAATCAGTAAATCTGCAAAAATATCTTTAGAAGGGTGGTTTTCGGTAAAAATGAAAATCAACCTTTGCAGTATTTGGTTGATGGCTACATCGTTGGTAAAATGAAAATTATAATCGGTCATGCTCCACTCTTGGCCATTTTGCTTTGTGCCACGCTCATTGAGCAAGTCCACGGCTTCCTGTAATTTCTGCTTACTAAAGGCCAAGGCCAAACATTGCGTTGGTGTTTTTTCGGTAGCTTCGGGAAAATCTATAAGCATCAGTTCGTTGGGGGGTAAAATCACCGACTCCCCCGGTAGGAATGGGAAAGCCTCCAGCCCTTGCAGGTGCATTATTTTTTTGCCTTTTATCATACTCGCCAACACTGGGTCGCCAAGTTGAAGCATCACTTGGCTGGCTTTTTGGTGGGTTTCAAAAATGTTGAGTTCGGCATGATTGAGGGTATGGATAGTTCGGTTTTCGACCAAATTTTCCAATTTCCGACGCTGCTCGTGCTGGGGCGTTAGCTGCAACATGGCCTATGATTTTTTGTTGATGACGAAAGTAACACATTGATAATGTTAAAATTATGACGAATATTATAAATGTACAACAATTTGATAGAAAAGTGAAATCACTGGGTAGAATAAGTCAAAACAATATGACTTTGAAAGGGTTATTTTGTATAAAAATAATTCAATCACTCCTTAAAACCAACAAAAGCTATGTCGTCAGTAACCACCCGAATCAGCAATTTGGCAGAAAAGCCTACATTCAAAACCCACTACGACAACTTCATCGGAGGAAAGTGGGTAGCCCCTGTACGTGGGGAGTACTTTGAGAGTATTTCGCCCGTAGATGGTCAAGCCTTTACGAAAGTAGCTCGCTCTACCGAAGAAGACATCAATCTCGCCATTGATGCGGCTTGGGCAGCAGCACCACACTGGAACAATACATCGGTAACAGAACGTAGCAACTTACTACTCAAAATAGCCGATGTCATGGAGAAAAACTTGGATTTGTTGGCTCGTATCGAAACTTGGGACAATGGCAAGGCCATTCGTGAAACACGTGCGGCTGATTTACCTTTGGCGATTGATCATTTTCGGTACTTTGCCGGAGTGATTCGTGCCGAAGAAGGCACTGCTTCAGAACTTGATGCCAACACGCTATCATTGGTGATCCAAGAACCCCTTGGTGTAGTGGGTCAGATTATTCCATGGAATTTCCCGTTGTTGATGGCCGCATGGAAATTGGCACCTGCATTGGCAGCAGGCAACTGTGTGGTACTCAAACCTGCCGAGCAAACTCCTGTTGGTATTATGGTTTTGGCCGAGATGATTCAAGATATACTACCGGCGGGCGTTTTAAATATCGTCAATGGCTTCGGCATCGAAGCAGGAAAGCCTTTGGCCTCCAGCCCACGTATCAACAAGATAGCCTTCACAGGAGAAACGACTACCGGGCAACTCATCATGCAATATGCCTCCAAAAACATCATACCCGTAACGCTCGAACTGGGAGGCAAATCGCCTAATATTTTCTTCAAGGACATCATGGATGCCGACGATGAGTTTTTCGACAAATGCCTCGAAGGAGCTACTATGTTTGCCCTCAATCAAGGGGAAGTTTGTACTTGCCCTTCACGCTTGTTGATAGAGGAGTCTATTTATGATGCCTTCATAGAGCGGGTGATAGACCGCGTAAAAAAAGTGAAACTCGGCCACCCACTCGACCCCGAAACGATGATGGGTGCGCAAGCCTCCAACGATCAATATGAAAAAATCCTCAATTACATTGATATTGGTAAAGACGAAGGGGCTGAAATATTGCTCGGAGGTGGCCCCGCCTACAACGAGGGTTTGGAAGGAGGTTATTACATTCAGCCGACCATCATAAAAGGAAACAACAAAATGCGGGTATTCCAAGAAGAAATCTTCGGGCCTGTGGTGTGTGTTACTACTTTCAAAGACGAGGCCGAAGCGATTGCCATTGCCAACGATACGCTTTATGGCTTAGGGGCAGGCGTTTGGTCGCGTGATATGCACAAAGCCTATAAAGTATCGAGAGCAATCCAAGCTGGACGCGTTTGGGTCAATTGCTACCACTTATACCCCGCGCATGCACCATTTGGAGGCTATAAGAAATCGGGTATTGGCCGCGAAACGCATAAAATGATGCTCAATCATTATCGCCAAGCCAAAAATATGTTGATTTCTTATGATAAGAAGGCGTTAGGGTTTTTCTAAAATCAAATCATTTGTAGCGATGGTATCACTTCAAGCGATACCATCGCTCATTTTTTACTGTAAAGGAATGAAAATCTCACGAATAGATGTTACAGAAGCAGCAAAACAAGTCATAGATCAACTTCGCCAAAGACACGGCCCTTTGATGTTTCACCAAAGTGGTGGCTGCTGCGACGGCTCTGCCCCGATGTGCTTTCAAGAAGGTGAATTGATGACCAACGAAACTGATGTTCTCTTGGGAGAAATACACGATTGTAAGTTTTATATGTCGCGCGATCAGTTTGAATACTGGAAACACACCCACCTTACTCTCGATGTGGTCAAAGGTCGCGGGGCAAGTTTCTCACTCGAAATCCCCCTTGGGATTCGTTTTGTCATCAAATCACGACTTTTTACTGACCAAGAATGGGAGGTATTGAAAGAGGAAAAGATTTGATTTGAAATAAACGCTACAAATCTTGCGCCTCTCCGAGGCTTTTTAAGGACGTTGGGGGGGTATTGTTTTCTACAAATCTTGCGCCTCTCCGAGGCTTTTTAAGGAAGTTG
>JBKBKL010000233.1:0-3573 GCA_046294665.1 Runella sp.
TCTATGGACTAATTGCCAAATTATCTTAAACCGTTTGGAGTAGTTACCAAATTTAATTTTTAAACATAATCTAAATATAAATAATTGAAATCAAAAAGTTTATCTTTTTTAACTTTTGGAATGAGGGAGCTATGGCTTCTCCCTCTATTCCAAAGCATTACGAGGATTATACTCTCTCAATATGAGAAAGATAATACCAAACCATACGAACATGAAAAGAGAAAATGATGGGATTCAAAATATCAAACTTTGTCTTCAGTTTACATTTTTCAAGATTTTACGAGCCTCTACAAGAAGAGCAACTTCATTCATCATTTCGAGTAATTGCTCTATTTCGTAAGTGCTGAATAACAAAAAAAAATTACGCATGGGTGTTTGGTGTATCAATTCCTTCCCATGAGATGTATAAAAAGGAGCAATCATAGTCCCCTCGGTCAAGCATTGCCTAAACCACTGCATTTCATTTTCATTCAAGCACAATAAAAAATTTTTATAGGCCAGATTGTAGGTATGACAGGTTTCACAAATACCAATATAACCGTAGGGTTTTTCGACAAGGGTTTGGAAGTGATGATGGTGCATAGCATTGAATAATTATGATTGACAATATAAATTTATTTTTATTTAGATTAATTACAATTTATTGAATACAAAACTTTTCTACATTACAAACCCTTTCTAATGGTTTAGTAGCTGACCGTAACCGAATTTTCAGATTTTCTTTTGACTTTGTTTCTTTTATTCCACCAAATCAGAAATCCAGTGATAGGAAGCGAAGTAGAAATCAAACTGGCAAAAAATGCCACTATCTTACCCGCCAGCCCAAACATACTCCCCGTATGCAAGACATAGTTGGAGGCGCGTATTGCGTCGGCAGTGTTATAATTTTTGTAAAGATCCTCGCGCAGGAGTACACCTGTACGAGGATCGAAATAAAAAGAATTTTGATTACGGAGGAAATTACGTGGGATTTCGTAGCGAACCAACACCCTCAAAGCCGCCATACTGTCTTTTTCGGATGGTAGTTGAAGGTAGGATTGTTTGATATATTGGCGATCTCGTACCGAATAACGATACACTTTTTCGAGCAAACCATTAGGTTTGGTGTCAGAAGCTGGAGTTGCCAATTCAATCTTGGGACGTTTTTCAAAAGAAGGTCGTCCGATGAGCGCATAAACCCCCTCTTTGACAATATCAAACGACCACCATAAGCCCGTCAAAACTATTACAATCAGAATCCATGCTGCATAAAAACCCAGTACATTGTGCAAATCGTAGTTCAGGCGTTTAGGAGAAGCAGTCCATTTGATTTTAAACGAACGATTGGCTTGTTTTCTATTTTTTGGCCACCAAAGAACAATTCCAGAAATAAGTAAAATTGCATAAATGACTGTTGCCCAAGCGATGATTCGGTTGCCTAAATCGCCGAGCAATAGCGAGGTATGGATATGCTCAACAACAGCCAACCATTCACGCTCCATGTTTTTGTGGCCTATCAATTTCCCGTCGTAAGGGTCGAAAGCCAAAACCTCCCTATTTTTGAGATAGACCAAAAAAGTACCACCGGGTTTATACTCTTTGCGCCATACTTGAGCAACTGGCTGATTACCCGCATATTTTTGAGCTATTTTTACTATTTGATCAATACTTTTTTCAGGCTGTTGCTGGGGGGCTACAAAATAAAAATCACGATACATCATTGCCCTTATTTCCTCCTCAAAGACATACAAGCAGCCTGTCAAAGACACTACAAACATCACCAACCCTGATGCCAAGCCCAAATAAAGGTGTATTCGATAAATCAGCTTTTTCATAGACACTAAAACGTATAAGCTACTGTGGCCAAGATAGTACGGGGTGCGCCAGGAAAAGCCCTCAAATAATCGTAACCACCTACCCAGTGTGTTTTGTTGGCGAGGTTATTGATATTGAGTTGTACCTGCAATTTTGAGATTCGATAATATACCGCTGCATTGACCAACTGATATGCTGGAAACTCTTTGGGGGTTTGACCAGCAGGTACAATCGAGCCTAAAAATGTGGTCTGAAAATTGGTACCCATGCCAAAACCTAAACCTGAAAACATTCCCCTTCCAATCACATATTTTGTCCAAAGATTGCCTTGTTGTAAAGGTGCATTTGGTTTTTGACGGCCTATTTCCGCTTCATTTCGACTTTGCGTAATGGTCGCTTTATTATAAGCATAGTTCAACACTAAGTTCCAGTTGGTAGCAATTTGACCAATTACATCAATCTCAATACCTTTTGATATTTCTTCCCCAATTTGTACGAGTCTATCTGGATTTTGGGTATCTCCTGCGTTGTAGAGTGTACCTTTTTGGGTAAGGTTATAGGCAGCGATATTGACATTAAGGCGTTTGTCAAACCATTCCGACTTAAACCCACCTTCTATCAGACTGCTGACCAGAGGGTCAAATGGTCCTCCAGCATTGGGGTTATTGATACGGGTAGCATCTTGCGGCTGATAGCCCCCTACGTAGGTTGCGTAGGCGTTGATGTGGTTGTTGAGGCTGTACACCAGTCCTACACGAGGTATAAACGCTTTTTGTCTGACTTTGGCTTCGTCTTTGGTTTTGTAATTAACCAAATCGGTAAAGTGATCTTGTCTGAAGCCCAAAAGCAAATGCAATCGGTTCCATTTGATTTGATCTTGTACATAGAAGCCTTGCGTACTAAAAAACGATTGTGGAAAAAGACGAGTAGTATAAAAATACTTAGTCATATCGCGCAATGCGTAAGGGTCAGGATTGGTCAAATCTATGTGAGGGACATTAGGTACGGGGTTTCCGTTGGCATCAAGTAAGTACCGTGTACGATTGGCGGCATTGTAGGTGCTGATAGAGCCATTGTTGGCGGCATTGCGATAGCCGTTGGCTACTAATTGTGAGCCACCCGGGCGCAGCACCTGCTGTGCATAATCGTACCCTACTACCAAGCGGTTTTCGAGTGGCCCGATATGGAAGTTATAATTAATATAATTGACAAAGTTGGCATTGTTCCAAGTTCTTTTCCGAATGAAAACTTGCATTTCTACTAATGTTGGAATGTTTGCTCCAGCACCATTTTTGGCATACGCATTGGAGGTACGGTGTTCGAGTAGATCTTCATCAAAATTGGTGTACATGTATGAACTCGTAAACGATAAATTGTCGGCAAATTGATGGGTAAGCGACATGGTAGCATTGTAAGATTTTTCTTTCAAGTAGTCGTTCATTACACTGAGCGACTTAGAAATCGGCACGGAGTATAAATCCCCATCATCGAATACCGCATGACCCCGATCGAGGCGAGTATTTGCATTTTGATACACCAAATCCACATTAAATCTTGTCTTTTTGCTTGGTAGAAATGAAAAAGAAGGCGCAAAAATGAGTGTGCGATCGAACTGCAAATCACGAAAAGACTCTGAGTCTTCCAGTCCGAGATTCAGACGATAAAGCAATGTTTTTTGCTCGTTCATCGGTCCCGTAAAATCCCCTGTGGTTCGAAAAGTGCCAAAACTCCCTAAAGTCGTATTGATAGACATACGTCGCTCGTCTAAAGGCTTTTTCG
>JBKBKL010000234.1:0-3559 GCA_046294665.1 Runella sp.
CTTGACTATACCAACTCCGAGGAAGACCAATACGAGCCAACAGGTACGGCCATTGGAGGTTTTTTGCCTTCGGTAGGGGGGCAAGGGTATGGGGTATATATCACGGGTACCGATTTTACGTTGCTCAATTCTACTACGCTTACTTACAATTTCAATTTGAAAGAAAAGCACAATTTCAATACTTTGTTGGGGTCGGAGATATTGCAATCCAAAAGCCGAAGTTCGTTTGCTACGGGGCGTATTTTCCCCAGTGATGATTTTACTTATATCAATTCTGCAGGGGTGCAAGATAATGCAGGGTCGGGAGCAGCCCAGAATGGATTGATTTCAGGTTTTGGTGAAGTGCGCTATGATTTCAAAGAAAGATATTTGGCTACGCTTACCGCTCGCTACGACGGCTCGTCGCGTTTTGGCCCCAACCGCCGTTTTGGCTTCTTCCCTTCGGCCTCGGTAGGCTGGCGTATTTCGGAAGAAAATTGGCTCAAATCGGCTACTTTTATCCAAGATCTTAAGTTGAGAGCCAGTGTAGGTTTTACTGGCAACGAGCGCATCGGCAATTTTACCTATCTGGGTACTTGGGCAGCTTCGACTTACAGTGGTGCTACGGGTGTAGGCCCCAATAACCTAAACAACCCGCTGCTTCAATGGGAGCGCACACGTGAAGCCAACATCGGCTTAGATGCCTCGTTTTGGAGTGGCCGCTTGAGTATCGTAGCAGAAGTATATGACAATCTCACCGACAATCTCCTCTTTAACCAACCCCTTCCACTAACAACAGGTTTTGGGGGGTTTCAAGGAAATATCGGTACTATCTCCAACCGTGGTGCTGAACTCACGATTTCTACGGTCAATATTGACAGGACTATCAATCGTGGGCTTCGGTGGAATACCGATTTCAACATCTCGCACAACCAAAACAAAGTGGTGGAATTGGTGGATAAAGAACCTCTCTTTCGAGGATACACCGCCAACGGTATCAGTGCTACCAACGTGATTTTGCCCGGGCAGCCTTTGGGTACATTTTGGGGGCTGAAATTCTTGGGTGTTGATGTGGCAACGGGCGATGCCCTCTACGAAGATTTCAACAAAGACGGGCGCATCAGCCCCGACGACGCGCAGGTCATCGGCAATGCCCAGCCGCTATTTTTCGGAGGTTTTACCAACCGCCTCACCTGGCGAAATTTCGATTTGAGTATCTTTTTCCAATTTATGTATGGCAATAAAGTTCTCAATTTTGCCAATACTACTTTGCTTGACAATGGGGCTAACCTCGAAAACAATCAAGTCAGGGCTGCGCTTCGTCGCTGGCAAAAGCCGGGCGATATAACCGACGTGCCTCGCTACGAACTGGGCAATACTTTCAACAATTTTCACAGTAGTCGCTTCTTGGAAGATGGCTCCTACTTGCGCCTCAAAAACGTAGCATTTGGATACAATCTCCCCCAACGTTGGCTCGACAAGGTAAAAGTACGCTCAGCACGTATCTATGCTTCAGGGCTAAACTTGTGGACACTCACCCCCTACACAGGAGCCGACCCCGAAGTAAGTACCCTCGACGGCTCCACTTCGGCGCAAGGCATAGACTTTTTTACGTTGCCCCAAACCAAAAATATTACGATTGGATTGACCGTTGGGTTTTGAGGAGTTTAAAGTTTAAAGTTTAAAGTTTAAAGTTTAGAGTTGAAAGAAGCGAATAGGTAGGTTTAGGACATATATCATACCCCCTACATCATACATCAAAAAAGCATTATGAATAAATACATCACCGTTTTTTCTTTGGTCTTTACGTTTTGGTTGGCAAGTTGCAAGGAAGTTTTGCAGCCACGACCTATTGATATTTTGGCTGACCAATTTGTATTGAACGAGGCCAAAGACGTACAACCAGTACGCATCGGAGCTTACAGTGCCTTTCGTAGCACCGCCGCTCCCAAAGTAATCGTAGGCGACTTCACGGCAGACTATATTCAGCACAATGGTACTTTTACCGATTATCAAGAATTGGGCAATAAACAAATCACCTCTGCCAATGGGGTGGCAAGTGCCTTGTGGGGGAGCATTTACAACACGATTTATGTCTGCAACTTTTTGTTGGAGAAATTGCCCTCTGTGCCGGGAGTACGTGAAGCAGAGCGCAAAAGTGTGATTGCCGAAGCACGATTCCTGCGGGGCATGGCCAATTTTATGGGAGCTACTACTTTTGGTGGAATTCCGAAAGTAACAACCACCGATGTAGCCGCCAACCGCAATATTCCTCGTGCATCTCGAGAAGAAATTTTAGCAAGTGCGTTGGAAGATTTTCAAGCGGCATTGACTGATTTGCCCGCAGGTAGTCCCACACAAGGGCGACCTGTTTTTGCGGGATATGCCACCAAAAACGCCGCTCGTGCTGCTATGGCGCGTTTTTATTTGTACCAAAAAGACTGGCAGAAAGCCGAAGAAATGGCCACCGCCGTTATCAATACCAATCAGTATAACTTAGTAAACTACGTCGAAGTCGTAGGACGAGATTTCAATGCCGAATCTATTTTTGAAGTAGGTTACACAGCTTTCGACGACCCCGGTACCAGTACTTTTGGCTTGAACAATATTCTGGTGGGTCGTCGGGAGGTCATACCCTCCAATCAGTTTATTACTCAAATTCTTCAACGTGATTCGGGTGAACGCCGAGCAACGGTATCCTTCAATGCCAACAACCAACGCGGAGGCGATAATGGCTGGACGGTCAGAAAATATGGCACTGCCGACGAAGACAACAACAATATCGTGATTTTCCGTTTGGGCGAGATGTATCTCATACGTGCCGAAGCTCGAGCCCAACAAGGCCGCATCACAGGAGCCAACGGAGCATTGGCCGACATCAATGTATTACGAGAGAGAGCCGGACGGAATATCACTCAAGAGGCCAATAAGCCTACGCTCGTTGCGGCAGCTACTCAAGCCCAAACATTGCTCATCATTGAGCAAGAACGCTTGTACGAACTGTCGTTTGAGGGGCATCGCTGGTATGACTTACTCCGCACTGGTCGCGTAAAAGCGGTTTTGGGAGTAGATAAAAAAGCCTTTATGCCAGTATTTTATACTGAACTCATGCTTAATCCTAACTTATTACCTCAGAATCCCGGATATTAAAGAGGGGTTATACTATTTTCAATTTTACTAAAAAAAACGTTGTTGTATGTTTTTAAACTTCCGAAAAACGCGCCTTATTTTGGGATTGTGGATACTAGTACAACAGGGAGTGTATGGTCAAGACGGCCGAAACCTGACTACGGGTAGTATCATTCCTGACGAAACCTACAGTGACCAGCCTTATATTGTCAAAACCAACGACGGGGCGTGGCTGTGTGTACTGACTACTGGCTCGGGACACGAAGGAGCATCGGGACAGCACATCATCACTCAACGAAGTTTTGATCAAGGCAAAACTTGGGTGGACAAGCGAGAAGTGGAGCCTGCCGATGGCCCTGAAGCTTCTTATGCGGTTTTGCTTAAAGCTCCTTCTGGACGGGTGTTTGTATTTTATAATCACAACACAGATAATATTCGAGCAGTCAAAGCA
>JBKBKL010000235.1:0-2399 GCA_046294665.1 Runella sp.
GTGGAACACGCGCGCCGTTGGCCAAGAGAGCGAGCGAAGCGAGTTCTCTTGGCCAACTCGCTAATATACGAAAGTATTGCCGTAATTATTGTATTTATTTGAACATTTCAAATATTTTACTGTAATCTTGATGTCGTAGTTTTTGTATTGTTTTGTCATCACTTTTGACACTACAAGCATAAAAAAGATTTTACATCTTACCAAATTATTTCTTTGAAGTGTCATCTTTGTCAAGATTTAGAGTGTCAAAAGGGCTTTTGATATTTTCGAGGGTGCGCTTGCTCACATGTGTGTAGCGAAGGGTCGTCTTGAGGTCATTATGCCCCAGTAGTTCTTGTATCAGTTTGATGTCGGTACCCGCTTCGTGCAGGTGGGTGGCATAGCTGTGGCGAAGACTGTGAAAGGTTACCTCTTGTTTGATCTTAGCGGCATTTTTGGCACGATGAAAGATACTTTGAAGACTTCGTGTACTGTAAGGGTCTCCTTCGTACTGCCCTTCAAAAAGCCAGTCTTGAGGTTGATATACTTTATAATATTTCCTCAACAACTCCAAAATCCCCGGTGAGAGTGGTACGGTACGATCTTTTTTACCTTTAGCTCCTTTGATATTGATGACCATTCGCTCGGAGTGAATATCCTTTATTTTTAGATGGACGACTTCACTCACTCTCAACCCTGCCGAATAGGCCAAGTATATCATGGTTTTGTGTTTGAGGTTTTCGAGTTGGGCAAAAAGCCTCTCCACTTGGCTTATCGCCAGTACATTGGGCAAGATGACTTTTTTCTTGGGGCGTGGTATATCTATAAACATTCGCTCGCGGTGGAGCACTTGCTCAAAATAAAACTTGACGGCATTGATACGGCTGTGAAGGGTATTTTCGGAAAGTTTGAGTTTTTCGATACAGTACAGAAAATAACTCCTCAGGCGGTCGGGGGTGAGGTCGGCTACGGGCTTGTCCTTGAGAAGGTAGAGCAGTTGCGCAAATTCGTTGCGGTAAGTTTGTATGGTGCTGGGGCTGTAGCCTTTTAGTTGGAGGGTTTCGATAAGGCCAAACAATGCTCCTCTATTGGCCTCATGTATATGAGCCAGTACTTCTTTGCCTACGAGTTGCTGTTGTAGCCCAAAAAGCTGGCGATAGTGCGGAGTATCGAGTACATACCAAGATTTTTTGGATTGACTCCAACGCGCCCCCGTCAGCGATTTGATGATTCGGAGGTGTGTTTCCTTGTAAGGAAATCGAACCCAAATGATGTCTTTATCGTGGTGCTTCGATAGTTCAAACTGCCATTCTTGAGGAATCGAAATCTCATTCTCCATGGGTGTCGGTACGTTTGTCGAGCATGATGAGTTGCTCTGCTACTATTTCGGTAACGTAGCGTTTGCCGCCGTCGCGGTCGTCGAAGGTACGGGTTTTGATTTTCCCTTCGATATACACCAAGCTCCCTTTACGCAGGTAGTTGTGCGCCAGTTCGGCCAAATTGCGCCAAAGAATGATATTGTGCCATTCGGTTTCGGAATGCGACTGTCCGTTTTTGTCTTTGTACATTTCGGTCGTGGCCAATGGAAATTTAGCCACTTTGACGTTGCCGTCAAGGGTTTGAAGGTCAGGGTCTTTTCCTAAGTTGCCGATCAAGGTTACTTTGTTCAATCCTCTCATGTGTTGAAATAAAAAGTTTGATATATGAAATATGGGGAGGGCTACAAATCTAAAAATTTTATCCCAACATAAAAGAGCTGGGCAAGATTTACAAGTTTTGATTTCTACATTTCCAAGAAGTTTCAAAATGAAAATTTTTGGAAATCCATGACAGTTGTGTAATTTTTAATCTCGAATGGGAGATTTTCTTTGGAGCAAATTCTTGATTCTGAAGATTCAAATAATATTCTACAAAATTCTTTTTCAACTTTTTGGCGTATATTGTCAAACCGTTAGGTAGTTTTTAGAGTTATTCAGTTGTAGCGATTGGGTACGAGCCGATGGCTGTTTGTGTTTTGTTACTGAGTTTTATTAAAAATTGAAGATTGATTTGAAAAAAGTAGTCGTCATTGGTGCAGGTTTTGCAGGTTTGTCGGTAGCGACGAGTTTGGCTGCCAAAGGGTATGAGGTAACAATCCTCGAAAAAAATGCCACCCCTGGCGGCAGAGCAAGGATTTTTGAAGCTGAAGGCTATCGGTTCGATATGGGGCCAAGTTGGTATTGGATGCCCGATGTTTTTGAAAATTACTTTGGTCATTTTGGCAAAAAGCCATCCGACTACTACAACCTCGTTCGGCTTGACCCTTCATATACCGTCATTTTCGATAGCGATACGGCTGTACAAATGCCCGCCAATCTGGAAAAACTTAAAGCCCTTTTCGATAGCATTGAGCTAGGAAGTGGCACAAAACTGCAAGCATT
>JBKBKL010000235.1:2409-3540 GCA_046294665.1 Runella sp.
CAAATATGAAGTCGGTATGAACAAGTTTGTATGGAAACCCAGCCGAAGCATCATGGAGTTTGCGAGTGTAAAGCTATTGTATGATTTGGGTCGTATGGACGTGCTACAGTCTTTTGCCGATCATGTGCGCAAGTATTTCAAAGACCCGCGTTTGCTTCAGTTGGTAGAGTTTCCGATTTTGTTTTTGGGGGCTACTCCCCAAAATACCCCTGCCATGTATAGCTTGATGAACTATGCCGAAATAGCTCTCGGTACATGGTATCCTATGGGCGGTATGCACCAAATCGTATCAGGTATGGTGGCTTTGGCTCAAGAAAAAGGCGTGAAGATTTTATACAACCAAGAAGTCATAAAAATAGAGGTCAGCCACGGTACAGCACGCCAAATCCACACCACAAACGGCACTTTTGAGGCAGATGTGGTAGTAGCAGGGGCAGATTACCATCATGTGGACAGCCAACTGCTCGGCGAAAATCGAAACTATTCGGAAAACTACTGGAACAAGCGCGTGATGGCACCGTCGTCGTTGTTGTATTATTTGGGGGTCAATAAGCGTATCCCCAAACTTCTGCATCATAATTTGTTTTTTGACGAAGATTTTGCCCAACACGCCCACGAGATTTATACGCAGCCCCAATGGCCCAGCAAGCCGTTGTTTTATGTGTCGGCACCTTCCAAAACCGACCCTACCGTAGCACCCGAAGGCTCCGAAAATGTATTTATTTTGATACCCGTAGCTCCCGGCCTCGACGACGATACCGAAACGGTCAGAGAGCATTACTTTGATATGGTGATGGACCGACTGGAAAAGTACGTAGGTGAAGACATTCGCCCTCATATCGTTTACAAACGCACTTACGCTCACCGCGATTTCATTTCAGACTATCATGCTTTCAAAGGAAACGCCTACGGCTTGGCCAATACTTTACTCCAAACGGCCTTTTTGAAACCCTCCCTCAAAAACAAAAAAGTCAAGAACTTGTTTTATACAGGACAACTTACCGTTCCAGGTCCCGGCGTTCCTCCTTCGCTGATTTCAGGGCAAGTAGTTGCTAAAGAAGTAGTCAAAGAATTTGGGAGAGGATAGAGAAAGTCGTTAGTAAACTAAAATTTTTTATTAAATCATTTTCT
>JBKBKL010000236.1:0-3526 GCA_046294665.1 Runella sp.
GAGGAGGTACATACTTCCCGTTACTTGCTGCGCGGCTCCCCAAAAAGTTAATTTCATGCTTTAGTCGGTATTCTCGCCCCTTCGAGAGTCAATGATTGAGTGAATGTCAGCTGGTGGGGTAGCCTTTTGGGAGAGGCTGCCAGATAACGCCAGCAAAAGTACCAAAAACTCCCTATATTTCATTGTTCGGTCAATGGTACGGAGCGGGCAATACGCTCTTCAAGCGAGATGAAGGTTTCGGTACGCTGAATCCCCGCTACCCGCTGGATTTTGTCATGCAGAACTTGCCGAAGGTGTTCGGTATCGCGGCAGACGATTTTGGCAAAAATACTATAAATGCCTGTGGTATAGTGGATATTGACTACTTCCGGGATACGTTCGAGCTGGACAGCGACTTCTTCGTAAAGCGAACTTTTATCCAAATAGATTCCCAAAAAAGCACTAATATCCCAACCCAACATGGATTGATTAATCTTGATTTGCGCGCCTCGAACGATACCTAAATCCTCCATTTTTTTCATACGAACATGTACAGTACCGCCCGACACATTTACCCGCTTACCCACTTCGGTATAGGGTAAATTGGCATCTTCCAACAAAAGTGAAAGAATCTTGAGATCTGTTGCATCTATCTTATTTTCGTTTCGACGATCTATGTCTAAATTCTTTTCCATTGACAATGTGATTAAAAATTTATCAACAAAAATGAACTTTTATTGAATGAAATAAAATTTTTGAAAAATATTTATAAAAAATTTGCAACAAATAGGTTCATCTGTTAATTTTGCAGCGTCAATTTATTTAAAACATATCAATAAATTGATAACCATAGTTCTTTTTATAATGTAGGATGATGAAACTTGGCAGCCATGCCCTCCTGTCTCGGGGGTGGTGACCACAGGATAAACACGATATAAGGCCGGCACTCTAAGTCGACTGGGGTTGACCACCAAATCTTTGTATCGCGGCTAACTGCACCGTGGGCGGTTCGAATCCCCCTCCTACAGCCAATTTATTTCTTATTTTTTCCATGAATAGTTTTTGATAATTTCTGTCATGGATAGTCAGTTGAATTAAATCTATTGATACATTAGTAGATTTACAACTGTCTATCCTTGTATGGTATAATCCAAAAGCGAAAGTATTTGGTTTTTAGTTTGTTGATGAAGTGTAATTGCGACACGCAGGTTCAGTTTGAAACCTGTGTGTTTTTTTTTCTCCACAGCCAACAAAGATTTGTAGCTTTGTTGATTGTTTTAATTTGTTTCTTTTCTATGATGTTGGCTGCTGTTTTTACCTCCGATGCTGTCGTATTAGGTCTTTTATTGGCGATTCTGGCTTTGATATTTTATACTACTTCGCTATCTCACCGCTTTTGGCAACGATTTTATGGTATCGTTCCGCCGTTACTTTTGTGCTATTTTATACCGGGCTTGCTCAATACCTTTGGCATCATATCAGGCAATGATTCCCGCCTCTATTCTGTTGTTTCACAATACTTTCTACCTGCTTGTTTGGTATATTTTACGCTTGGCATGGACTTGAAGGCCGTGCTGAGGCTTGGCCCCAAAGCCCTGATTGTTTTTTTGGCAGGTACTGCTGGGATTGTACTCGGTGGGCCATTGGCAGTAGTGATTGTCAAGGTGATTTCGCCCGATGTGGTGGCAAGTAGTGGCAGCGATGCTGTCTGGCGTGGGTTGGCCACCGTAGCCGGTAGCTGGATTGGTGGAGGTGCCAATCAAACCGCCCTTAAAGAAATTTTTGCCCCCAGCGATCGTCTTTTTTCGCAAGTCATCGCCGTAGATGTGTTGATTGCCCAAGTATGGATGGCGATGTTGATTTATGGTGTTGGAAAAACAAACTTTATAGACCGCCAATGGCTCAAAGCCGATGCGTCTGCTATCGAAGAATTGAAAGACAAACTTGCCAAAGAACAACAAACTTATCAGCGGATTCCTACCTTTTATGACTTGCTGCTTTTGGCTGCCATAGGTTTTGGCAGTACAGGATTAGCCCATTTAGTAGCCGACTTTGTAGCACCGTGGTTACAGACTTACTTTCCAAACTTAGAAAAAATCAGCCTTACTTCGCCCTTTTTTTGGGTGGTTTCGATTGTTACGGCCATAGGGATTGGCCTTTCCTTTACTTCTTTTCGGCAGTTAGAGTTTGCGGGGGCATCGCGCATTGGTAGCCTCTATCTATATGTACTCATCGCTACGATTGGTATGAAAATGGACTTGCTGGCTGTCGTTCAAAATCCTGGTCTTTTTGCGATTGGAGGCTTGTGGATGTTGATTCATGCGTTACTGACTTTTGGAGCAGCCAAGTGGATTCGCGCACCTTTTTTCTTTATGGCGGTAGGCTCACAAGCCAATGTAGGCGGGCCAGCTTCTGCCCCAGTAGTAGCTGCTGCGTTTCACCCGGCATTGGCTCCTGTGGGAGTGTTGCTGGCTATTTTGGGGTATGCTTTGGGTACTTATGGCGGATATCTTACGGGGCTTTTGATGCAGTGGGTAGCAGAATAACTCTATCTACTAAACTATTGATTAAACCTTGCTCTATGATACCTTGTACAAAGCTATGGGATACGACGGCGATTTGAGTGTAGAGTTGATGTTTTTTTCGATTCAAAAAGCCTGCTTGTAAAGGCTTTTTTTATGAATTCTATCCCGCTTCTCTATCCAAGTCGCTGTTACCCAAAAAACGTTCAGAAGCGCGTTCAAAAATTTGATAAGTTGATTTTTTGAGGGTAGTTATAAGCTTAAAAATCTTAATTTTGCCCCTATGGGAAACCACTTAAAATACATATCTTCCGAATACCTTGATGAATACTCGTCAAAGTGTAAAATTGACTGGTTAGAGGTATTCTATAAATTACGGTCAAAGTCAAATTTTACAATGGAAGATTTTGAGTATTACCTTATTGCATCTTCTCTGTATTCATCAAAGATTGAAGGTAATACACTTGATGCAAATAGTTTTTTCAGAAATCGAGGAAACAAAAATTTTCCAAAGAAAAGGGAAGTGCAAGAAATTGAAGATTTAGTAAAGGCATACAAATTTGCTTCTGAAAACAACCTTAACCATACCAATTTTCTTAAAACACATGGAATCCTCTCAAAAACACTTTTGCCTGTCAATTTACGTGGTAGAGTCAGAAAAGAACAGGTAGGAGTACGAGATTCAAAAACACTTAAACCTGTTTATTTAGCTGTCGAACCGCAATTTGTAAATGAAGAATTAAGTAAATTGTTTGTTGATATAGCAGAATTGCTGAAGCGAGATTTGTCATACAAAGAGGTTTTTTATTACGCTTCAATGATTCATTTATGGACTGCAAAAATTCACCCTTTTATGGACGGGAATGGTAGGTCAGCACGTTTGCTGGAAAAATGGTTTTTAGTGTCAAAACTTGGCTTCTCCGCTTGGTCTATAAACTCCGAAAAATATTATTGGGTTTTAATCTGAAACGAAAAATTTTAACATATTTACACATATATAAACAAATCACTTGATTCATAAACTA
>JBKBKL010000237.1:0-3501 GCA_046294665.1 Runella sp.
GTGCGTATGAGGAGTTTTGATGCCCAGAAGATACAATTCAAACTCATAGAAACGCACCGCTTTTATACCCTATTTTTTGATGAACTTTGGTTTTGGACTACCCACATCGGCTTTGTATTGTGCATGATTATCGTCCAAGTAATTTTCATGGTGGTAACGAAAGAGCGAAATTTTTTCTTTTATGTCTTATTCTTGTTGGGGTATTTGTTGATAGCCATTGTCGGTGGATACGGCGTTGTTGATCATCTAATATGGCCTCATAATACGTGGCTACAATATCATGGTATCATCATCGCTGTAGTACTTAGCAATTTGGTGGGAGTTCTTTTTTATATCAATGTTTTACAATTAAAAGTAGTTTCACCTTTTTTATATCAACTTTTGGTAGGTCAAGGAGTATTGGTGATTTTGACGAGTTTTGTCATATTTTCATTTTTCCCCCATATTATTAGCCCGAATGTGTATTCATGTGTAGTCATTGCTGTTTTTTTTGCATTGGTGTCTGTGTCATGTATTATTGCCCATAGGCTCGGCAACCCCCATGCTCTTTACTATCTTTTCGGAACTTTGGCCTATGTATTTGGTATTTTTATTGTATTGCTGTGGACTCTGAGTTATATAGAACCCAATATTTTGACAGTCAATGCCATGCACATCGGCAGTATGATAGAGATGACTTGTTTTACATGGGCATTGGCAAAAGATTATAAACGTACCAGAGAAGAAAGAGAAGAAACACAAAAGCAATTTATTGAAAGCTTAAAATCTCAAAATGAAGAAATTTCACAGGCATTGCTCCGAGGCCAAACCATCGAACGCAAAAGAGTAGCAGCAGATCTACACGATTCATTGGGAGGGACTTTGTCGGCATTACGATGGACCTTGTCGGCACTTAATCCTAATAACTTACCTCCTCAAGAAAAACAAATCTATGACAACTTGGTCGAAATGACCAACGATGCACATCAAAAAATCCGTTTTCTTAGTCATAATCTCTTACCGGAAGACCTCGATAGAGAAGGACTTCAAATCTGCTTGGAGCGTTTTGTAGAAAAACTCAATCGTACTCATAAAACGTATTTTCTTTTAGAGGTTTCGCTCCCCAGTCGGCTTTCTCCAAAAATTGAGTTTGAGGCATATAGTATTTGTTTGGAGCTAATCAACAACATCATCAAACATGCCGAGGCTACTGAAGCAAGTCTAAAAATAATCCATCAAAATCATTCTCTCCTACTTGCCGCCAGCGACAATGGCAAGGGAATAGATCAACTATCCAAGCAAGGCAAGGGGCTTCAGAATATTCAAGATCGGGTATCGTCGCTGGGAGGGACTTGGGTCATTCAATCATTGACACAAGGAACCCAAGTAGAAGTCCAAATACCCCTTAATTCAATATTAGACAATGTCAATTCAAAATAAAGCACTCATTTTTATTTTTGTTACACTCCTCATAGATGTCATGGGTATCGGCATTATCATTCCGGTCGTACCCACGCTTATTCAAGAATTGACAGGCGATGACATTTCAAAAGCTGCGTTGTATGGAGGGGCCTTGATGTTTGCTTATTCAGTGATGCAGTTTATTTTTTCACCTATTTTAGGTGGCTTGAGTGACTGGTATGGCCGTCGGCCTATTCTTTTAGCTTCTTTGTTGGGTTTTGGGATAGATTATCTTTTTTGTGTCTTTGCTCTAAGTATTGGTTGGTTGTTTTTGGCCAGAATCATAGCAGGTATTTTTGGAGCGAGCTTCACCACAGCTGGGGCTTACATTGCCGATGTCAGCCCTCCTGAAAAACGAGCACAAAACTTTGGAATCATTGGTGCTGCTTTTGGCTTGGGCTTTATCTTAGGCCCATTGTTTGGTGGAATCTTGGGGCAATTTGGCACCCGTGTTCCTTTCATAGCCGCAGCGATTTTGAGCCTTACCAATTTTTCCTTTGGCTATTTTATTCTCCCCGAATCACTCGCCTCCGAAAATCGTCGCTCGTTCGATTGGAAGCGTGCCAATCCTCTGGGTTCTTTACGACAACTTCGTCGTTATCCGATGATTTGGTCTTTAGTATTGCCACTACTTCTCATCTATGTAGCGGGAGCAGCCACTCAAAGTGTATGGACTTACTTTACGATCAAAAAATTTGGTTGGGGAGAGCAGATGATTGGTTATTCTTTAGCTTTTGTAGGTATCATGGCTGCCATAGTACAGGGAGGACTTTCAAGGGTATTGATTCCTAAATTGGGCAATGACAAATCAGTTATTTGGGGGCTTATTTGCTATGCCATCAGCTTTTTTCTGTATGCGTTTGCCCAGCAAGAATGGATGCTTTTTGCTATTACTATTTTGGCCGCATTGGGAGGATTGGCTACTCCTGCGCTACAAGCCATCATGTCCAATCAAGTACCCGCCAATCAGCAAGGCGAACTCCGTGGTGCCCTCACAAGTCTAATGAGTCTTACTTCAATCATTGGTCCTCCTTTTATGACTGGCTTATTTTCTTTTTTTACTGGCCCTACCTCTCCTGTATATTTTACGGGGGCGGCTTTCATGGCAGGGGGTATTCTGACCACCATCAGCCTACTTATAGTCTTAAAAGTACTATCCATAAAATGATTTTTTGATATTTTTTTTGTAGTTAAACGAATAACTTTCTACCTTTGCGCTCCGATTTTTGGAGTATTGTATCAACGGGCATAGTTTAAGGGTAGAACTACGGTCTCCAAAACCGTCGGTCTGGGTTCGAATCCTGGTGCCCGTGCTTTTTTTGCGCAACAAATGAATTCAATTACAAATTTTGTAAAAGCCTCTTGGGACGAGGTGCGGCACAATGTAACTTGGCCAAAGCTAAACGACTTACAATCCAGCACCACTTTAGTTTTGGTCGGGTCGTTGATTTTTGCAGCCGTAGTTGGGCTTATGGACTTTTTGTTCGAGAATGCCCTCAACTTTCTTTATCAGTCATTTTAAGGGTATTTGCCCCGATTATCCAAAAATTGAGCGAGTATGAGCAATTTGAATTGGTACGTTATCCGGGCGGTGTCTGGTCAAGAGAAGAAAATCAAAAGCTATCTCGAAAACGAAATCATCAGACAAGGTCTCGAAGAGTCTATCCCCGAAATTTTGATTCCTACTGAAAAAATAGTAGAAATTCGCAACAACAAGAAGCGCATTCGGGAAAAGAATTTTTTCCCAGGGTATATTATTATTTCGGCTGATTTGTCCAGAGGCGAAGCCTTTCACTTGATTACTACCATGCCCGGTGTTTTGGGTTTTTTGGGTAATACCAGTGGAAATTCTAAAACCCCTGTGCCACTTCGTCAATCTGAAATCAATCGAATTTTGGGTAAAGTAGAAGACACCGTCGAAGTAGTAGAATCCCCCAAAGTAACCTTCCTAAAAGGCGAGAGCGTTAAGATTAACGACGGACCTTTCAGTGGGTTTATTGGTACAGTAGAAGAGATTTTTGACGACAAGAAGAAACTCAATGTCGTCGTAAAAATATTCGG
>JBKBKL010000238.1:0-3499 GCA_046294665.1 Runella sp.
CTTTGAGTTGGAAAGATTTGATATTGATTGCAGGAGGTATTTTTTTGTTGGCTAAAAGCACCCTCGAAATCCACCACAAATTAGAGCGTGCGGCTACCCCTGCCAGCCAAAAAGTCTATGCTACGTTTGGGGCGGTCATTGCCCAAATCATCATGGTAGATGCCGTTTTTTCGTTTGATTCGATTTTGACAGCCATCGGGTTGGTAGAAAACGTGGTGGTGATGATTATTGCGGTGGTGGCTTCGATGAGCGTGATGTTGGCTTTTGCGGGGCCTATCACCCGATTTATCCTCCAAATGCTCGCACTGGCCTTTTTGATTATGATTGGTATGCTGCTGATAGCTGAAGGTTTCCACCAAAAAATCAGCAAAAGCTACGTTTATACAGCAATGGCATTTTCGTTGGTGGTCGAACTGCTCAATATGCGTCTTCGTCAAAATATGCAAAAAGCGCAGGAATGATTTTTTTCCTGCGCTTTGCTTTCACTACGTTGGTTAAGCCAATACCTTGACTTCTTTTTGGAGAGCTTCCAAAAACAAATCTGCTTCGGCTACGGTAAGTGCCAGTGAAGGCAGCAGACGTATGGTATTTTTGCCTGCTACCCCCGTAAACAAATGATGTGTGAAAAGCAATCTGTTGCGGAGTTCTTCGACCGCAAAATCATACTCAATGCCGATCATCAGGCCACGCCCGCGCAATTCTCGGTAGCCGCCTATTTCGGTGATACCTTTCATCAAATAATGCCCCACTTGGGTAGCGTTTTCGATGAGGTTTTGCTGCTTCATTACGTCTAAGACAGCTACACCAGCCGCACAAGCCAAATGATTTCCGCCGAAAGTTGTCCCAAGCATACCATATTTAGCCTTAAATTTGGGCGAAATCAATACTCCTCCAATCGGGAAGCCATTGCCCATGCCTTTGGCAGTAGTGTAGAGGTCGGCGTGGAGATTGGAGTAATGTTGATTGGAGAAAAAATGTCCTGACCGCCCGTAGCCACATTGTACACTGTCAAGGATAAAAACAGCACCCGTTTCATCGCAACGCTCTCTGATAGCACGCAGAAAGGCTTCGGAAGCTACATGAATCCCTCCCACGCCTTGAATCCCTTCAACGATGACGGCACAGACATCAGTCATATTGTACTGGCGAATGGCTTCAGCATCGTTGAAAGGTAAGAAAGTAATGTGGCCGTTGGGATTGACGGGGGCTACGATGCTGGGATTGTCGGTAGCGGCTACGGCACCTGCCGTGCGGCCATGGAAGGCTTTCGTAAAAGCTATTACTTTATGGCCTCCGTTGTAAAATGAGGCCAATTTCAGTGCGTTTTCGTTGGCTTCTGCGCCCGAATTGCACAAAAACAAAGAGTAGTCAGGGTATCCCGAAGCCTCGCCCAACTTTTCGGCCAGTTCTTCTTGTAAAGAAATTTTGACGGAATTCGAATAAAAATTGATGTGTTGAAGTTGTTGGGTGAGTTTTTCGACATAGTAGGGGTGGCAATGCCCTATCGAAATGACCGCATGGCCGCCATATAAGTCAAGATATTGGTTGTCGTTGCGGTCCCAAAGCCAAGAGCCTTGTGCGCGTACCGGTTCAATATCGTAGAGAGGATATACGTTGAAAAGATTCATTTGGTCAAAAAGAAAGTGATAAGAAGCCACAAAGATAGTAACCCGAAAGGTTAAGCGTACATTAATTGAAAAAAAGCCCTCAATTCGACATCTTTGCACATCACACACCCTACATCATACATCAATGTCCCTCACACATCTCACTTCCGACGGTACACCCAGCATGGTTGATGTTTCGGAAAAAGCAATTACGAAGCGTACTGCCAAAGCACGAAGTATTGTACTTCTGGGCGACGAAATCATGGACTTACTCCAAAACGATGAAATACACACCCAAAAAGGGCCAGTATTCCAGACGGCTATCATAGCAGGGGTGATGGCAGCCAAACGTACCGGTGAATTGATACCGCTGTGCCACCCGTTGGGTTTGGAAAATTGTCAAATCGAAATCCAAATCAATGAAGCCCGCGAAGTAGTGATAGAGTGTACCGCAAGCCTCTCCGGAAAAACAGGCGTAGAAATGGAAGCTCTCACGGGTGCAAGTGTAGCTGCCTTGACCATTTATGATATGTGCAAGGCCATGAGTCATGGCATCATCATCAAAGAAACGCGACTCATCGCCAAAACAGGCGGAAAACGAGATTTTGTACTTTAGAGGCTTTCCAAAACTTGCTTGAGTACGGCTTGGGCTGCCCAAACACGATTGGCGGCTTGCTGCACTACGATTGACTGCTCACTATCAAGCACCTCGTCGGTTACTTTTACGTTGCGGCGTACAGGTAAGCAGTGCATGAATTTGCCCTGGTCAGTCAATGCCATTTTTTCTGAAGTGATCATCCAACTGGGGTCTTGCACCAACACTTGGCCGTATTGATGATACGACGACCAGTTTTTGGCATAGACAAAATCGGCTCCTCTCAAGGCTTCGTCTTGGTCATAAGTGACGGTGGCATTACCCAAAAATGCCGGTGAAAGTTCATAGCCCGGAGGGTGAGTTACTACAAACTCTACATCTCGGCGGGTCATCCATTCACAAAAAGAATTGGCTACGGCCTGTGGCAATGCCTTAAAATGCGGTACCCATGTCAGTACAACTTTGGGGCGTGTCTTGTTTTTAAATTCCTCGATAGTGATACAGTCAGCCAAAGATTGTAGGGGGTGGCGTGTGGCCGATTCGAGATTGATGATAGGTACACCTGCATATTTTTTGAATTGATTCATGGTAGCTTCGGCGTAATCGCGCTCACGGTCTTGGAGGCTGGCAAAAGCCCTGACGGCCAAAATATCGCAGTATTGCCCCATGACCGCCGCCGCTTCTTTGACGTGCTCGGCATTGGTGCTGTTCATAATGACCCCTTCTTCGAGTTCCAGTCCCCAGCTATCTTGGCCTACGTTCATCACCATCGTATTCAGCCCCAGATTTTGGGCAGCACGCTGTGTGCTAAGGCGTGTGCGCAAACTGGGATTGAAAAAGAGCAAACCAATTGTTTTGTTTTTCCCAAGATGACCAAAAGAAAAAGGGTTGGATTTGAGAGCAAGCCCCTCTTGTACGAGGGTAGTGATGTCGGAGGCATCTTCAACAGACAAAAAGTGACGCATGGTCAAAAAACACTAAAGGTAGGTTAAAAATTTTTTTGCAAAGTTGTCTAATAACTTTTCTTGATGCTTATTTTTTTCAAAATCAATTAAAATAAGGCGAAAAAAGTTGATTTGACTTTGAGAGAATTTTAAATTTTACGAAATGACTTACAAGCGTGAAGGTAATATGTTTCCTGATGAGTAAATGACAAGCACTATCTACTCAAAAGTAAATTCTAAAATTCATTTGATTTTTCAAACTTGGTTCCATTTTTACCAAAAACTTAACATTAAAATAATCTCATTTTTTTGTTTTAAAGAAAAAAATAGTATGTATTTGCAAATTTTTTATT
>JBKBKL010000239.1:0-3491 GCA_046294665.1 Runella sp.
CCCATTGATAATCAAACGAAACCTATGAGGTTTTTTCGCAAATCAATTTTGAACGAGTATAATTGATTTTTTGGAGTCGCCATGCTTGCCATTGTTTCAATGGAAACGGCAGACCGTTGTAGCGAATTTCAGTGTATGGTTCGGCTGTTGCTCCAAAACTACGGTAAAAGCCAGCAATAGATTCAATGGCAGGACTTTCAAAATCAAAGGTATAGTCAGATTGAGCAAAAGACTGTATCATATTGTCTATCAGCCATGTACGAGCGTTACCCTGCCTACCTATATCCGATGCGGCATTGAAAAGGTAAATGATGCGTTTGTCCCAAACAACAAACATGACTCCAGCCTCTATTTGCCCCCCTCGTATTGCATAATGTAGCCTTACGACTTGCTTTTGGAGTAATTGGGCAAATATTTTTCGCAATGTTTGGTACGCACTTTCAGCTACGCCTCCTTCTATTTGAGAAGCATGATAGGTTTTGAAAAGTTGGATAAGTGGCTCAATATCTTCGCTTTCTTGACAAATCCACGACCATTTTTTTGCACGTTTGAGATTTTGACAGCGGTCAGATGAGTAGTTTTTTTGAAGAGATTTGTAAGATTCTCCCAAAGATAAAATGTAGTTTTTAGCTGTTTTTTGTTTAAAAGACGGTGGGAATGGTGCATTTGAACCAAAACGTCCTGCATAAATCGAGATATATCGAAAATGCTGGGGCAACGCCTCCAAGAGAAGCTTTTCCGATTCCGCAATCCCCACACCACTTTTTGTAAAAACCCCTAAAAATTGACAAAATAGGGGTTGTTGAACGACAGCAAACCCCCATTTTTTTTTGAAAGGTAACGGCATGACTGCTTGCCATTGGTCGTTTTCTTCGGCTATAAGTGCGCCCCACCGAGGCGACACCGCATCTAAATACCAAGATTGGGCATATAAAATTGACTGTGGTGAATGACTGATAAAGTAATCCCACCTCTCATCATCAATCTGCGAACGCAAGTAGAACCGTACCCTCATTGGGAGTTTTATTTGAAATAACTCCTCACTTTTTGAATGGTATCTTTGGCATCTTCGTCATGCATTATCAAGTCATTGACAGTCTGAATCGCATGAATGACAGTACTGTGATCGCGGCCTCCAAAATGATACCCGATTGATTTCAAAGACAAATCGGTCAATTCTTTGGCAAAATACATGGCCACTTGACGTGGATAAACCAGTTCTTTTTTTCGGCTTTTGCTTTTCAAATCGGCTGTGGTTATTTCAAAAAAATCGGCCACTACTTCTTGAATCGTATCAATATTGAACTCACGTTCTTCGGCAGTTACGATATTTTTGAGTACACTTTTGGCCAATTCTATATCAATTTCGCGCCGTACTAAAGAGGCTTGGGCCATAAGTGAGATGATTACTCCCTCCAACTCACGTATATTGGTACTGACACTATGAGCGATATACTCTATCACTCCATAATCAATGCTGATACCTTCGGCTTGGAGTTTTCGCTGAATGATAGCAATGCGGGTTTCGAGGTCGGGCTGCTGCAAATCTGCCGTTAGTCCCCATTTGAAGCGCGACAGCAATCGGTCTTGCAGACCTTGCAATTCGCTTGGACGGCGGTCGGAGGTCATGATAATCTGCCGCCCCGATTGGTGCAAATGATTGAATATATGAAAGAAAGTGTCCTGTGTTTTTTCTTTGCCCGACAAAAACTGCACATCGTCCAATATCAACGTATCTACCTTCATATAAAAATCGGTGAAATCTTGAAGGGTATTGCTTTTGATGGCATTGATAAATTGATTCGTAAATTTTTCGGACGATACATACAGCACCGACTTGGCCTTGTGATGCCCCTTGATATGATTGCCGATGGCTTGCACCAAATGGGTTTTACCCAAACCTACCCCGCCATAAATCAAAAGTGGGTTGAAAGACGTAACCCCTGGCCGCTGGGCTACCGCCATACCCGCCGAACGTGCCAGCCGATTGCAATCGCCTTCTATGTAGTTATCGAAATTATAAGAAGGATTGAGATAGATTTCCTGTTCCTCAAATAACGGATTCTGGGGAGTAGCGGGTATTGGTTTTTGGGGCGAAGATGCCGCTTTTTGACGTGCCTCAGCAGCTTCGGGTGAGTGAGTAGTAGGCACTTGCACTTTAATCGGCGGCTGTTTATCACCTCCAGTATCCACGATGATGGAGTACTCCAACTGACCATCGCGGCCAATGGCATGGTCTAATGCTCGCCTCAAGACATGGATATAATTCTCTTCCAACCACTCATAAAAAAACTGACTTGGTACTTGAATCGTCAGTACTTTCCCCACCAGCCGAGCCGGTACTATCGGCTCAAACCAAGTCTTAAAACTCTGCTCCGAAACATTGGCCTGAATGACTTGCAGGCATTTGTTCCAAACAGAAACGACATCAGATTGGTAAGGAGTGTTCACGATTCAAAAGGCAATTTATGGGCGTAATGTTTTGAAAAAACGAAAAAATTTGGTCAAAAGGGTTGCAAAAATACATAAAAGACCGAATAAACAAGCCTACCAAAATAGTAGCTTTTAAATTAAACTTCTCCACTCCAATCACAATACCAGATTGACCTTTGCCCCTCAAACCAACATTTTAAAAACATTATGCTTACTTTTACCACGTTTTATACTCGTTCAAAATTGATTTGCGAAAAAACCTGATATGTTTCAGTTGATTATCAATGAGTTATATTGTTGATTTTTCGCAAACCTATGAGGTTTAAGTATAGTAAGCTAAAATTAATCGAAAATTACCAAAAATCGTCCATGAATCAGGCACTTTTCAAGGATTTCGACCCTTCGACCAAAGAAGAATGGTACCAACAAGCCCTCAAAGACCTCAAAGGCAAAGACTTTGACCAAACCTTACTCTGGCCTACCGACGAAGGTTTTGTAGTAGCTCCTTATTATACAGAGCAAGACCTCCCACCGATTCATCAGTACATACAAGAGATTTGTCAAGAAAAATTACCCGGCTGGCTCAATTTGATTGCCATAACCTACACCGACGAAAAAACTACCAACCAAGCTATCAAATCAAACTTATCTGTCGGTGGCGATGCCTTTGTGATTGATTTTGAAAATAAAAAAACGGAAGAAATCAACTGGTCAAAACTTCTCGATGGCATTAAGTTGAGCGATGTACCTATTTACTTCAAAATCAAATGTCAAGGTAAGTCATTGTCGGAAGTGCTAAGAAAAATCATTCCTTATCAGATGAAAGGTGGAATATCCGACGATATTCTGGCTCAACTGATGCAAACGGGAGTTTTCCCCAAAAATGCTTTTGAAGATTTGGCAGCACTCATATCCTATACCCAAAACTCCCCGCAGTTTAGATCTTTGAGTGTAGATACCACTATCTTTCACAACGCAGGAGCCAGTGCGACCCAAGAATTAGCCTTTGGTCTGGCATCGGGCGTTACTTACTTGGACAAACTCACTGATTTGGGCCT
>JBKBKL010000240.1:0-3442 GCA_046294665.1 Runella sp.
TACTAAAGCCCTGCATATTTTTATTTGTAAAGACTATCATAGCAATGACGAATGAAATAAGGGTTGCCACAAACACGGTTTTTGCGTCAGGCGGGGGGACGTGTCCCAAAAGCTTTCAGGGGGATAGGTTGATTTCGAAGACATTCGGGACCTACCCGAACCTAAAGTCTAAAACGTAGGCGGTAAGCATTTTTATACCTCGTCACGGACAGGTAAAAAACCTTTATCTCCCAATGACTTAATGATACTTCTTAGTAAATAGCTGTTATCAAATCTAAGAACATATTTTCTTGTCCCGTCTTTTTCCGGTGAAATCATCTTTTTATCTATCAACCGCTTAATTTGCCTTGACACCTCTGCATCTGCTTTTCCAACAAAAAACTCTTTTACATCAGCAGCTTGAATAACCTGCCTGTCAACAACTTTTTTCAAGATTTTTGACTCTACGTCTGTAATGTATTTTCTATCTAACGAATGACTGATAGTTGGCAGAAGTATTTCTTTGCGAAGAAAGTTGTAATCGGACAGCTTATCTATTTTTTCAATTTCTTCCTTTAGACCTTTTAATACATATTCAACCCAAGCCATTATTCCTTCATCAGTTCCCTTATCGGCTTCGGACAAGAAATTGTAATAGTCATTACGATTACTACAAAAAACTGCTGTTGGGTTAATAATCCTGCCAACATTTACGTTAAATCCTGTCTTGACAAGCATTGCATAAGTAAATAAACGAACTGTCCTGCCGTTTCCATTCCCGTAGGGGTGTATCCAAACAAAACGATGATGAGCAATAGCAGTTTTTAATAAATCATATTTGGGACTATTTTCTTGGTTTACAAAATCAATTAACTCATTCATATAGTCATCAACCTTCAACCATTCAGGTGGCTTATGGGACGACTTATTTATTTTCAAATTTCTTTTTCTGTATTCGCCTGGAGTGGAATCGCCTTCACCTTCAGGTGGTGGTAACAACCCATCAACTATCATTTTGTGCATCTCGCTAAGAAACGCTCTATTAATTGGATAATCATTTACATTCTGTTCTATGAAAGCCATTGCTTTTTCAATGTTCTGGATTTCTTTTATGCTTGGTGGGACTTTCTTAGTTTCTGTTAGTTTCGTTTCAATGTATTCAGCGATAGTTGTGTTATTACCTTCAATTCTTGCCGAACCGATACTTTCAAGAGTATGGAATATGTGTTTCAGTTGAAAAAAAACTTTCGGATGGGTCGAACCTCCAAGTTGTTTTTTTCTTAGATAATCCAATTCAATGATTAAATCCGTAAGAGTAGAACCGAATGATGGTTCTACTAATTTCAAATCATAGTGTATAAATTTCGCCTCTGACATTTGAAAATTTTATTTTTTTGAATTAATACAATACAAATCAAGAATTAACAATATATCGTTTATACTCCCTGTTTTTCAGTGGTTTACAAATATAATATTTTTTCAACAATTAACATATCAAAAATAAAGATTTGCTTTTCACTTGTCTGAAAATTGCATTCCGTGTATTATATCGAGAAGTCTTCCAGCACCAAAAGCGATAACTGTTGCACACCTGCTTTTTCTGTTTATTAGCACTAAATAACAAGCCTCATAGAGGGCTTACAAGAGAAGATGTTTCGTTATGTGAGGCTTGATTTATTTGTCCACAACTTGCTGTGCTACGTTCTAATTTTACTTCACAAACACGCACGCCGTTAGTGACAATCCTGATAAACTACCGAGCAGACGTATTTAACCTTTGAAAGTCTGAAAAAGCCTTCATAGTCAAGGGTAGTCAATAATCGTAAAAGTTATTTTCAAATTTATTAGACAAACTAATAAAGCACAGTTCTCTTCGACAGCAAAGACCAAATCAAAGCTAAAATAGCGATAAGTGCCAAGGCAATAGAGAGATTGAAAGTATTGGAAATGAGGCCAATAATAGCAGGCCCAGCCAAAAATCCTGCGATACTAAACGTATTCATGGTAGCCAGCCCAGCCCCTGGTGCCATGTTGGGAAGCCTTGCGGCACTTCCATACAAAATCGGCGATCCACATGATACCCCCGCCCCTACCAGTCCAAATCCTACAATACTGCTGAAAGTATAAGGTAAACCGATAGCAGTCGTAATCCCAATAGCAGCAGTGATACCTCCCATGACCAAAATGCCCCTTGTACCAAACTTAGGAATAAGGGCATCGCCCAAGAAACGCCCCGTAGCCATCAAAAAAGCATAAAAAGCAAAACCCCAACCGATAAAAAAATCGTTGGCTCGTACTACTTCTCGCATATAAACGGCGGTCCAATCGGCCATAGAGCCTTCGGTGATATTGACACACAACGAAATAGCTATCATGCCAAGCAATGCTCCACGCGGCCATACAAATTTGGCATCTGCTGATGTAGGCTTGGGCAGTTCTTGTATCTTCCAGATGATAGGTTTTACAACAAGTACCAAAACGATGATACTTCCCGATACCAAGAGCATCTGTACTATGGGGGCGACATTCAGGCCGATCAACAAACTTGCCAATGCCGACCCCAACATACCGCCTGCACTAAACATACCATGCGAAGTGGACATGATGAAAATACCTTCTTGCTGCTCGATAGTTGTTACACAAGTATTCATGGCTACGTTGGTAGTTGCGATACTCATACCCACCAGCATTAGGCTTATTGAAGTCAATATCAAAGTGGGGGCATTGACAGGTAGCGCGTATGCGGCCGCCATCGCTAACGCCCCCCAAACGGTCGTTTGGCGTATGCCAAAGCGATTGATGATAAGCGTAGTCAGGGGATTCATCAGGGTCGAAGCAAAAGGCATACTCAGCAGCAAAAGACCCAGTTGGGCATCGTTGAGAGAAAATTTTTGCTTTACATAAGGAATCATCGTAACCCAGTTGCCAAACAAAAAGCCCATAGAAGTAAAAATCAATCCTATGGCGATGTTTTGGCTTTGCGTAAAATATATCTTTAGATGGGAAGTCATGACTAAATAGTGATTTCGATTCGATTCCCTTCAGGATCAAGTACGACACTTTCGTAGTAGCCGTCGCCTGTCCATCGGGGTTCGCCTACAATTTCAGAACCGTCCAATCGTAATCTTTCGGTCAGTTGATTTACTTTTTCGATGCTTCCGACAGACATGGCAATATGCACAAAACCTTTCAGAGAGGAAGATTCACCTACATTGGGAGAGATGAGAAGAGGCTTGTGCATCAATTCGAGGCGTGGCCCAGACTCAAAAGTTAAAAAATAAGAACTAAATTGTTTGTGATGATTACTGTATTTTTGATTGGCTACTGCTCCAAAATATTGTTCGTAAAAACCTCGCATTTTTTCTAAATCCATACACCAAATAGCCACGTGTTCTATTTTCATAACAAAAGGAGTTGTGCTACAAAGTCAAAGTTAATATTCTTATAATCAGACAAATACGCA
>JBKBKL010000241.1:0-3404 GCA_046294665.1 Runella sp.
GCTATAAAGTATTATTTGTGCTATCATAACAAAAATTGTGCTATGGGGCTACTAGCACCATAATTACAGCACTACCCCAATCGTAAGAGCTTATGCGCTATTCTGACCTCGAACGCGATATTTTGGTGAGTCAAATTCGTCGTATCCAGCAGCCTGATGCGGTGCGTCAATTTCTGGTTTTGCTCAAAGAAATGATAGTTAGCTTAGATTTACCCCGCAACTCCCCCCAAATGGCTCTGACGGTGAGCGAAAAAAGCCCCCGTCTTACGGCCATTCTCAACAATCATACGGCGTTGCAGATTTCGGGGCGAAAAGAAAATGTAAGAATAGGGCTACTTTTCAAAAATGAAATGCGATTGAAACCCGCTTTACAAATCGAAGCCCTTAGATTTGAAGAAAAGGAAAACACAGATTTTGTGCTGGGGTGGATTCGATTTGAAGATAAACATCTGTTTCGCAACGATACCCTCGTGCAACTTTGGATAGATTCGCTGCAAGAACTCAAGCAACTGGCCACCTCTACCAACCACCAAAAACTACACAATGCCGCGCTCTATCATGCGGCAGAAGATGAGGCATTTCGGGCAGAATTGTTTGCTAAAAATACGCAGCTTCATACCGTAGCCGAACCCACTGGAACCTACCAAGTACCAGCCCCACGCCCCGGTATTCCACTCAATTATCTGCTGTATGGCCCTCCGGGTACTGGCAAAACCTATGAAGTAAGGCAGCTTTGTCAAAATTTTGAAACTCGTTTCGTTACATTTCACCAATCGTTTGGATATGAGGAGTTTGTAGAAGGCATACGCCCCGAAGCTGTGGGCGATAAAGTCAGCTATCGAGTCCGCAAAGGTATTTTTTATGAAGCCTGTTTGGAAGCCTTACGGAAGGCGGGCTATCAGAGTTTTGAAGGGTGCTTGAGCGATACTCCTCCCAATCGCCATGCCAAACTGGCCGCTGCTCCCGCTGTTTTTTTGGTGATAGACGAAATCAACCGCGCCAATGTATCCAAAGTTTTGGGGGAACTTTTGACGCTGATAGAGCCTTGCAAAAGATTGGGGGCTGACGAAGAACTTTGGCTCACGCTGCCGTATTCGCAGGAGCGTTTTGGCGTACCTTCCAATCTCTACATCATTGGTACGCTCAATACCGCCGATCGGTCTATTGCCTTACTCGACACGGCACTTCGGCGAAGGTTTTGGTTCAAGGAGTGTTTGCCTGTACCTGAACTCATAGCCCACCCAAAAATAGACGACACCGACTTAGTACAACTACTACGAACCCTCAACGAACGCATCGAGTTTCTCTACGACCGCGAGCATACGCTTGGCCATGCTTACTTTCTCAATGTCAGTACTTTCGAGCAGCTTTGTGAGGTTTTTAGGTTTCAAATCATCCCCCTTTTGCAGGAGTATTTTTATGACGACTGGACTAAAATCCGCTTGGTGTTGGGAGATAACGACGGCTGGCAAAAACCATATCAAGCACAGTTGGTACAAGTTCACAAACAATATACCCCTGCACTCGAAGCCAAACTTTTTGGACAAGATTTTGAGTCATTAGAACCGAGAGTCGTTTTTCGGATCAATGCGGCTTTGGCAGAAGGGCGTTTTGAGGATTTGCCACGCGATACTTTTCGTTGGATTTACGAACGTTGTAACAGCTAGTGAAGTTTTTTTTAAATCTTTTCAAGAGTTTTTCTTTCTACTTACATGAATTCCTATGATTCGTTCATTTTCTATTTTGGTGTCTTCTCGTTTTCTAAATTGATGTAAAATTTCTAAACTTCTTTTATTGGCTATTTCATAATTTACTATCGGATAAGGATAATCTACCCCGATTTTAATATCATAAAATTTTTGCTCGAGAGGGGTCATTTTGTATGGTTCGTGTATATACTCATTAGGTATTTTTTTTAACTCTGGTAGCCAGATTTTAATAAATTGTCCTTCAAAGTCATTTTCAATAGATTGTTTCACAGGGTTATAAACTCTGATGGTATTGATACCCCATAATCCTGCCTGCATTTGCCATTGCGAAAAATGAATCCCTATTTCATAATCCAAAAATTGGCGAGCCAAAAAGTGAACCCCCAAAGGCCATGGTTGCCATAGGGTGTGAGTCAAAAATGATACTAACATAGCCCTCATTCGGAAATTCAAATATCCTGTTTCTTTGACGGCTTTCATACAAGCATCTACCAGCGGATATCCTGTTTTTGCGTCTTCCCATGCTTGAATAAAATCTTCATTGACTGGTTTTTGAAGCTGAATGTATGTTTTATTGAGTGGTTCAAATTCCATCCTACATTCACTTTCAAATTTTTGAATGAAATGGCATCGCCACTGTAGCCTCGATCTAAAATTTATTAAATCTCTTTTGAAAAGCGAAGCTTCAACATTTTTTTGATAGAATTTGAAGAGTTGCTTACTACTTAGATTACCCCATGTCAAATAAGGGGACATACGACTGCAATGAAAACGGCTATCCAATGGTTTTGATAAGTACTTTGTATAACCATTTGCTCTTTCTTCAAAAAAACTTGTTAAATATCTCCATGCAAACTTCTCACCCGGCGGTTGAAATGCCTTTGGATAGTTTTCCATTTTTCTTTTGAATAAAGGATCAATGCAAAAATACTCTGGTACTATTATGTTGGAAGGAATCAGTTTTTCTAATATCGGTGTATCTTCTGGTTCATTCATTGATTTTTCCCAATTTTCTCCCCAATACGCACGATTCTGTAATCCTCTAATGACCCCATTTGATTGAAATTCAACCCATTTTATTCCTTTATCTTTGAAATATGTTTTCAGGATTCTATCTCTTTTGAATGAAATATCGTTGCCAGTTTCTTGATACGAAAATACTCCCTTGATTGCATGGTTTGTAACCAACCAATCAAAAACATCAATAGCCTCGCCATAAAAAATTCGAACTTCAGCCCCTAATGGTTTTAATTCTGTATTCATTGACAACAACGAATGATATACAAATTGCCAATGCCTACTGCTTGAGTCGGAAGCGTTAATGAGGGTAGGTTCAAAGATATAAATCAAAAGAGTGGGGTAGGATAGTTCGATGGCTGATTTGAGGGGAGCGTGATCTCGTAATCGTAAATCTTTCTTTAGCCAGACAATTTGAAGCATTATGATTTTTGATATGAATTTTTACATCACTTTTCATCAAAATTTTCCATTTCATCAAATCTTGCAATTACGAAATTGTATATTTGCTCTAAGTCTTTTTCGCATTTTAATCGAGAAACAACCGCAGCTAAACATATATTGGCAAGTATATCCTGCATATCAATACCAATATTGAGTTGGGTGCGTTTCAAAAGTGCCTAAGCGGCCATTAGATATTGACTTACAATATTCCATTGATTTGAAGCCATCAAGACC
>JBKBKL010000242.1:0-3398 GCA_046294665.1 Runella sp.
GGTCAAGTCCCTCGTCGTACCGTAGATCAAGGAGTAAAGGATTTACCCAAAGTGATGACTCGCTCTGAGGCTTTTGATTTTATTGTGAAAGACTTAGAAGAAGCATTACCCAATTTGCCCCGTATTGGCCCTAATCCTATCAATGCTCGTGCTTCTAAAGCCATGGCCAATACCCTTTTGGCACGTTTGCATCTGAACAAGGCGGTTTACAAGGCTGCCAAACCCGAAGGCCCTTACACCTTCGATAAGGCTGATATGGATAAAGTAGTGGCCTACTGCGATGCCGTCAAAGCCGATGGCTATGATTTAGATCCTGACTTTTTCAATCCTTTTACGGCTAATGACTCCAAAGATAAAATCTTCACCGACCTACAAGGCTCGCCTCGAAATCGTTGGATGATGACCATGCACTACGATCAGGGCGGTTTCCCTGCCGAGCAGTCAGGCCCTTGGAATGGCTTTACTACTTTGGCAGAGTTTTATGACAAGTTTGAAGCCAACGATGCCCGCCGCTTCCGTGAAGTGGGCTTTCAAAAAGGATTCGGTGGCCTACACAAAGGCTTCTTGATTGGACAGCAGTTTAGAGAAGACAAAACGCCTATTGTGGATTCACGTTCCAGAAAACCACTTTCTTTTACTCGTGATGTACCTTTGGCTGGGGCTGCTACCGAAAAAGGAATCCGTGCTATCAAATATCACCCTACCGACTTTGGCAAGTACCTCATCTTGCGTTATGCCGATGTGTACTTGATGAAAGTAGAAGCCCTATACCGTGGGGGCAATACCGCTGCTGCTTTGGCACAACTCAACGCCCTTCGTACTTTACGTAGAGCCTCAACCGCCACCGCTATCAACGACGATGTAATGTTGCGTGAGCGTGGACTTGAACTTTACTGGGAAGGAGTAGCTCGTACTGATGAGATTCGTTTCGGTAAATTCAATCGTAAATACCAAGACGTAACCAATGTTGAGCCTTACACAGTACTTTTCCCAATCCCAGCTTCGGCCATTGCTTCCAATACCAACTTGAAGCAAAACGCTGGTTATTAATTCTTTAACTAAGTTAAATCACAATGACTTCCCGAAAGATACACACTTTCGGGAAGTTGTATTTTGTACCTTAAAGAGTGCTGTAGAATGTTTAGAAAAATACTATGTTATCTGCTACTGTTGCTTTTAGGGAGTGCCTGTACATCTACCCAGCAACAAGAAGACACCCTACAATCTCTTGAAAAAAAAGCCGATAAACTTGCAGATAGTGAGGCATTTATCGAAATACGTATCAATGAGCAAGAGTTTTATCCCAATCAGCAACCTTTTCGCTGTATAGCCCAAATCTTACCGCAAGGTTTCAAGGCCAGTTTGATAGATACCTCCAAAGCCAACGTAGAACTGGATTGCATCGCCAACGGCTGGATAGAACGTAAGCCGCATCAGTTTATTCTCAAAAATCAAAGCATCGGTCAAGCCAGTGGCGACCAGGTCATCGTGATGATTGGCAAACTCAAAAAAACACCTATGCTCACTGCCGAGGGCTATCTGATGGCCGAAGGTAAAATGGAATTCAAACAACTCTCCAAAAGTCGTCTGATTATCTCATTGGAAGGGTTTGTTATCAAACCCGGAAATGCCAATATTCCTGAAAATTATCTACCACTTCGAGGGTATATTTTTATTAAAAATCCACGCTTTACACCCAAGAGCGACTCCCTGCTGCTCTCCAAATTGCCATGAGAAAACTTCTATTTCTTGCCTTGCTGTGCGGTTCGTGTAGCTCCGATGCAGAGGAAATTTTTCGGCTTTTGCCCTCTTCCCAAACAGGGGTCAAGTTTATCAACCAAGTAAAGCCATCGCCCGATTTGAATATTTTCAATTATATGTATTTCTACAACGGTGGAGGCGTAGGAGCAGGCGATTTCAACCAAGACGGACTCATAGATTTGGTTTTTACGGCCAATCAGTCTGACAATCGCCTCTATCTCAACCGAACCGATTTGGCAAACGACAAAGCCATCAAGTTGGAGGACATCACCGAACAAAGCGGCTTCAAAGCCCCAGCGGGCTGGTCCACTGGCGTATCCATAGCTGACATCAACCAAGACGGTCTGCTCGATATTTACATCAGCAGGATAGGGGAGTTTGAAGGGCTTCAGGGGCATAATCTGCTTTTTATTTGTCGTGAAATTGACTCCAACGGGATTCCGCACTTTGAAGAAAAAGCAGCCGAATATGGCTTAGATTTGGTAGGATTTGGCACACAGGCTGCTTTTTTCGACTATGATGCCGATGGCGACTTGGACTTTTTCCAACTCAATCATTCCGTACACCAAAACGGTACATTCGGCAAACGAGACCTTTTTCTCAACACTTTTCACCCCTTGGCAGGAGATCGTTTTTTTGAAAATCAGCATGGAAAATTTGTAGAAACAACTTCCCAAGTTGGTATTCATTCGTCGGCTTTGGGCTATGGGCTTGGGCTGGCCATAGCTGACCTCAATCTCGACGGCTACCCCGATATGTATGTCGGCAATGATTTCCACGAAAACGACTACCTCTACCTCAACCAACGCAACAAAACTTTTAGGGACGAAACCGACGAACGCCTACTTCATACGAGTCGCTTTACGATGGGGGTGGACATCGCCGACCTCAACAACGACCTTTTCCCCGAAATCCTAAGCCTCGATATGCTACCCTACGACCCCGAAATCTTGAAACGCTCCGAAGGCGAAGATGCCTTTTACAATTTTCGGTTTAAACTTTCGCAAGGGTACAACGTGCAGTTTGCACGCAACAACCTCCAACTCAATAGCCGAAAGGGGAGATTTTCGGAAATAGGCTTGTATGCCGGTATTCATGCAACCGACTGGTCGTGGTCGGTGCTTTTGTTTGATTTTGAAAACGATGGCAAAAAAGACGTTTTCATTTCAAACGGCATCAACAAACGCATGAACGACATGGACTATATTAATTTCATGTCCAACGACCGTATTCAACAGCTCATTGCCGAAAAACGCTTCGACGAGTCCGACCAATCGCTGGTTGATTTGCTACCTGAAGTCAAAATACCAAATAAATTTTTCTCACAAAACACCGAATTACGATTTGAAGAACTTACGATTTCGCCCAATCCTCCTTCCTATTCCAACGGAGCCGTCTATGCCGATTTGGACAATGACGGCGACTTGGACATCATCACCAACAACATCAACAGCGAGGCTTTTATTTATGAAAATCGCTCAAAATCAGCCGAAAACAAACATCTTCGTGTCGAACTTACAGGGAAAAATGGCAACCGAAACGCCATCGGAGCAAAAGTGTTGGTCTATACGCCTGATGGACGGCATTACCAAGAAAAATTTTCGGTGCGAGGTTTTCAAAGTAGTGCCGAAATCCCC
>JBKBKL010000243.1:0-3368 GCA_046294665.1 Runella sp.
CCTATATATTTGCAACGGTTTTCAACCGCACCGCTGCACGCGATGCACACCATATTTTATCGTAAATCATAAACGAATGCCTTACCTCTTCACTTCGGAAAGCGTATCAGAAGGCCATCCCGACAAAGTAGCCGACCAAATTTCCGACGCCCTGATTGACCACTTCTTGGCGTTTGACCCTGCCTCCAAAGTAGCCTGCGAAACCCTTGTTACTACGGGGCAAGTAGTACTGGCAGGAGAAGTAAACACCAAAACATATTTAGATGTACAGCAAATCGCTCGCGATGTGATTGCCAAGATTGGCTACACCAAAGCTGAGTATATGTTTGAGGCACACTCTTGCGGTGTGCTTTCGGCTATCCATGAGCAATCTGCCGACATCAACCAAGGCGTGGATCGCCTTTCTGCCGACGATTTTGAGTCGAAAGCCAATGCTCAAGGTGCTGGCGACCAAGGTATGATGTTTGGCTATGCCACCCGCGAAACCGACAACTACATGCCTTTGGCTCTGGATCTATCGCACAAGATTTTGGAAGAACTCGCGGCCATTCGCCGCGAAAACAAACGCATCAAGTACCTCCGCCCTGATGCCAAGTCGCAGGTAACGATCGAATATTCAGACACCAACAAGCCCATTCGTATTGATACTATCGTAGTTTCGACTCAGCACGATGAATTTGCCGACGACGAAACGATGCTCGCCCAAATTCGCAAGGATATTATTGGCTATGTGATTCCGCGTGTGAAGTCCAAACTCAAGCCTTCACTACGTAAACTGTTCAACGATCAAATTACTTACCATATCAACCCCACAGGCAAGTTTGTCATCGGTGGGCCACATGGAGATACCGGCTTAACAGGTCGCAAAATCATCGTGGATACCTACGGTGGTAAAGGTGCGCACGGTGGAGGTGCTTTTTCGGGTAAGGACCCCTCAAAAGTAGATCGCTCGGCGGCGTATGCTACACGCCACATCGCCAAAAATTTGGTAGCCGCTGGTGTGTGCGATGAGGTATTGGTACAGGTATCATACGCCATCGGTGTAGCCAAACCTTGTGGTTTATACGTCAATACCTACGGCACAGCCAAAGTAAAAGGTGAAAATGGAAAAAAAATGAGTGATGGGGAAATTGCCAAAATCATTGAAAAAATATTTGATATGCGCCCTTATGCTATCGAGCAACGCCTCAAACTCCGCAATCCGATTTACTCCGAAACGGCCGCATACGGCCACATGGGACGTGAAAATAAGACTATCACCAAAGTATTTGAAAACGCTGGCCAGCGCGCGGAAGCCACCGTTGAACTTTTCACATGGGAAAAACTTGATTATGTCGATAAAGTGAAAGAAGCCTTTGGGATTTAGGTATTTGTTTGAATTGTACTCTAAAACGTGGGTGGCCCACGATTATTAGAGTGGGTGGCACGGTTTATGATAAAAACAAATTTTGTTTTTTTTTTTCTTTTCAACATAAACCGGGCGCCCCACTCGATTCGTCGTGGGGCCCCCACGTTTTAGCATCAAGACTATTTTTTTAGTTTTTGAAAATTGGCCCTCCTGCCAAGATTTCCTGACTGGCAAACTCGACAAACTTGTTAAAGTTGTTACGAAACAATTCAGCCAAATCCAATGCAGCATGGTCATAGGCTTCTTTATCAGACCATGTGTTGCGGGGATTGAGTAGTTCGGAAGGTACTCCCGGACAGCTATCAGGCATTTGAAGCCCAAAAATAGGGTGAGTGGTGTAGGTTACTTCATTGAGTTGGTCATTGAGTACAGCCTCTACCATGTTTCGCGTGTAAGCCAGCGGCATGCGTGAACCGACACCATAAGGACCGCCGGTCCAGCCTGTATTGATAAGCCAAACGTTTACATGGTGTTTATGAATTTTTTTTCCTAATAAGTCGGCATAGCGAGTTGGGTGTAAGGGTAAAAATGCTGCTCCAAAGCATGCCGAAAAGGTAGCTTGGGGTTCTTTGATGCCTATTTCAGTACCTGCGATTTTGGCTGTATAGCCCGAAATAAAATGGTACATGGCCTGCCCTACGGTGAGTTTGGCCAGTGGAGGAAGCACGCCAAAAGAATCTGTAGTAAGGAAGAAAATATTTTTGGGGACTGTACCGAGCGAAGGACGCATAATATTTCCGATATAATCAATCGGATAAGCTGTACGGGTATTTTGCGTAACCGAAATATTGGTGTAGTCAATGGTACGAGTATCTTCGTAGAAACGAGTGTTTTCGACAATCGTGCCAAACTTAATAGCATCATAAATCGCTGGTTCTTTTTCGCGGGTCAGATTGACCACTTTGGCATAGCAGCCTCCTTCAAAATTGAAAATAGTATCGCCCGCCCAGCCATGTTCGTCGTCGCCGATGAGGGCGCGGTTGGGGTCAGCAGAGAGGGTCGTCTTGCCCGTCCCAGACAAGCCGAAAAACAATACCGTGTCGTTCTCTTTGCCCACATTGGCCGAGCAGTGCATCGAAAGTACCCCCCGCTCATGGGGCAGCTTGTAATTTAGTACTGAAAAAATCCCCTTTTTCATTTCTCCGGCATAACCTGTACCTGCTATCAAAATGATATTCTTGGTGAGATTGATGATGGCAAAGTTTTCGCTGCGAGTCCCGTCAGTTTTGGGGTCTGCTTGAAACTCAGGGATATTGATGATGGTAAACTCTGACTCAAAATTTTCGAGTTCATGGGCTTCTGGCCGAAGGAATAAATTATGGCAAAATAGATTGTGCCAAGCCCAAGTATTGACTACTGTGATATTGAGGCGATAGTCAGGGTGAGCGCAGGCATAGGCTTGGCGAACATATACTTGTTTGCCTTCCAAAAATTGAAGCATTTTTTGGTGCAAGGCATCAAATTTACGGGCATCGAATGGAATGTTGATGTCGCTCCACCATACAGAATTGAGTGTTTTATCATCTGCTACAATATAACGGTCTTGTGGAGATCGTCCTGTAAATTTACCTGTATCGGCCATAAGTGCGCCTGTATCGGCCAGATGACCTTCACCGTTGAGCAGTGCCTGCTCAATAAGCGCGGCAGGCGGGAGTTGAAAATGAAAACCAGCGACTCCCTGCAAGCCCAGTCGGTGTTGCAGGGAGTCGCTGGCTACGAGTGCAGGAGCTACCAGCATATCCATAAAAAGAAGTTTATTGATTAAATGTAACGAAAAATACCGTTACAAAGATAGTGGCGAATATTTGATTACAAAAATGACCATCGTCATTTTTTAAAATAAATTTGACTTAATCCTACCACTTCATTAATTTCAATTTCTTCCTCCACTCTGCTGACCGGCCTTGGGCTGCTGACTCTGCCGCTCTATCTGCATCGGATTTGGACCTTGACTCCGACC
>JBKBKL010000244.1:0-3337 GCA_046294665.1 Runella sp.
ACACCTACTCATCAATGCTTCACCGCTCACATTGGCTCGGCTGACGCAACAAAAATTAGCTTTTTCGCCCCAAGAAGAAGGGACGGCTTTCAAGGTCAATATGCTGCTCAAGCGTTTGCCAATATTGAAATACCCAAACGTAACCCCTGAAGATGCCTTTTGCGGTACTTTTCATATCAACCAAAGCTACTCGCAGATGGAACAATCGTACCGAGAGGCATTGGCGGGTCAGTTGCCTACGCTACCTCCGTGCGAAATCTACTGCCATACCCTTACCGACTCTTCTATTCTCTCCCCACAACTGGCTGCCGAAGGCTACCACACGCTCACGTTGTTTGGCTTAGATATGCCTTACAATTTGTTTGAAAAAAATCCCGAATCTACCCAAAAAAGAGTGTTGGACTCCTATCTGGAAGGCATCAATGCTTATCTGGCCGAGCCTCTACAAGACTGTTTGGCAAGAGATAGCGAAGGGAAATTATGTATCGAAGCCAAAAGTGCTTATGACTTAGAAAAAGAGTTGGGCTTGCCTCGTGGCAATATTTTCCACCGAAGTTTGCAGTGGTTTTTTGCCGAAAATGCCACCGAAATTAATCAAAGAGGAGTCGAAACCGATTTTGCCAATGTATATCTGTGTGGCTCAAGTGCCAAGCGGGGCGGAGCCGTGAGCGGCATAGCTGGCTACCATGCCGCCATGAAAGTACTCGAGAACTAACAATCACATAAAAACTCGCTGGATTTCGTCTTTGGTAGCCTTGAGTGCTTGGGCGGTGGGATTGCGATTTTCTTGGATAATCTTCTCAAAAATCTTTTTGGAAAGTTCGATTGGGGCTGCCTCGGGGGCTATCTCGGCAGCAGCTTGGTTGATGAGCGTCATTACTTCTTGCTGGGCAGCGCGTACTTGCTCCCAAACCTCATGGCTCATATATACTTGCTGCGAAAGATTATGATTGAACTCCTCGCGGATTTCTTGCAGCAAGATTTGCTGAAACTCCACCGCTTGGGTGGCCGTGCCATTGAGTCGAATCAGCAGGTTGTTGGGACTGATGCGCTCCAACAACAAACAGACACGCTCATAAGCCTGAAGTCGGATAGGTAGTGCTACTTCGGCTTGATTGGTGCGCTGAACCTGCTGCTGTAGATCAAATTGTTGTTTTAAAAAAGTACTGACAGTCAGATACATAGCATAAAGTACTAAGGCAGCAGGGAGAAGAATTTTGAGTAAATCGGTAATAATTTCCATAAGTTTTTTGTTGGAATAACAAATCTTGTTTGGCAAAGAACGCAAACAAATCGTAAAATAGTACGAGATGACAAACATAAAGCCCGTAGTGATAACAGAGCAAGCGCGTCAAGAAATTTTGGATACTTTGCGTGCCAACAAAATCCCTGATGAGTATGGCCTACGGGTAGGGGTAAAGGGAGGAGGTTGTAGCGCACAATTTTTGCTCGGATTTGATACTGCTACGGCACACGATCAAATCTACGATGTATCTTCTATCAAAGTCATCATAGACAAACGCCACCTAATGTATGTATTGGGCGTAGAGATTGGATTTGAGCAATCGAACGAAGGAGTGGGGTTTACGGTCGAAAAAAATAAAGATCAATAGCTGTGGTAGCAAATATATATACACTCAACAATCCCTACTTTCTTTATAGAGAGATTTGTGGGTGATACATCAAAATTTGGCACGATTTTAGGGAGATGTCTGTACATTGGAAGCAAAAACCATTTTGGAATTTCGTGCATAAAATCATTAGACATATATTTTTATTATTGGCCTTAGTATCCCTGTCGGCTGCTTTTTTATCTTTCTTTTTTTTGGAAAGAGGGGCGTTGGGGGCTTCAGAAGAAAAATATCTTGAGGGGGTCAAGTCGAGGGTCAAAAATGAACTGGAGATTTCTCAAAACGAACTGAGAAGTATTGTAGCTATACTCGCACAAAATACCACTACTACCTTTTCAGACTTACGCCGACCTACCAAGTATCCTTATTACGTTTTCAAAAATGGGGAGCTTATTTTTTGGTCTGACCATCGGTTTGTCCCCGATTATGAATCTATCCGGCAGCTTACTCAAACCCGCTTGGTAGGCTTTGAGCAGGGCAAGTACTTGGTGAGCAAACAGCCCTTCTCCAATTTTCAAGACAATTTTGAAGTAGTATCATTGATCAATCTGTATCAATTTTACAAGAAAGAAAACAATTACTTACAGTCGGGCTACAACGCAGAATTGTTTAGTATTGACCCCGAAGAAATCTCGGCTACCCCAAAGGTAAAAACGCGGAATGTACTTGACAATCAATTCAATTTTCTGTTTTCGATTACCCCCCCCAAATTTGAAACCTACCGTAATCTTACCACTCCCGTCAATACGATTATATGGGGCGTGTTGTCGGTTATTTTTTTGGGGATATATGTTTTTCAGTGGGTATATCGGTGGAGTCATCAGAAGCATTTTGAGCGGGCATTTTTGCTGCTGACAGTCTATTTGCTCCTGCTTAGAGTGGGAATGTTGTATTTTGGAATCCCATTTTTGTTTTCGGAAAATGACTTATTCAATCCTAAGTTTTATGTGGCATCGCCTATTGCGCCCTCCCTCGGCGACTTGCTGCTCAACTGCTTAGTATGCTTCGTACTTTCGCTTTATTTGGCAGATTTCTACTTTCGTTCCAAAACCTACACTTGGTTGCTGAATCTTCCCCAACAATTAAAAGTCGTTTTATCGGTAGTGTGGGTAGTGTTGAGTTCTTGGGTGTTTTATGGCGCATTTTCCGAACTCAAAAACATCTATGAAAAGTCACAGTTTACCCTTGATATTACACTTAGTATCTCTTTTTCGGGACTTAAAGTAGTCGCTATTTGTATTTTCGTTCTGATTTCGAGTATCTATTTTCTCAATGTCCACTTGCTGGCGAGTTTGTTTATTCGATTCAATCAAAACCGCTGGCAGGGTTTAGGACTTTTCTTGGTGGGATTGTTGGTGAGTGGTTTGAGTTTTTGGATGGTTGGGGTTGAATGGCACTGGATTTATGGGGTACATATCGTTTATTTTTTGGTTCTTTATTTTTCGCGTTTCCCACGCATTTTATACACCTTTAGGTATCGTACTACGATTTACTATTTCACAGGTGCATTTTTTTGGGCGTTGGTTACTACGTATGTGGTATATACGGAGGAGGAGCAAAAGGACATCACCCAAAAGAAGATTTTTGGCCAACAAATGATTGCTCAAAATGATGGATTTGGGGAGTTTTTGCTCGACAACGCCCGCAAAACCATCACCCAAGATGCTGATATACGACTTACGATAGTGAGCGATACTGACCTCTCT
>JBKBKL010000245.1:0-3268 GCA_046294665.1 Runella sp.
TGGGTGAAAGACCTAACTTTAAACTAACAAACACCGACAATCGCTGTTTTTATGCGTTTTACCGCCAACCTCCTCAATCTTTTCGATCATACCATCAACTTAGCTGAGATTTGCCTCAAAGATACAAGAATCGAAAGCATTGTACCCAAAGGTCAGCCCCAAGAAGGATTGCCCTATATTTTGCCCGGCTTTATAGATGCTCATGTACATATCGAAAGTTCGATGCTTACCCCTGCTCAATTTGCCCGATTAGCGGTAGTGCATGGTACGGTAGGTACGGTGTCTGACCCGCACGAAATCGCCAATGTACTTGGAGTGGCAGGTGTAGAATACATGATAGCCGATAGTCGCCGTGTCCCTTTCAAGTATTGTTTTGGCGCGCCTTCTTGCGTACCCGCTACTTCTTTTGAAACGGCAGGAGCTACGATTTCAGTGAAAGACATTCGACGACTGTTGGCCATGAAAGAAATAGGTTATTTGGCCGAGATGATGAACTTCCCGGGAGTCTTGAATCAAGACTCCGAAGTAATGACCAAAATCCAATATGCCAAAGCCTTCAACAAACCCATAGATGGCCACGCACCTGGATTGCGAGGTGAGGCCGCCCAGCGATACATCGAGGCTGGAATTAGTACCGACCACGAATGTTTCACGTATGAAGAAGCCTTAGAAAAACTTCAGTTGGGGCTGGAGTACGTGCTGATAAGAGAAGGAAGTGCAGCCAAAAATTTTGAAGCATTGATACCCCTCATGTCGCAGTACCCCACACGCCTCATGTTTTGCTCCGACGACAAGCACCCCGACAATCTGGTCGAAGGGCATATCAACCAACTCGTAAAACGTGCATTGGCCAAAGGATACGCGCTGTTTGATGTACTTCGAGCGGCTTGCCTCAATCCTGTGCTGCATTACCGACTACCCGTAGGCTTGCTACGTGAGGGCGACCCTGCCGATTTTATCATGGTGGACAACCTACAGGATTTCAATGTGCTGAATACTTATATCAATGGTCAAGAAGTAGCAAAAAATGGGGTTTCACTTATTGCTGACCTACGTAGTGAACCAATCAATCATTTCAACTGCAAAAGCATTGCTGTTGGCGATTTGGCGGTTGCAGCCCCTGATGTTGCTTCACTCAATATCAAAGTCATCGAAGCCTTAGACGGACAACTAATCACCAATGCATTGACCTTACCTGCCAAAGTAGAAAACAACAAAATAGTAGCCGATGTAGCCAATGATATGCTGAAAATAGTAGTTGTCAATCGCTATGCACCTGCTCCCGTAGCGATTGGCTTTATCAAAAATGTTGGCCTCCAGCAAGGAGCGATTGCCTCCTCGGTAGCGCACGACTCACACAATATCATCGCCGTAGGCTGCGATGATGAGAGTTTGGCAAACGCTATCAACTTGGTCATAGAAGCGCAAGGAGGAGTGAGTGCCGTAAGCAGCGAAAAAGGGTATCATTGCCTACCTTTACCTATTGCGGGTCTGATGTCTGACCAAGACGGTTATGAGGTAGCAGAGGCGTATTCGGAGATAGATTTGTTTGTAAAATCAGTATTGGGAACTTCATTAACCTCCCCTTTTATGACATTGTCGTTTATGGCCTTACTGGTGATTCCTTCGCTGAAAATGAGTGATTTAGGTTTATTTGATGGGCATAAGTTTGAGTTTACCAAATTATATTTTGAAAATTAATTGTAAAAAAAACACTTTTTATTTTGCAACTTATTATAAAGAAAGTTACATTTGGGCTGTGATTAAATTCAAACCCCCAAACCCCCTTCCTGCCCAATGCCCCGCTTTCAACTTACTACTCAAGAAGAGGTAACGCTTTGGAACCAATTTCGTCAGGACGACGAAGCCTCTTTTGCTCGATTGTATCAATGTTATGTTCAACTATTGTACAATTACTGCACTCAATTCAGTGTTGATAAGGCTTTAATCAAAGACTGTATCCACGATTTGTTTGTGGAGTTGTGGCAGCACCGCCATACGTTGGGCGATACCACTTCGGTACGCTATTATTTGATGGCTTCTATCAAACGTAAGCTGGTAAGGCATCTCAATGCCCAACAAAAAAATACAAGCAGTGAAGAGATACCGTTGGAGTATCATCACCTTCATACTCCTTCAGCCGAAACCTATGTGGTAGCACATGAAGAGTATTTGGAAACCAACCGCAACCTCAATGAGGCTATGGAGCGGTTGCCACGCCGCCAGCGTGAAGCAATTTTCTTGAAGTTTTATGTCAATATGAGCAATGAGGAGATTTCTAACTTCATGAAAATAAACATTCAGTCGGTCTATAACCTTGTTTTTGGAGCTTTGAGTAGCCTCAAAAAACAACTTACCGTAGAGCGTTTAGCAGTATAAATAGATTTTGGAGGTTTTATTGGGCACTCGTCGTGGTTGATTCCGGCGAGTGCTTTTATTTTTGTGGCCTCATCTAAACACAAAACCGATGCTACGTTTATTCAAGTCAATCATCATACTATCCATTTGGGGACTTTTAGCAGTATCATTTTTGGGTTTTGGAGGAAAATACAGCCGCTGGCTTGATCACTTTGCCCATTTTCGAGTTCAGTATTTTGGCATAGGCGTATTGTTGATGCTTTACTTTGTTTTTCAAAAACGCTGGTTTTTGAGTTTTTTAGCATTATTTGTGGTGGCTTTCAACGGGTACTTGGTCAAAAGCATTTTCGATACAAGTCAAAAGGGCAAAAAGACGGAGTACGACTTTCGTGTTTTTCATGCCAATATCTTGTATAAAAACAAAGACTTTTCGTTGCTTACCGCACAAATCAATCAGCTCAACCCTGATTTTATTTCAATCAATGAAGGAACGCCCGAATTTGAAGCCTATTTTCAGCGGCATTTTTCCCGAAGCTACCACTACCTTTTCAAAACCTCTGCCAAAGACAATACTTTCGTCATGCTTGCTGCTAAACAGCCTATGACCGCCAATGTGGTGGTTGTAAAAAATACACAAGGGATTATCTTGGCCGAAACCCAAATCAAAGGTAAATCCCTTCGTTTGATAGCGTGCCATGCTTACAACCCTACGAGGCTTCAGATTGATTTTCTGACGCGCAACCGACAGTTGAACAAAATAGCAGAAATAGCCAAAGAAAATACAAAGCCTACTTTGGTCGTAGGGGATTTGAACATTACGCCCTGGTCGGTTTTTTATCAGAGAATGTTAACACATTCAGGCCTTAGCAACTGCCGCGATGGCTTCGGCTGGCAGCCTACTTGGCACTAT
>JBKBKL010000246.1:0-3250 GCA_046294665.1 Runella sp.
AATGTTATAATCCAGGCACGAGCAGAAGCGGATAGTTTGGAAGCGGATGTTCAGCAGCAGCTTTTAGAGATGCCCCTTTCTTCAAAAGCAGCCTTTAGGATGGTGACTTTACCACTTCCTTTGCGAGAAGCCAATCCTCGGGTCACGCTTGGCTGGCGTTTGCGGCCTTGGGTGTTCAATTGGGCATTTGGCGATTTTCCCAATTATGTCAAAGCCATGCGAATCGGCAATGTATTGATGGTAGGTTTTCCGTGTGATTTTTCGGGAGAACTGATTGCCGAGATGAGTGCTTATGCCAATCAGAAAGGATTGAAACTCATGGTGACAAGCTTCAACGGCGGATATATCGGCTACATCACGCCCGACAAATATTATGACAGAGACACTTACGAAACGCTCGTTATGAATTGGTTTGGACCTTATAATAGCGCTTATTTTCAGGAGATTACCCGAGATTTGGTTGACAAAATGTCGGACTAAGATGGAGCTACATATTTTATAAAAACCTCAGATTCCAAAGGAAGGGGCGCAGAATAATAAGCGCTAAGTAAGGTATTTTCTAATTGCACCTCAATTTTGTATCTACTTCCCTCAAAAGATACTCGCTTTACAATTGTTTTGACCCATCCTGTTTCTGCGGTGGTGGTGCTGGTAGAAAGCTGAAAATGTTCGGGGCGAGCCATTATTTGATGATCAAGCAGCGGAGCCGAGATGTTAAAATAATGTTGGAAAAAAGAAGGCTCTATCAATATAATTTCACCAGTCAAGGCCGCAATATAGGTATTGGCAGGAGTTTGATAGATAGTTTCGGGCGTGCCTTTTTGTAGTAATTCACCTTCTTTCAAAACAGCCATCTGATGACATAAGCTCAAGGCGTCTTGGGCATCGTGCGTCACAAAAAGACAAGCCAAATCCGTTTGGGTGGTCAATTCTCGTAAGGTGTCGCTGAGGCGTCGTCGATTAGGTAAGTCCAAGTGAGCAAAAGGTTCATCTAAAAGCAATACACGAGCTTCTTCGGCCAAAGCCCTTGCAATGGCCGTGCGCTGTTTTTCTCCGCCCGAAAGTAGTTTGGCAGGCCGGTCGGCTACGGCTTGTAAATGGCATAGTTCAAGTAATTCTTCTATTCGTTCGTTTCGGTATATTTTTTCGTAAAAACGTAAGGCATAATTGATGTTTTCTCGCGTAGTGAGCGGGAGCGATAATTGATAATCTTGGTGAACAATTTTGATGTCGGGATGCCCCGGAATCAACTGGTCACTGGCAGGGCGGAGCTTTTCAGCGCCAATCCATACTTCGCCTTCGTCGGCATCTATCAAACCTGCCGCAAGACATGCAACAACGTACTTTTTCCCGAACCACTTTCTCCAAGTAGGCCAAATATTTCTCCTGAATTTAATTCAAAATTGACTTGTCTAAGTATTGATAATTCCTGATAACTCTTGGATATGTGGTGAAGTCGAAAAAAAGACATGGTTCGCAAAACTATCGTTTATCTCTATACATTCGGGGCGTTTATCGCTCAATATTTCAACAATCTATTTGGTATAAAGTTTCTTCCTTAACTTGCAATCAAACGAAGTTTGGGTCTGGAAGGTAGAAAAAATACAATTTTCTGGGATTCCGCTCGTCTATTCTAAGTTTATATTTATCAAACTCTAAAAACCAAATTTTATGATTCGTCAACTACTTTATGGTGGGTTGGTGACAATGCTCGTATGGATGACTCCTCATGTAGAAGCCCAAAGTACGTATAATAGTCATGCACAGCTCTCAACACGGCTCAAAAATCTTTCTACTAAGTACAATGCTTTGGCTTCTGTACGGTCTATTGGTAAAAGTGGAGGAGGGCGCGATTTGTGGTTATTGACGCTTGGCAAGGGAGATGCTACCAAAAAACCAGCTATTTTGGTAGTGGCAGGTCTTGACGGAACACACCTAGCGGGTAGTGAGTTAGCGGTTCAAACTGCCGAAAAAATGTTGGCTGCGTCTAGTACCGACAGTATTGCCAAATTGCTCGAAACCAAAACTTTCTACTTTTTGCCAAGCATGAACCCCGATGCGCAAGAGCAGTTTGTGGCCAAACTCAAATATGAGCGCACTGGAAATGACACCGCTACCGACGATGACCGCGATGGTCGCCTAGACGAAGACCCGTTTGAAGATCTCAACAACGACGGCTTGGTTACTTGGATGCGCGTCGAAAGTCCCACCGGAACTTTTGTGACAAGCAAAGACGACCCCCGTGTATTGGTAAAAGCCGATCCTACCAAAGGAGAAAGTGGCAAATATCTGTTGTTGACCGAAGGAATGGACAATGACAAAGACGGAGAATTCAACGAAGATGCTGCTGGTGGCATCAATCCCGAAAAAAACTTTACATATGAATACCCCATTTTTGTGAAAGGCTCAGGCGAATACGCCGCCGAAGCGCCCGAAGTAAGGGCTTTACTGGAATTTTTGTATCGCGCACCGCAGATTTTTGCAGTACTGACATTTGGGCCTAACAACAACCTCAGTGAGGCACCTAAATTTGAAGCGTCTAAAGTAGCAAAAAAAATATTGACTGGCCCCTTGGCAAAAGATGCCAAAGTAATGGAGCAAGTATCAAAATTATATAATGGCAAAACGGGCTTGAAAGATGCTCCTAAATTGCCCCAAACAAAAGGCAACTTTTCGCAGACTGCCTATTTTCACGCGGGACGTTTTAGTTTTACAACTCCCGGATGGTGGGTACCTAAGATTACCCCTGCCAAAGATTCTACCAAAAAAGAAGCAACTTCTGACCGTCCAAAAGGCGATGACGCTCCCAAAGCAGAAGCCGAGGGCACCAAAGGGGCAGGTAGCGGCGGTGAGCCAAAAGCGGGCGACGACGAAATCAGGTATTTGAAATGGGCTGATAAAGAGAAACTCACAGGAGTGTATGTGGAGTGGAAAACGATTCAGCACCCCGATTTTCCGGGACAAAAAGTGGAAGTAGGAGGAATTGCCCCTTTCAGCAAGCTCAATCCGCCCATTAGTTATTTAGAAGCTTCTGCTGATAAGCACCTCAAGTTTTTGACGGGACTAGGCCACCAAATGCCCGAAATTCAACTCGTAAACGTAAAAACCGAAGCGTTGGGTAATGGCATTTCGCGTATCACTGTGACAGTGGTTAATAAGGGCCTTTTGCCAACTTATGCCGAAATAGGAGACCGCGTAAAGTTTGTACAAAAAGTAAAAACCGAACTAAAACTAGCTTCTGGACAAAGTA
>JBKBKL010000247.1:0-3238 GCA_046294665.1 Runella sp.
GTTTCCAGTAATAGCAATGTGCATTGTATAAATGTTTGGTTTTGGGGTAAAAAAGCGAGCGAATATAATAAGTATGAGCGTTTTTAGGCTAATCCTGACGATTATCAATTTTTGACTTCTTACATTTTTGTACCTTTGCCGAAAGTTTAGTCATTGACACTCAAGAGTATCGTACTTATGAAATCCTACCGCGTTTTGTTATATTATCAATATGTGCCTATCGAAGATCCCGAAACCTACCGCCAAGCACAGCATGAGTTTTGTGTGGCTCACCACTTGCTGGGGCGTATTATTGTGGCTGCCGAAGGACTTAACGGTACGGTATCAGGCTTGACCGAAGACTGTGAGGCGTATATGCGCTGGGTAAAATCTGACCCACGTTTTGCTACGATAGATTTCAAAGTGGAAGAGCATGACGCACACGCTTTCCAAAAACTGCATGTCCGACTCAAAGACGAAATCGTCAATTCAGATTTGCCTGTCAATCCTCTCGTTCAGACAGGCCAACATCTCGAACCCGCTGAGTTCAAAGAAATGCTCCACCATGACCCCGATTTGGTAGTGATAGACATGCGCTCCAACTATGAGCATAGTGTGGGCAAGTTTAAGGGAGCTATCACCTTCGACATGGAAAATCTCCGTGAGCTACCCAATCATCTCCAAGAAATAGAACATCTCAAAGGGTCAGGCAAAAAAATCGTAACCTATTGCACAGGAGGCATCAAATGCGAAAAAGCAAGTGCTTACTTGCTATCACAAGGCTTCGAGAATGTCTATCAACTTCACGGAGGCATCATCAAATATGGGCTGGAGGCAGGCGGTGAAGATTTTGAGGGCAAATGTTATGTATTCGACAATCGGCTGACGGTGGAGGTCAATCATGTCAATCCAAAAGTGATTTCAAAATGCTACGTTTGTGGTACTCCCTCTGACCGTATGGTAAACTGCGCCAACAACGACTGCAATATCCACGTACCGATGTGCGAAGACTGTGGCTGGAAAATGGAAGGAGCCTGCTCCGAAGAATGTAAATGCAGCCCTCACAAACGCCCCTACAACGGCACCGGCTACTATCCTCGCCAAAGCGACCACTACACCCCGCTGCAAGGTCTGAAAAGCTATAAACGCTCGTCGAAGAAAGTAGAGGTGTAAACTATGACCACCATAAAGTGTGCGTTTGAAATTTGAGCTGTGTAAATTCATTTTTAGGTAAAAGTCAAAGTTCAAATATCATCTGATGCTTTGTTGAGCGTGATGATAAATGTACTACCTGTTCCAAACTCACTCTCCACGCTTATCTGCCCGCCTTGTGCTTCCATCAATTCCTTACTGATGGCAAGACCAAGCCCTGTGCCTTCTTTTTTTGTTCCGGGAACTCGAAAATAGCGGTCAAAAATTTTGTCTTTAAACTGTGATGCTATACCTTGTCCGGTGTCTTTCACTGAAAAGACAACCTGTTTTTCCTCTTCTTCTATGGACAGATAAATGGTAGAGTTTTCGTAGGAATATCTGATGGCATTAGAAATAAGATTGGTCAGCACCCAAGCGGTTTTTTCGTGATCCGCCATTATTTTTGATATGCTATCGGGGTAATTTATTTCAAAATTTATCTGTTTTTGGTCTGCTTGTGTTTTGGTAGCATGGAGGGCAGACAATAGTATTTCTTTTGGGTCAGTCGGTAAAATGGTAAGTTGGATATTCCCGCTTTCCACTTGTGAAATATTGAGCAATTCGCTGGTTATTTTCAATAATCTATTTGCATCATCTTTAATACTCTCTATCAGGCTTTTTTGATCCTCATTCAGAGTTCCAATTTGTTCATTTTCTAATAATTGTAAGCTCATTTTTATGGAGGAAATAGGGGTTTTGAACTCATGCGAAACCGTAGCGATAAAATTTGTCTTCGCAAAGTCTAATTCTTTGTAGGCAGTTACATTTCGTAAGAATATCACATGGCCAACTAATTTTGGCTCGGCTTCGCCTGTAGGTGTAATGGATATATGTAAAATTTCTTTATCGAAGTAACTTTCTTTATTGTCTGAAAAAATTTTGAGTGGTCTTTTTTGATAGTTATTTTCTGTTGAGGAAATCATGACATCTTGTATCAGGGTTCTTATCAAGTCATTGTGAATGGCTAATTCTTGGGCGAACTTTCCGATCAAGTTATCTTTTCTTGTTCCTGTTATTTTAATGGCTTCTTCATTGGCAAAGATGATTTTAAGATTTTCATCTAAGCCAATCACAGGGTCATGCATATTATTGATGAGGGTTTCTATTCTTCGCTTTTCCATCATTAACTTTGCCAAGTTGCTGTTGTTATATTCTTCTAATTTTTCAGCCATCGTATTGAACGACTTTGCCAATTGACCAAACTCGCTGTGGCTTTCAAAATGTACTCTTTCAGAATAGTTTTTTGCTGCAATTTGCTTAATGCTTTCGGTGAGTTCTTTGATTGGGTCGGCTATGTTGGAGGGGAGATTGACCAATAAGACAAATGCGATTAAAAAGCACAATGTTCCGCTTATGGCAATCCAAAATACAGCCTCGTCAGCGGTAGCTTTAGCTACTTGGCTTTTTCGTAGAATAGCCTCCATATTCATATCCATGATATGAAAGATTTCTTTTTTGGTATTTGCCCGAATGGAACTATCGTATTTGTTCAGCTTATGTAGTTCAAAATTGCTTCTGATGGCAGCGGTGGATTCTTGTTCTCTGATTTCGGTGATATTTTTTTCTTGATTTAGGAGATTAGCTTCAAATTTTTGGAGGGCTTTGTCTGTGGCTTCTTCCATCGCCATCAACATATTATGGCTATATTCTAAGGAGCTATAATTGGCTTTCAATATATTGGCGGTGTCATTTTTTAGGTTGTTGATATATTTTGTCCCTATTACACTCAACAGAATGATGAGTATAAATAGTAGCCCTACGCCAAGTGTTAGTTTAGTTTTAATTTTCATATCTTTTTTGTAACCATTAAGAAGCTAAGGTGCATTAAGGCTTTTCTTAATTCGTTTAATACCTTAATGGTTGATTTTTGTAACCATTAAGAAGTTAAGGTGCATTAAGGCTTTTCTTAATTCGCTTAATGCCTTAATGGTTGATTTTTGTAACCATTAAGAAGTTAAGGTGCATTAAGGCTTTTCTTAATTCGCTTAATGCCTTAATGGTTGATTTTTGTAACCATTAAGAAGTTAAGGTGCATTAAGGCTTTTCTTAATTCGCTTAATGCCTTAAT
>JBKBKL010000248.1:0-3159 GCA_046294665.1 Runella sp.
GGCGATGAAAAGCGTTTTTCGCAGCCTGATGAGTTTGTACAATTTGTCCAAGAAAAACTCTCCGAACTTACTACTCAAGCTGTAGAAGACAAAACCCCCGAAGAACAGCAGGGCATTCTGACCAAAAGCCTTGATTTTTGGAAAAAGGTAGCGGCTACTACCCCAAAATTGGTACTGGAATCTATCAAAGACCCCAAAAAACAAGTAGCGCAGATTCAAGATCAAATCCAAGACCAAATCCAACAAGTGAGTGAAGTCATCAACCAAAAAATCGAAGACACTTTGGGAAAAAACTTAGAACTCGACGACTGGCGCAGCACCTCCAAAAACGACTTCAAACAACTGGTAGGAATCCTCGAGAAAATGTCGAACGAACTGGCCGCATTACATCAAAAAGTAGATAACCTCACCAAAAAGAAGAAATGAGGGACGTTTTGGAAGAACGACTACAAGCAATCGAAACCCACCAAAAAAATGCACGTATTCATGTGCAAACGTTGGGTAGCTTTCAAGTATGGCGCGAGGGCATAGCCGTAAGCCCCAAAGAATGGGGACGTAGCAAGACAGTAGAACTCTTTGAGTTTTTGATCACAAACCGCCATCGTAAAGCCCTCCATAAAGAACAAATCCTCGACCGACTCTGGGAAGAAGACCTCGAAACTGGCGACCCTGTTTTTAAGGTAGCTCTACACGGTATCAACAAAGTGCTCGAACCCAACCGCAAAAGCCATGCCGACACACAGTATATTACAAGGCAAGGATTGGCCTATCAACTCAATCTCGAAATGCTTTGGGTAGATGCCGATGCCCTCGAAGCCTATATTGCCATCGGCAACCAAGCCCTCATCGAACACCCCGACTTGGCTCAACGAGCTTTTCGGAAGGCTATTGACTTACACAGTGGAATCTATTTGCCCGATCGCCTTTACGAAGATTGGCCTTGCGACGAGCGCGAGCGGCTGCAAGTTCTCACCCTCGGTGCCATGGTTACGTTGAGCGAGCTACTCCTCCATGAAAATCCATTGGAAAGTGTACGCCTTACCCAGCAAGCTCTGCTCATTGACCCCACTTGGGAAGATGCCTACCGTATTCAGATGCAAGCCTACTTTCAGAAAGGCAATCGCCCCATGGCTCTCAAAACTTATGAGCAATGTGAAAAAGTACTTAAAGCGGAGTTTGGTATTACCCCTCTCCCCGAAACTCGGCAACTTTATCAGAAAATTACGATGGCCTAAATCTGTAACTTATCTGTAACTTGAGGCATTTACCTTTGTGTCATCAAATAAAAAATTGAACACAAACAACCGCCTAAGACAATGGAAACCAAAGTAAAAAAAACCACCAATAAAGCAGCCAAAACGGCTAAAGCCCAAGTAGAAGCTACCATCGAAAACGTAGCCGATGTAGCCAATGAAGTAGTTGATACTACTACCGAAATCGTAGCCGAAGCTACCGAAGCAGGCAGCAACCTTACAGATAGCGTAGTAAGCGGTGTAAAAGAAATAGTAGAAACACTCGACATCGAAGAAAACGTAAACAAAATCAAAGAAACCGCCCAAAACATCACCAATGAGGTAGTAGAAGCCGCCAGCGAGGTCATCGAAGATGTCAAAGAAACCGGCAAAAAAATCAAAGAAGTATCTGCTAAAATTGCTAAAGAAGCTACCCAAGACATCGAATCACGCATCAACAACGTCAAAGAAACCACTCAAAAAATGAACATCAAAGTAAAAGCAACTGCCACCGAAATCGTAGATGAGGCCGTAGCCAATGGGAAAGAATTGCGCGAAAACGTACAAAAAGCCGCTAAAAACGCACTCGAAACCCTCAATATCAACGACCGCCTCAACAACCTCAAAACTGCTGCCAAAAACGCCAATCAATTGGCACTCGAAACTGCCGACGAACTGGTAGAGAGTACTATTGCCAATGGCGAAAAATGGCAAAACGTAACCAAAAAAGCCGTAGAAGGTGGACTGAAACTAGCCGAACAACAGCAAGAAATCGTTTTCTCAACATTGGAAGCGGTGAAAGCCCAAACACTCTCCGGGGTAGAACGTTTCAAAAATTTGTTCAAAAACAACTAAGCCTTCAGTAGCATCGAACATCGTTTTTTGAAAACCATTTTGAGGCTATTCTCGTTGATTCAATAGCATTTAAACTTAAACCTCATAGGTTTAAAAAATAAGTTATGTAATCATTGATCATCGCAAATGAAACCTATGAGGTTTTTTGCAAACCAATTTAAAAAAGGAATAAAATTAAAGCTGATGTGCGAGAAACGTGGCATCAGCTTTTTTTGACTTATTGACTGCCATGAATACTGCATTTGACACCCTTAATGAAACTAAAAAATGGAAAAAGTGAGCATAGAAAACCTGACTCGTAAACCCTCTTGGCTGATGTTTCTCACCGAAATATTCCGCACCGTCGTTGATATTTTTCGGGGGTTATTTTTCAAATATTCTCGTCGTTTTGAGCGTACTGTACAAAATTCACCTGTCCTTGTGATACCCGGCTTTTTGGGATCAGATTTATCTACATCTTTTTTGCGTAAACATTTATCAGACTTAGGCTACCAAGTGTATGGTTGGGGTTTAGGCCGCAATCTCGCCGACTTGGACAATTTGCCCATTCTGGCCAACAAAATCGAAGAAATCTATCAGAAACACCAGCAAAAAGTAACCCTCATCGGTTGGAGTTTGGGAGGGGTTTATGCTCGTGAACTCGCCAAACAGAATCCAGTCTTCGTCGAGCAAATCATCACATTAGGCTCTCCATTCCGCAATCTTGAAGCCCCCAACCATGCCCGCTGGATTTTCGATTTGTTGGGAAAAAGTACGCCCAGTCCTGAATTTTTGTCGAATGTATGCCAATGTGCTCCTCTACCCACTACCGCTATTTATACTAAGCAAGACGGTGTAGTGTCATGGGCTGTTTGTATGGAAGATGAAGACGAACTGCACCAAAACTATGAAGTATGGGGCAGCCATTGCGGGCTTATCTACAATCCCCAAGTTCTACAAATCTTAGAACATCAACTCAAAGCACCGCATAATGCTCCCGTGGTTCAGATGATGCGCGTTTGAAACCCTTGATGATTGATTCATCAGATGATTCGCGTTTGAAACGCGAATCCACAAGAATTTGCGTTTGAAA
>JBKBKL010000249.1:0-3077 GCA_046294665.1 Runella sp.
TATGGTGTAGCCGTAGCGTTGGAAAAATACGTGCGAAAACCAATCGCCATAAACGGCCGTTTCGCGTACTCCTACGGGGCGGTTGAAGAAGTCTGTTTTTTGGTTGGCTTTGATACGCAGCGGGTCGTCGAAAATGGGTTCGATAGGCAACCATTTTTCACCGTTGGCACGTTCATTTTTATAAACGTCCATGAGCCTGATGATGTCGTTGGTGAGCATGACGGCCATGCGCTGACCGATGGTTTCGGGTATGACATAGCCTACGCCCTCGCCGAGGGGTTTTTCCCAAACCAAAATCCGAATTAAGCCATGCGAATCAATCGGGCCGTTTTGTAGGCGGTAGCTGGTGAGTTTAGAGTCCACGCCGTAAAGTTCTTTGGCTTGAGCAGCGTTAAATTTGGCCGAATCTATGACCGAAAAACCAAACTCACCAAAATACCGAATGGCGTATTTGGCCTCTGGTACAGCTACCATAGCTTCATACACACCGCTGATGCCTGTATCGGGGAGGTTTTGGGCGTTGATATTTGACAGCATACTACAAAAAACAAGGGTTAGGAGTTGTTTTCTCATGATCGGTTGGGGGTAAAATTTTTTTCCAAATTACTGAAATCTAAATAAAAGCTAATGATTTGTCAGCGATTTCGGAGGCTGTCATGGGCAAAGCCCCTTTTTCCAATACATACATCAATGCTTGCCGTAAGGCTTGGATACGATAAGGCAGCCCCGAAATGTAGGGGGTGATGGTCAGCGATAGTACCCTTCCTCCGTAATGTTGAGCTTCTTCGTTAAGTACCTCAAATTGGTCTTTGATTTGTTGTAAAAACTGTTCCTCGGTATGATGATAGTTGATGATGATTTGGCGGTCGTTGATTTCTTGTGAAACAGGAACAGCGATGAGTTCGCCGCCTGAGGTTCGAAAGCGATAGGGAAGGTCGTCGTTGGCCCAGTCGCCAAAATGAGTAATGCCAAATTCGGGAAGTAAATCGGGTGTATGGAAAGATTCTGAAAACGCAGGCGAAAGCCACCCTTGCACTTTTTGACCAGAGATATGACGCAACGTTGTTACTGACTCTTCAATTTGTGCTCGCTCAGTATTGATGTCAAGCCCGGTGTAGTGAAGTGTGTCCATGTCCACACCGTGTGCCATGATTTGGTGGCCTTGAGAAAAAATGGCTTCAATCAAAGCAGGATAACGCTCGGCCACTTTTGAATTGACCGCAAAGGTAGCCTTGATACCCAACTCGGCAAACACCTTCAAAAATCGAAAAACAGCAACCCGATTGCCATAGTCGCGGGTGGTATAATGCCGAAAATCAGGATAAGCCGTAACCATACTGCCGGGGGCTTTGAAGGGCTTGCCTTGAGGATTCAACGGAAAAAACTCAATAGGGACTGTTACAAGTAACGCCACTTTGGCCTCATCGGGCCACTGGATAGGGAGGCGTTCAAATAGATTTGACCATTGGTAACGGTCGTGGTCCATGCCATGACGACGAAGCGGATATTCGAGAAATTCGGGAGAGAGAGGCATCTTTTCAGTAGAATGAAGTGATTAGGTGTTTTTCGATTAACACGTCATTGTTTAGCTCAACATTAGTCAAGTAAACTGAAAACGAAGTTACTACATAATTTTGCCGAAACGACAACAGAATTTTATAGAATAGTTCAGTAAGTTCTGTGAGCGTAAATAAGTAATTCATGTTACGCAAATTTGGTTAATTATGATTTGGAAGAAGGTATTTTTCTACAAAACTTACACCTCTGCGAGGCTTGAGGGACTTTTTGTGTGGTTTTCCTACAAAACTTACGCCTCCCCGAGGCTTGGGGGTACTCAAATGGAGCTTCGGAGAAGCCCCACATTTGTAGCCGTCGTAGTGTTAAGATGAAACGTAAAATGCTTCGGAGAAGCGTAACATCATTTAATAATACAGGCTTATTTTACAGGACACTAAACAGGCGATTGATAATAATGTTCATAAAAATAGTCGGCTATTTCCACGGCGGTTGTTACCCATACGTCGGCATGAGAAGTAATATAGGCCAAGGCTTCTTCAAAAGGCTTGATGCGGTGTGGGTGGCCTACCAAATACGCATGAAGCGGAATACACATGACTGTCCCCGATTCTTCGCCTTCGAGATAAAGCTGGTCAAACTGGCGTTTGAGAATGTCGCCATAATGTCGCGGACTGTGAAAGTACGAGTTGTAGCAGATGACATCGTTTACTTCGAGCGAATACGGCATCGAAATCAGCCGTCCTGTTTTGACTTTGATGGGCTGCGGCTGGTCATCTTGGAATAAATCGCAGGTGTATTTGAGGCCATATTCTGCTATGAGGTCAAACGTCTGCTCCGTATGGGTAAGGGCAGGAGCAAGCCAGCCCGCGATAGTTTGGCCGGTAGCCTCTCGTACAGTCTTAATGGAGTCTTCGATGATGGCACGCTCTTGGGCTTCGTCCATGCCGTAGCAGTAGCGGGTATTGTAAATGCCGTGTGAGAAAAACTCCCAGTTGCGCTTCCGACATTCCTCGATGATTTCGGGGTGGTGCTGACACATGGCCACCGAGAGAGAAATGCTCCCTCGTACGCCATGTTTGTCCATGGCCTCCATCATGCGGTAATGCCCCACTCGATTGCCGTAGTCGCGCATCGAATAGCCCGAAATATCGGGGTTGGGCTTTGGCCAAGGCGTTCGTTGGGGGTTTTTGGGTGGGTTTAGTTCATAAAACTCGATATTGGGGGCCACCCAAAAGGCGAGTTTTGCCCCGTTTTTCCAGCGGATTTTAGGGCGGTTTTGATAAGGCCAATAATTGTAAAGCTCAGGGTCAGGACGCATAGACAAGTTTGGGTTTTGAATATTATTGCTTTCTCGTAACGATTTATTTTGGGGCTGGAAGCCTGTTGATAGTAAGCACGAGCCAAATGCTCGCGCTATCGTCAGTCATTTTAGGCTGGAAGCCTGCTGATAGTAAGCACGAGCCAAATGCTCGCGCCATCGTCAATATTATTGCTTTCTCGTAACGATTTATTTTGGGGCTGGAAGCCTGTTGATAGTAAGCACGAGCCAAATGCTCGCG
>JBKBKL010000250.1:0-3072 GCA_046294665.1 Runella sp.
ATTTGGGATTTGAAAGCTAAAGTTGATGAACCGCTTTTCAGAGCGTACTCCATGGCCAATCACCCCGCCGAAGGCAACATCATCATGCTCAATATCCGATTGGCTACGCCTCCGTGGGATAGAACGCGCAACGCCTTCATGGACGTAAATCCCGGGCAATGCTCGTCGTATATTTTCACCCGCAAACCCGGCGATAAAGTAACCATCAGCGGACCGTTTGGGGAGTTTCATATCAAAAACACCGACAAAGAAATGATTTATATCGGTGGTGGTGCTGGTATGGCTCCGCTGCGGTCGCATATCTTCCATTTGTTTCATACCCTCAAAACAGGCCGTAAAGTGTCGTATTGGTATGGGGCAAGGAGCAAGCGGGAGATTTTTTATGAAGAAGATTTTAGGGCCATAGAACGCGAGTTTCCCAATTTTAGATTTGAAATAGCCCTTTCGATACCCTTGCCCGAGGACCACTGGACTGGCTACACAGGTTTTATTCATGAGGTAGTCAAAAATGAATATTTGGATAACCACCCCGCCCCCGAAGACATCGAGTACTACCTCTGCGGCCCACCGATGATGCTCTCTGCGGTACAAAATATGCTTGACCATCTGGGAGTTTCCAAAGAAAACATCGCCTTCGACGACTTCGGTAGCTAACTCATGAAATCATTGCGTCTTGCCTGCGTAGTACTACTTTTGGTTGGTTGTCGCCCCAAGGCTACTTATACCCATTTGGAAGGTCAAGCACAAGGGACTACATTCAATATTTCATATAGTGATAGTCGTGATTTTGCCGCTGAAATAGACAGCCTTTTTCGGGTTATAGATCGTAGTATGTCGTTGTGGGATAGTACATCTATCATCAGAGGTATCAATGAAAATCGAGAAAATATAGTCTTAGATGAGCATTTTGTCCATGTTTTTGAGAAAGCACAAGAAATCTCCCAAACCACCGACGGAGCCTTCGACATCACCGTGGGGCCATTGGTGAAACGGTGGGGATTCAGTTACAAAAAAGGGGGGACACTCCCCACTCAAAAAGAAATTGATAGTCTGCTCTCGTGGGTAGGTTATCGGAAAGTCCGTGTGGAAAATAATAGATTGATAAAACAAAACCTCAATATCGAAATTGATTTCAATGCCATAGCACAGGGTTATACGGTGGATTTGGTGGCAAGTTTTTTAGAAAAAAAAGGAATTGAAAATTACATGGTCGAAATCGGTGGAGAAGTACGTGCCAAAGGACAAAACGACAAAGGTCAAATTTGGCAAATAGGCATAGATAAACCTACTGATACCACCTCCCCTACTCGACCGTTACAAACGATAGTAGCTTTGAATGACAAGGCACTTGCCACCTCGGGAAGCTATCGAAAGTTTGTAGAGCGCGACGGGCGCAGGTTCAGCCATGCCATTGACCCCAAAACGGGAAAGCCTATTATGCACAACCTGTTGAGTATTTCGGTCATCGCACCCGACTGTATGACCGCCGATGCTTATGCAACAGCTTTTTTGGTCTTGGGCAAAGAAAAAACGTTGGTGTTGGCAGAACAAAAAGGTTTGGAAGTGTATGGGATTTACGAAGATGCCAACAAAGAGCTAAAAACCTTTCAGACAGTAGGATTCTTCAAATGATTCTCCTCTTGACACGGCTCGCCGGCTTTACGCCCACATACCCCACAGATTGCCCCTTCTTTTTGGAGAAAAGGGTTGTTGTTGGCACAAGTACCTTTAAACTCCCCCCCTTTGACAAAGAGCAGGCGTACACTCAATAGGGTGATCCCCAGCAAAACAAAAAGTACAGAAAGAAAGATGACAACCACCGGAATAGGATTATTTTAGTGAATGAATAGCGTTTGCTTTCGACTTTGGGTAAAAATAATATTTTTCGTGGAATTATTTTTACTTTTTGCAGAAAATCTCATAATTTCGTTATCATTCTTCTTAATCCTAACTTCTTCAAAAACAAAACATATTATGATACCCGTAAAAAAACTCTTGACTGACAAGCCTCACTCCAATATTTGGAGCGTAACACCCAATACTACCGTCATAGATGCCCTCTATTTGATGGCCGAAAAAAACATAGGGGCAGTAGTAGTACTCGAAGGCGATGAACTGGTAGGTATCTTTTCAGAACGCGACTATGCCCGCAAAGGCATTATACACGGTCGGAAAGCTAAAAGTACACTCATCTCCGAAGTGATGACCCCCAAAGTAATCACCGTAGATTTAAAACAAGACATACATGAATGTATGAAAATTTTTAAGGATAAAAAATTTCGGCATTTGCCAGTGGTTGATAACGGTAAAGTAGTAGGGGTATTGAGTATAGGTGATATCGTCAATTCAATCATGAAAGAACAAGAAGAACATATTAATTTTTTGGAGCAATACATCACTCATTAAGCCTATATTTGTGGCCTTATTGATTAACCCATCACTCACCCTTTATTTATTTGAATGGCTACTTTACTCATTTTGGTATTCGTCGTCGGATACGCACTTATTGCTTTTGAACATACCATCAAAATTGACAAAGCCGCCTCCGCCTTATTGACGGGGGTTTTATGTTGGGTTGTTTTGCTGATAGGTTTCAACAATATGCCTGCCTTTCAAGGCGTAGCAGGAGCATTGGACACCCACAAAGTACTCCATGAAGCCCTTTTTGAGCATTTGGGCGAAATCGCCGAAATTCTTTTCTTTTTGCTTGGAGCCATGACCATCGTCGAGTTGATAGATGTACACGATGGCTTCCGAACCATCACCGACCGTATCAATACCACCAACAAAGTCAAACTGCTTTGGATTGTTTCGTGGATAGCCTTTTTTCTTTCTGCCTGCTTAGACAACCTCACCACGGCGATTGTGATGTGCGCGCTTCTGCGTCGCATCGTTCGTAAGCAAGAAACACGCTGGATTTTGGGAGGCTTTATTGTCATTGCAGCCAATGCCGGTGGAGCATGGTCGCCGATTGGCGACGTAACGACCATCATGCTGTGGATAGGAGGACAACTAACAACCCTCCATGTCATCAAGGAAGTACTGATTCCTTCATTGGTGAGTTTATTGATT
>JBKBKL010000251.1:0-3066 GCA_046294665.1 Runella sp.
GGTCTTGATGGCTTCAAATCAATGGAATATTGTAAGTCAATATCTAATGGCCGCTTAGGCACTTTTGAAACGCACCCCTTTCAAAATATACAAAATAATGACAATGGTCAATAATGTTTTGCTGGTGGTCTTCGTAGAAATTTAGGGGCTATTTTCATTTTGAATAGTTCTCATCTTGACATAATTACCTGTTCTGATCTATTTTCTCCAATCGCCTTAAAGATTGTATCATCGAGCGCACATTGTGATAGTTGATTTTCCATGAATGGCTGGCGTGCCGCCAGATAGGTTCACCTTCGCGTGTCATGAGCGGCCACCACTCGCCGGTATTTCGATTGATCATTTTGTCGAACACAAATCGGTGAACATTTTCGTAGGCCTGAAGAAATTGAGGATTTTTGAGGTAGCGATAGGCATCGAGCATTCCGATAAGCATTTCGGCTTGTTGCCAAAACTCTTTTTCGCGGTCATAGACCTGACCAGCGTGTGAGCCTTCTACATACACGCCGCCATGCTCCCAATCTATGCCATGAGCCAAGGCATGGTTGAAGGCTTTGGTGATATTGGCACTGTATGTATCGTAAGGAATTTTTAAGATGTCGAGGGCGTGCATGAGAAGCCATGCAAACTCGGCGTTGTGGCCGTAGCTGGTATTGTCTTCGGCGGCGGCTTTGAGGCCGTCAGGATTGAATCTATCCCAACCCCATACGATGTCAAACTTGATTTGGGGGGCTATACGCCAGTCGGCCCAAAACTGTGGTATGCCTGTGCCGTATTCGGGGTGCATGATACGCCCTACCAGCAGATCAATAATTTCGAGTAGTTTGCGACGATGGATTTCTTTGCCTGTACATTCATAGAGGGTCGTAAATGCCTCCATAAGGTGCATGTGAACATCTAAGGTTTTGCGGTCGCCGCCAGCAGGGCCGGGACCTTTGAGCGTCCAGTCACGCTCAAACATCTCAAAATACCCTCTATAATGCGTATCTACGGCGTATTTTTGAAGCAAGTCGAAGGTTTTTTCGGCATATTCTTGACCGCGCAAATCGCCTGTGGCTAAGGTGTATTCTGACAATGAGTAAATACAAAAACTCAATCCATAGACTATTTTTTGGGGGTTGGTTACTTCACCCTTGCGATTGGTCATCCAATAAAACCCACCATGCTCGGAGTCCCACATACGGTGTAGCAGATAGTCCACGCCATGCCGCGCCATCTCGGCAAAAAGGCCGTCGCCATAGCCCGCCCGATGCACCGAGGAGTACGTAAATACCGAGCGCGATTGGGCGATGAGCGATTTTTCGTCTTCGCCCGAATCATTCCCAAATTCGTCGAAATGAGTAATAAACCCTCCGTTTGCTTTGTCCACAGTACGTTTTGTCCAAAAAGGCAGCAGTGAGCCAGTGAGATAGCTTTCAATTTCTTGGCGTAAGGCAAGGTTTTTTTCGGGAGTCATTTTGGGTAAGGGATAGTTATGAATGATGAATTTGGCCGACTTGTTGGCTCAACGCCATGATTTCTTGAGGGGTAGCTGTACCTGTTTGATTGAGTTTTTGAATCGTAACAGCCGCTGCTAAGTTGGCCATTTGTAAAGCACGCGAAACACTCGTTCCTACTGCTTTGGCTACGGCAAAAGCCGCCACGACCGTATCGCCAGCCCCTACTGTGTCCAATGGCCCTTCGAGGGCAATGCCTTTGACTTGGGCGGTGTCTTCCTTGTCCACATACAAAATCCCTTCGGCACCGCGTGTTACGAGTACGGGGGCTTTGGTAATGGCATGAAGCCTACGCGCTTGGGTAACACACTGCCCCAAATCGGAAGCAGGGGGGCTGCCCAAAATACGTCCCAATTCTTCGGTATTTACTTTGAGCGTAGCCTCTCGCAGCAGACCGCCAAGATCGCGTAAATCAGCCAAAAAGAGGCACTGGGGGTATTTTTGAAATAGTTTTTGAAGCGATGCCAGCCGCGTCGCATTGATGAGCGGATTGGCAAATTGCTGGTTGATGATGAGTACATCAAGCATCGGCAGTGCCTTTTCAAGATTTTCCAGTATGATTTCAAATACTTTCTCTGGCAGTTGATTGTGAGTGCCAAAATCAATCCGATTGGCTTCGCCGGTAGCTGTCATGGGCTTGGTGTAGGTGCAAGTATCCCAATGAGCATCGAGCGTATAAAGCGTTGAAATATCTGCCCCGACTTGGCTTAATAGAAAGCGCATCTCGCGACCGTAGAGGTCGTTTCCTACAAATCCAAAAACTTGTAGATTTTTCACGCCCAGTGCCGCTAAGTTTTGTACGACATTGCCGGCACCTCCCAGAGATGTTTTTGGAATTTTTGCCCAAAAAACTTCTTTACCGGTTTCGACCGACTGCTCGCCTGTTTGGGTTTGAAGTTGATAATAAAAATCAACGGCAAAATCGCCGATGACTCCCACCCGTAAGTGAGAGATTTTTTCAAAAAGAGTGTTGAGAATAGTGAGATTCAAGGGGTGTATTAATTTTTTGGACGAAAAACTTTCATGATGGCCTCGTTGGTTTGGAGGTACGGCCCCCCGATCAAATCTATGCAATATGGCACCGCCGGAAAGACAGCATCGAGGCATTGTCTGATAGCCGTAGGCTTACCGGGAAGGTTGATGATGAGCGTTTGGCCTCGAATCCCGGCCGTTTGGCGCGACAGTATGGCCGTCGGTACATACTGCAAACTTACCTGCCGCATCAGTTCACCAAAGCCCGGCATCATTTTTTGACAAACAGCCTCCGTCGCTTCGGGGGTAACGTCGCGGGGGGCAGGGCCTGTGCCTCCACTGGTTACAATCAAGCAACAGCCCTCTCTATCGGCCATTTCTATCATGGCTTGGCTGATGAGATGCTGCTCGTCGGGAATCACCCGATACACTGGCTCCCATGAGGTGGTTAAATATTCGTTGAGCGTCGAAACAATCGCCTTGCCCGGTATGTCCTCATAAATCCCCGCACTGGCGCGGTCGGATACGTTGATGATGCCAATCTTTACCATTTTTGTTATTTTTGAGCAAAATTAGAAAGGTTATGGACACATTCGCC
>JBKBKL010000252.1:0-2947 GCA_046294665.1 Runella sp.
TATGACCGTATTTGTGCAATTCACGAATGATGGTCGAACTGATCGGTGCCAAATGTGGTGAAGTAATCAAAAAAATGGTTTCGACTTCTTGGTAAACGTGCCTATTGACCTGTGCTATGCTATTTTCAAACTCAAAATCGGTCGTATTGCGTAAGCCCCGCAACAAAAACTTGGCCCCCAGATCGCGGGCTATGTTGGCGGTCAGGTCATCATAAGTAAAAGTAGTAATTTGAGGATATTGCTTGAAGGTTTGCTCAATGAGTTGCTGCATCACTTCGAGGGGGAAGTATCTTTTCTTGGCGGAATTGTGCCCGATTCCTACAATGATTTCGTCAAAAATCCGTAGCCCTCGCAGTACAATGTCTTCGTGGCCTTTGGTGAATGGATCGAAAGACCCCGGAAAAAGAGCGATGCGTTTATTCATGAGTGGGAAGAAGGGTTTAGCCGATTGAGAAATGGGCGTATAAACAACAATAACGATGCTCGGGTAAATCTTCAAATGCCTCTCCGAGTTTTATTTTATCGGGGTTTTTGCCAAAATACAACTGTGGCAAAAATCGCTGAAGCAATTGATAATCTTCCGAATAAGGGGTGATTTCGCCGTACAATTCACACCTTATCTCTTTGGGCAACAACTGCAGCGAATCGAGCACAAACATCACAAAGTAACCCATGTCATGGGCTGATTTGTAAGCTATTTTATTACAATAAAGCAATTTATTGTCTTTGGCTAATGATATTGTCAAAAAACCTTCTTCAAAATAAAGGTGCATCAATACCCCATTTTTTGAAAAATCAATATGCTGCTGCATTAGATTTTCGATAATACCATGGGTTTGATGCAAAAACACGGGGGCTTGCGGTGTGTAGGTATTGAGTACCCATTCCATCATCGGGGTATTGACGGCAAATACATTGCGGGCTTGTATTTTCCCTATCCCATAGTGCAGTACTTGCTCATTTTCAGCTATTTTTTCACGGAGCAATTCTAAATAGTTGTGGGTGTATTCTTTACGGAAAAATTCATCAGGAATGAGCGTAAAATGAGGGGTATTGAATGATACTATCACTTTTCGCCATTGATTATTCCCCAAAAAAGTATGCTGCTGACAAAGTACATTGAGCCATTCAATCGCTTTTTTGTCATCAAAAAAACCTCCCATTTGATAATCTTCCAGCCAATAGATTGACCCATGAGGGTACTGACATACCACTACCCGAAGGCGTTCGGGGGAAAGTTCGACCAACAAGTCGTAGTCAGTTGTTTGATTGATGTCAAATTGTTCATCTTTGATTTGGACCAAAGGAGCTATCTGATAGGGTGTTGCGATCATAATGTCATCGTTTCAAGTATCCCCGTAGTTGTTTGATGTCTTCTAAAGTGGTACACCCTCCAAACATCGTATGTACTTCATTGGCCGGATAACTTTTGATTTCTTCGATAGTCAGCCAACGTAGTTCTTGAATGATTTGGTGATGGGCAGACATCTCCGGGTCATGGCCCAAGCCAAGAGCACCACCTATGATTTTGACTTCAAAAAACAACTCCAGCGCGTGTAGAGGCGGTTGCATAAATTCATTGACAAAAAGTAAATCTGCGATTTGAATTTGTAGTCCTGTTTCTTCTTCAAATTCACGTTTTAAGGCTTGGTGAGTAGTTTCGCCAAACTGCATTCCACCACCGGGCGGACACCAAAAGGTATCGGTTTTGCCGATACCTCGATGTCTTAGCATCAAAATCCTATCGTTTTCGATACAAACCCCACATACACGCAGTCGCAGCCGATTGCCATAAAGGCGCATTACTTCTTCTCTGGCTTTTTCCATTGAGATTACTGTTGGCTATATTAGTTTTGGCAATTCGCCTTTTGGCTTAAATGGTTTTTGATTTCAACCAAAAGTCCTGAACCCAAAGCCAGTAACGAAGTATCAATGGCTAATGGCCGATTGCCAACCGCAAATATACATATTATCAGTAAGGGGTTCCCGAAATATAGCTTTCTAAGGACTCAATTCTTGCTTTTTGGTCTTTGATGATACTCGATACTACATCGTTGATAGAAATGATTCCGACGAGTTTGCCTTCGTCCACTACGGGCAAGTGGCGAATGTGTTTTTCGGACATGAGGATCATGGCCTCCTCAAGTTTTTGCTCCGACGATACCGTAATGAGTTTGCTGGTCATTACTTCCCTGATGATTGTCTGCTGCGACGCACGACCTTGCAAAATACCCCGACGGGCATAGTCGCGCTCCGAAAAAATACCAGATAGATGCCCGTCGTCAATCACCAGCACGGCACCGATGTTTTTCTCAGCCATGAGCTGCAAGGCTTCATAGACGGTGGTATCAGATGTAACAGAGAAGATAGCGTCGCGAGCTTTGTCGCGTAGTACATTTTTGATTTTCATAGTAGTAAGTTGGGGGTTGAAAGTTAGGAGATAAGAAATACAAACAATATTCGCTTTTTTGTTGCCGGCGGCACCGAACAACTGATTTTTGAAACATTTTTTGATGAGAGTTTGAAAATATAAACTATTCTCAAAAAAAGAAAATTTTTGGTACGGAATAATTTTTGAAAGTTGCGAATCTGCTTGACAGACCGTAGTTTTGAATACATGAAAGAAATTTCCCCATCTACGCCCTCGGCTCTTTTGTCCAAACATTTTCCCTATACACCTACTGCGGGGCAACAGGCTTTTTTTGAGCAAATCGAAGTTTTCTTGGAAGACGACAACCTGCGCGACTGCTTCCTGCTCAAAGGCTATGCAGGGACTGGCAAGACCACGCTCATCAGTACGCTGGTGGGGGTCATCAACAAGCTGGGTTTCAAGGCGGTACTACTGGCTCCGACAGGTCGGGCGGCCAAGGTCATGTCCAACTACTCCAAACGCAAAGCCCTCACCATTCACAAAAAAATATACCGCCAAGTAGCCGACCCCTATACC
>JBKBKL010000253.1:0-2783 GCA_046294665.1 Runella sp.
CCTGAGCCTGTTTGCCAGACCACGAGTGGGAATTGGTCGTCCAACTCACCCCTCAGTATTTCGTCGCATACTTGCGCTATGAGTTCGGCTTTGTCTTTGGGAAAAATGCCTGCTTCATAATTGACGATGGCTGCTGCTTTTTTAAGATAAGCAAAAGCGCGTATGATTTCTTTGGGCATTTTGTTGATGTCTTGCGCAATGGGAAAGTTCATAATAGAGCGTTGAGTTTGTGCGCCCCAATACACATGTTCAGGAACCTCAACTTGACCCATGGTGTCTTTTTCGATACGATATTCCATGCAGTAGTCGAATGATTGAGTGATAGAATGATTGAACAACCCATCCGCTTGTACGACGAGCGATTTGGCAGGGCAAAAGTAAAAACAAAAGTGTTTTACTTGCGTTTTAGACTGGCCAAATATTCGACCAAATCCACGAGTTGTTGCTGGCTCATGGCTTCGTGCAAACCAGCCGTCATGAGCGATTCATCGAGTTTTTTCATCGAAGCTACTTGCGTCATTTTGTAGCTTTGGGTAGTACCTCCGGGGAATTTGAGGATTAAGTCGGTTTCGGTTTTGCTGGCTACGATACCGATGGTAGTGCTACCGTCTTTGAACTTGACCTCATAGCCTTCATAGCCAAAACTTACGCCCGCACTTGGATAAAAGATAGCCATGTACTGTCCGTCTTTGCCGAGTTTACTGCCAATTTCTGATAAGCCAGGCCCAAAATCTGCCCCTTCACCATTGATCTGGTGGCAAGTGGCGCAGTAATTGGCAAAAACGGTTTTACCGTTGGCGAGGTCGCCTTTCATCGCTATCAATTCACTCATTGGTGGTAGTTTTTTGCCACTTTTGGTGGGGGCGGCATCGAGGTAGCTGGCGGCTTCTTGGCGTACACTTTTGCGCCAAGCACTGCTTACACCCTGTACGGCAGCCGCTTTGTAGTCGCCAGTGAGTTTGCCTTCTTTGAGCAATGCCAGTACGAGTTCTTCACCGTCCCAGCTACCTCCGATAGCCCGTGCAGCCTCCATACGAAGGGCTTTGGGGCGTTTGGGGTCGAGAGCTACTGATTTGAGTATGTCGAGAGAGGCTTTATTGCCTACATTGCGTAGAGAAGTGATGACACTTTGCGCTTTGACAGCATCTTTGCCATTGATGGTAGCCCAAAGGAGTGGCGTGCCGTTTTGTTTCAACAACTGCCTTGAGGCATCACGTCCTATGCCCTGCATTGGCTTTTCGGTAGCGATTTGGAGCAAACGTTTGTTTTCGTTGGTAGGCTCAAACCGTTGTACCAATTCCATGTATTCGGACGTACCGAAGGTAGCATCGAGGAGTTTCTGGAGCGATTGCTGCGCTTCAGGTGAGGTTTTGACAAATCCGGGGTCGAGATGACGGAGGCACAGTTTGGTGATTTCATTGTCGTTGCTGCTTTTCAAAATACCCAGCAAAGCGTTCGATTTTTCGGTAGCAGCGGGGTTGAAGTCGAAAGCGCGGAAGTACCGCAAGCGGTTTTTGAGTGGTACGTTGGCATCTGAAGCCAAAGAAGCCAGCAGCGGTACTGATTCGGGAGTACGCGCCCGCCACACGATGTCGCGGCCTTTGGCGGTAGCAGTAGGTGAAGGGCCGGCAGTTTTGAGCCAAGCCTTAAAAAACTTATCCCATTGACCATCGGCAGCGATACCCAAGGCCTCCAAATACCATCGGTCTTGGCCGTCGTGGCGGTTGGCCAACTGCGCCCAAAGGTCAGCCGCAAGGTCGTCGGTTTGGTGGCGTAAGGCTAAGGCCATTTCGCGGCGCACTTGCGGGTCAGGGTCATTGGCTAAGGTGAGTAGTTGCTCTGGTGTAAGGGGTAGTACTCCCTTGGCTGTAACTTGGCGTGCGGCACGCAAGGCAGTGATGCGTAGGTCGGGGTTGGAGTCTTTGAGAGCCGTTTCGATGTATTTGCTGCCATTAGGTAGTTTACTCAACAGCCACAATGCCCGTGCTTTCATGCGGGGGTTGGCGTGAGTTTGGTACATTTTGGCGAGTTCGCTTTCGGCATTTGCTCCCATGCTTCTGATTTTGTTGTAAGCCAAGTAGCGTACCGAAACGTTGGGGTTTTGGAGGGCGGCCAATGCTCCCCCAAGGGTATTGAAATCGAAAGTAGGTACTTTGTAAGCGATATTGGGGGGAGCTACACGGTAGATACGCCCTCTGTTCAAATCACCCGCTTGGTGGCCGCCTACGCCGGGGTCGTACCAGTCGGCGGCAAAGAGCGAGCCATCGGGAGCAGCACATACATCGGCAGGCCGAAACCACTGATTTCGTTTGCCATAAATTAGATTAGCTATTGTTGCTTTATAGCCTGCTCCGTCTTTTTCGACCGGGTACGCTCTTACTACATTGGGGCCTGCGTCGCAATGGATTACTTGATTTTGAAAAATTTTGGGCATCATATCACCTTCATAAACAAGCAGTCCAGTAGGAGAGCCTGCACCCGTTTGGAGTAAGTTGGGTACTACACCGGGGTCGTTGAGGTGCCAATGGCGGTGAGGTATCTGCTCCTCTATGTTGGTACGATTGACGCTCCAACCTGCGCCCGTCATTTCGTCGGTGTAGCCGTAGTTGCCGTACTCCATGACATAGTTGATACGAACTCCTTTGTTTCCGTCGTCGTCGTTGTCAGATTGCCACATGGTGCCGTAGCTGTCCACACCTACTTCATAATTATTACGAAAATTATGCCCCAATACTTCTACGTTTTTGAAGTCTTGGTCGCAGCGAAAGACCATGCCTTGTTTA
>JBKBKL010000254.1:0-2738 GCA_046294665.1 Runella sp.
GAAAAAGCAGATATTTGTCTAACTGTAAAGGATGAAATCAACTTTATCAATCCTGTTGCCGCAAAAAATACCTCTTATTCTTTTCGTTTTTATGGAGGCAGTGAAGTAGCGATGAAAACTCCAAAATTGCCCAAAACATTTGAGGATTTAGCTCAAAAGAGCGATTTCAACTACCATAGATTAGCCATTTTGAGAATGGACGTGGATAATCTTGGGCAACTCTTTATCAAAGGCTTCGATAAAGACAAAGCAAGTTTTTCAGCCTATGCCACATTATCCGGGCAATTAGATTGGTTTTTTAGTGGCTATCTCAATACCATTCGTCGTAGAGAAAGTTTCCGAGATTGGGTAAATATTATTTATTCGGGGGGGGATGATGTTTTTGCCGTAGGCCGCTGGGATGCCATCATTGACTTCGCAGAGGTCGTACAAAAAGAGTTCAAGCAGTTTACGGGTAGAAATGACATCACTCTTTCAGCAGGTATCGAACTCATCAAGCCCAAGTTTCCTATTGCCAAAGCCGCTGATTTGGCTGGGGAGGCAGAGGATAAAGCCAAAAAACACAAATATCAAGGGCAAGAAAAAAATGCACTCTGTTTGTTCGACATTCCTATCAACTGGGAGGCTGAGTTTCCACAAGTGAAAGATTGGAAAAATAAATTGGTAAATTGGATCGAAGAAGGCTATGTAACGAAAGGGCTATTGCAGCAATTGTTTAGTTATTATGATATTCACAAACAAAATGTCATAGGTGAAAAGAAATCGAAAAATTTTACCCCTGACTTATCGTGGAAATGGCAGGGAGCTTATAATCTTGCCCGTAGGCTTAAAACCTCCCAAGACAAAAAAAAGGATGCACTGATGGAAATCCAACTATTATTATTCACAGAGTTGAATCCTTCCAATTTTCGTTTTGAGGCTTTCGCAGTAGCTATGCGTTGGGCAGAATTGAGTATAAGAGATAAATCAAAAGAAAAAAATGGCTAATACCTTTTCACAGTTGTATATCCATACCGTCTTTGCAGTCAAAGGACGTGCAAACCTTATTCGTGAAGAATATCGGGTGCAAATACAACAATACATCACTGGGATTGTCGAGAAGCGCAAGGTTAAATTGTTAGCCATATACTGTATGCCTGAACACATTCATATTTTGATAAGTATCAACCCAATGACCTTGATTTCAGACTTGGTGCGTGATATAAAAACTAATTCAACGATTTTTATCAAAGAGCAGGGATTCATCAAAAACTTTGCGTGGCAAGAGGGTTATGGCGTGTTTTCGGTGAGTCATTCACAAAAAGACAAGGTGTATCATTATATTATCAATCAGCCTGAACATCACCGAAAACGGAGTTTTAGAGATGAGTATTTGGAATTGTTGAAGCGAAATGAGATCGAATATGATGAACGGTATTTATTTAATTGGTACAATGATGACAGTTAAGTTAGAAATCCATGCCCGTAGGCACCGCCCGTTAATAGAAAAAAACCGATTGAATACAACAACGCACCGTAGCGTGCCGACCCCAAACGGGGTGTATTGACCCCACCGCCACCCGATGCTATTAACAGATGACCCCTTTGGGGTAAAATCATGTGCCGGAGGCACCGCCCGTTAATAGAAACAACCCGATTGAATACAACAACGCACCGTAGGTGCCGACTTTGATACACAATCAAAATGCTATAAAGATGCAAAAGCCAAATGAAACAATCCAAACAACTGTCTTGACAAATGGAGTCTCAGACACAAGTATTTTAAATGAATGGGGAAGTTACCTTGCGAAAGAGGACAAAGATCTGAAAAGTGTTTCAACTTCCCAAATTCGCAAATTTTTTGGAGCAATCAAGCGCATTCAAGCTGACTTTGAGCAATCGAAAGGAGAAATACTTCTACTCGATGCCAAATTGGCCTATGCAGTTGGTAGAGATTTTAAAAATGGTAGCAATCAATCTAAAATCAAAGAGTTTTATGATTTGATTAGCCCTTTGATTAAAGATATTAATCAGGATAAAAAGAAATTCAAACATTTTGTCAATGTCTTCGAAGCTATTGTAGCCTATCATAAAGCCGCTGGTGGAAATTAAAATTATTCTTTTCACTTAAAAATATGAATACGAAACACATGAAACTCTACAAAAAAATAATTTACGAAGGGACACTCACTCTTTTGTCAGGTATGCATATTGGCGATAGCAAAGAAAGTGTAGAAATAGGAGGCGTAGATAGCCCTGTAGTGCGCCGTAAGGACAACAACCAGCCGTATATCCCCGGCTCATCACTCAAAGGTAAAATGCGTAGTCTATTGGAATTGACCATGGGTGAGAATGCTGATACTAAATTCGAAAAATATAAAACCGACAAGGGAAAGATTTTGGCCGAATTATTTGGGTCGGCAGAGGGTCCTGCAAGGATTTTGGTTCGAGATGCATTCTTAACGGAAGACTCAGCCTCCAAGCTGAAAAATTCAGAATTTACGGATATGCCTTACACCGAAATCAAATTTGAAAATGTAATCAACCGGCTTAAAGGCACAGCAGAGCACCCTCGCCAAATCGAGCGTGTACCTGCCGGGGCAGTCTTTACAATACAATTCGTCATCAATGTGATTCAAAAGGATGACAAAGAAACGGATCAGAAACTCAATGCCAAAGTGAATGAATACGATCAACTGCTCCAATCGGGTATAAAGTTGCTAAATCATGACTACCTCGGAGGGAGTGGAACGCGAGGG
>JBKBKL010000255.1:0-2726 GCA_046294665.1 Runella sp.
AGGTCAAGCTATGGCCGAAGCCGAAGCAATGGCCGCCTCTACTGGCTCACGCCCCGCTGTTGAAAGCGGTTATGTTTTACCCAACTATCGCCTGCCTACCGAAGCCGAGTGGGAATATGCCGCCAAAGCCATGATAGGTACTCAATATGCCGATGAAAACCAATCGAATCAGCGTATCTACCCTTGGGACGGCTCCTCGCTACGCAACTCACGTGGCCGCCACAAAGGGCAAATGTTGGCCAACTTCAAACGTGCCAAAGGCGACTATGCGGGTATCGCAGGTAAGTCAAACGACGGTGCCATCATCACCGAAGAAATTTACAAGTATCCCCCAAATGATTTTGGCCTTTATAACATGGCTGGCAACGTAAACGAGTGGGTATTTGATGTGTACCGCCCACTTTCATACATGGACTTCAAAGATCTTAACCCACTTCGTCGCGATGGATTTTTGGATAAAGAAGATCGCTATGATGCCAAAAACAGTAATTCGCCTATCAACGACCGCCTTCGTGTCTATAAAGGTGGGTCTTGGAATGACGTAGCTTATTGGCTATCACCAGGTACGCGTCGTTTCTTGAGCCAAGACTCTTCTACGGCTACCATAGGCTTCCGCTGTGCCATGATTTCAACTGGCCGCAACAAGTAGCCTGCTATAAAAATTACACATACAAAATTGCCTCTTTGTTTTAGATAGCAAAGAGGCAATTTTTTTGATTTGAATAGAAAGATTACGACCACATGGGCATAGTGTAAGAAATTTTATAGAGGTGCAGTTGTCCGTTTATACTCATACCTCAGCGGTTTTGTACATTTCGGCCAGTGTATTGATAGTATAGTCAATTTCTTGAGGGGTGTTGTACTTACCAAACGAAAAACGCACATTGCCACGGTCGGGAGCTACCCCAAGTGCCCTCAGTACGTGAGAGCCTACATCTGACCCACTCGAACAAGCACTTCCTCCCGAGGCCGAAATTTTGGCAATATCGAGATTAAAAAGTAGCATATCGCTCATTTCAGAAGGTGGCAGGCTGACATTGAGGACGGTGTAATTGCTACGCTGGAGGTTGGCAGAGTCGCCATTGAAGCGTATATCTTCGATTTTTTCAGACAGCCCTTCTATCATTTGTTTTTTGAGTGCTTCGATTTTGGTACGGTGGGAGTCCATGTCGCGGTAGGCTATTTCGAGTGCTTTGGCCAATCCTACAATACCATATACATTTTCGGTACCTCCGCGCATATTGCGCTCTTGCGCGCCTCCATGCACGTAAGGATGAATTTTGCAGCTTTCGTGAACATACAAAAATCCTACACCTTTGGGGCCGTTGAATTTATGGGCAGCTCCTACGATAAAATGCGTTTTGAGGTTCTTGAGGTCATGCCGCAAATGCCCTACGGTCTGTACAGTATCGCTATGAAAAATGGCTTGATGATGCGCACAAATGTCGCCGACTGCCTCGATGTCGAGCAAGTTGCCGATTTCATTATTGCCGTGCATGAGCGATACCAGCGAGCGCGGGTTGTTTTGTAGAAGTTGCTCCAGATCATTCAAATCTATATGGCCTTTTTCGTCAATTTTGACCATACTCAATTTGATTCTACCGTGTTTGGCCAAAAATTCAAGCGTATGCAGCACGGCGTGATGTTCGAGTGGGGAGGCGATAGCATGGGTAAGGCCATATTGCTCTATACTGCACAAGATGGCAGTATTGTCAGCTTCGGTACCTCCCGATGTGAAAAAAATCTGCGAAGGTGAAGTATTGAGCAGCCCTGCCACCGTTTTGCGGGCTTGCTCTATGGCCGATTTGACTATGCGCCCATGCCCATGAATCGAAGAGGGATTGCCAAATTTTTCGGTTAGCCAGGGGAGCATTACGGCTACTACTTCTGGGTCTATAGGGGTAGTGGCGGCATTATCTAAATAAATACGTTCGGCGGGGGGGACTAAAGTCATGTTTTTGAAAAAATAAAACACTACAAAAGTAGAGAAGTTTTTTGGGCCTGTCAATTTAATATGATACTTAAACTTCACAGGTTAGCAAAAAATCAGCTATGTAACTCATTGATAGTCATAAGAAACATATTAGGACTTTTCGCAAACCAATTTGGAACAGGTATAAAAAAGTAGGTTTATTTTTAATTCCTTCAACCTTCCGTAATAAAATAATACATCAACTGGAGTTTCAGTTTCTTTGCCGATAAGCCTCAAATACTTGCCCATTGACCACAGGGTCAGTGAAAATTTCAAGGATTTTGGCAGTCCCGTCATTTGCTTCAAATAAAGGCCAAACCGCCTCAAAATCGGCAAGATGTTTGACTAAAAAATAAGACATTTGACTTGCTTGCGCAGTAGCTTCGGCAGTAGTGTGGTGGCGAGTTTCAAAGTATTGCTCCAGTTCGGGCTGCGCCGAAGGGCCGTCTATGAGACGGAAAATATTGCCGCCGGCATTATTGAAAAGTACGATGCGTAGATTGGGCGGTAGGTGGGGGTGCCAGAGGGCGTTGCGGTCATAAAAAAAGGCCACATCGCCCGTGAGCAAAAACACCAGCTTATCAGTAGCCAATGCCGCTCCTACCGCCGTAGCGGTGCAGCCGTCTATCCCACTCGTGCCACGATTGGCAAATACCTCGGCGTTTTTTTATAATACAACCAAAATTAAAAAACGCACACGCCAACAGTTGGGGGGGTGGAAAAAAAAAAACGGGGGGGAAATTTAGATGAACGT
>JBKBKL010000256.1:0-2591 GCA_046294665.1 Runella sp.
GCACATACAAAGCTACCCCACGACGGCGCGTTGCTGCCCGAAAGAGTTGGAGAGGGTCTTTTAGCATCTTGGGAGGACGATGCCCAACCTTGGTGGGGTAGCTGCTTACGCCTGGGTGGCCTTTGGAGTCTATTTGAATATAATCAGGACGAACCAACGCCAGCATCGAATCAATCATACCTTGGGTGAGGGTTTGTCCGATCAGCGTATCGGTTAGGCTGGCGTGAAAATCAAAATGCAATCCAAAAAAACTATCGGCACGTCGGAGAGGTGTTTTTTGCCCACAAGCCTTAGACGGCAATAGTATAGCTACGCCCCACAAAACAACCACTAAATAACAAGCAACGGATGATTTCATTGGGTTTTTGTTAACAGCCGAAAACTGTCATACAAAAGACCCAATACTTCATTTTTTACCAGTTTGATTTTAATTATCCCTATCGCCCATTCTAAGATTAGTCTGTGCAATAGGCAGCGATAGGTAGAAAGTAGTACCTACATTTTCTTCTGTTTCAAACCAAATGTTACCTCCGGCGTGTTCGATACCTCTTTTGGCTATGGCCAATCCAAGTCCGGAGCCGCCTTGCTTTGTACTAAAATTGGGTAGAAAAACCTTAGGGCGAATTGCCTCCGGAATACCGTTGCCATTGTCTTGTACTTCTATGTAAACATTGCCTTCGTCGGTGCGTAAACGCAGTGATATTTCGGGTCGGCGATGGGGGGGTACAGATTGTATGCCGTTGATGATGAGGTTGGTGATGATACGCCCGATCAACTGCCGGTCGCCTATTACATTTACATTGCGGGTTTGAATATCGCGTTTTAGAGTTATTTTACTATCGTCGGCATAGAGGTCGGCGGCTTTGTTGAGTACTGATGATATTTCAAAGAGTTCGTTTTTGGGCATGGGCATTTTGGCAAAATCCGAGAAAGAAGTAGCGATGTCGCTGATGTTATCAATCTGATCTATCAATGAGTCAAACGTGCGGTTGATACGCTCGCTTTGAGGCATGGGTAAATCTCGTACAACGGTTCGCTGCAACTGCTGAATGATCAACTTCATGGGTGTCAGCGGATTTTTGATTTCGTGTGCTACCTGCTTGGCCATTTCTCTCCATGCCGACTGTTTTTCGTTTTTGGCCAATTCTACTTTGCTCTCCTCAAGTTTTTTGAGCATTTGGTTGTACGAATTGACTAATGTGCCGATTTCATCATCTGATTTCCAGTGTACGGGTTCGTTGAGTTGATGCAAGTTGGTGCGTCTGATTTTCTGTGTGATGAGCCGTAGCGGTACTGTGAGTGAGTTGGAAGCCCAATACGATAGCCCCAAAAAAATCAAAAACATAAAAGCAAAGACGCTCAAAATCGTCGAAATCACTTCGATGATTTGGCGTTCAAGCTCAGGTTTGGCATCAAAGTAAGGAATACTTATCACTCCCAAGGGCTTACTACTATTGTTGGCACGTAGGGTTACGTAGGCAGTACGGTACTGCTGCTTACCCAGCGACTCATTAAGCAGCACTTCGTTTTCACGATCTTGCAAAAGATGAATGTAGGCTTCGGGATTAAGCCATTTTGATAGCAGTTGGGTTTCATAAATCAGCGGTCGGGTGGTGGTATAGAGATACCCGTCGTTGGCGAAGAAATTGATGTCTAAGTTGGCATCACGAGCTATCTTTCCTAATTCTTCTTCCATAGAAGCCTTGCTTCGGCGGCCTTGCAGGTGCTCTTCGAGATAGGTGGCAAAATTGGCAGCTACATTTTTGGTATTGAGTAGATGGTTTGTTTCTTGATTGCTGAAATAGTTGGCATTGATGACACTCAAGGTGATAAGCACAATCAAAATCAGAGGCAAGAAAAAGGCCACATTGAGTAGTATCTGGATTTTGGTAGTATAGTTGATTTTGAGTCTTCTAAAACCATACTTCAAGGCATAAATACCAATAATACAGATGATGTACAAGACCAAAATCAAATACAAAAAAGAGAAGTTGGAGGTAAGCGTATGAAAGGGCGAGGCTTTGGACGATACCACTATGTATCGGAGGCTTTTGTCGCGGCTGCCTACGTGTTTGTATTCGTGTAGGGTGAGTCCTTCTTCAAACAACGTACTGTCATTGAGTATTGCCACAGGCATTTTGCGTTCATAGTTGTAGCTACCGTGGCTGTATATCAGTTTTTTGGATACATCATAAATAGCATAACTGTACTGCTTTGTTTCGGGAGCATGAATAAATTTTTTGTCCATCAACAACTCAGGATACACACTTTTGGGTTGGTCTTCGCGAGGGAGTAAATTGAGGACTATCCAACCTACCAATACCGAATCTTTCCTAATATCTATCAAAGAAAGGTACTGCTTTTTGAAGTTATTGATAATATCATTGACAAAATACACCTGAGGGTAAATGGTTGCGTACTTATTTTGGAGATAAGGGGCTGTATATTGTTGGAGTGTTTCTTTATTGACAAACTTGTCCAATGGCTGACCATCCGGGCGGAACGACCTGACTTCGATTTCGTACTTATCGAAATATTTGTCCAAATGAATACTTTTCACTTTTTGCTGTATTCGCTCACGAGAGAGGGCA
>JBKBKL010000257.1:0-2421 GCA_046294665.1 Runella sp.
ATCAGTCGTTGTTGGAAGAACGACTCAAAGACCTCAAAACAGATAGCAAGCAAATTGCCGAAAAGGCATTGGTTATTGGCGGAATCATCGGGGTTGCGTATTTATTAGTAGATGCCCTACTCCCAGACGATGACCAAACACCTTCGTCGTCAGTCAAAAGAGTAGAGCCACTTACAGAACGTCCCCGAAGAAGCCAAGATTCGTGGATTACGAAAGCGATTGTTTCTTTCGCCCTTACCTCGGCGTTGGAACTGGCGCGGCAAAAATTAATTGATTATTTGTCCACTCAGCAACAAAAGAATGAAGTCAATCCTACAGAAAACCCTCAACCATAATCGTCAAATTGGGCGGAAGTCATTTGCTATGCTGCTCGACCCCGACAAGGTGGACTTGCTGTCATTTCCGGCGTTATTGGCCGAAAGTGTCCGCTGTGGGGTAGATTTTTTCTTTGTGGGGGGAAGCCTCATTACACGTTATGCCGCCGACGAAATCATCGCGGCTATTCGGCAGTACACCCAGATTCCGTCTATTCTCTTTCCGGGCAATAGCCTTCATATTGAGCCTACTGCCGATGCTATTTTACTGCTCTCGCTTATATCGGGGCGCAATGCCGATCTGCTCATCGGACAGCACGTAGTAGCTGCTCCTTTGCTCAAACGAAGCAGTTTGGAGATTTTGCCGACGGGCTATATGCTGGTAGAAAGTGGGCGCGCTACTACGGTATCTTATATCAGCAATACCGCCCCGCTACCTCACGACAAGCCCAGTGTCGCTGCTTGTACAGCCATGGCCGGCGAAATGCTTGGCCTTAAAAATATGTACTTGGACGCGGGCAGTGGAGCGCAATTTCCTGTATCAGCCGAAATGATAGCCGCAGTACGCCAAGCTACCGACACACCGCTTATCGTAGGAGGAGGTATCAACACCCCCCAAAAAGCCCTCACAGCCCTCGAAGCTGGTGCCGATGTGATTGTGGTGGGCAATGGCATCGAGCAAAATCCTGCATTGCTCCCTGCGATGGGTCAAGTGGTGCGTTCGTTTAATGAGCGTGTGCTAGAAGCTAAAATTTAAAAATTGATTTAAAGTCAATCCCTCTTCTGGACTTCAAATACATCATTTTCCCCCTTTCCCTTTGCGGGCTTCTTCGCGTGTTTCGGTACGGGGTGCGTTGGGGTCGTAGGTGAGTTTGTTGATGTAGAACACTTCCCGTTGTGCACCTACCCATTTTTCACTACTGATTTTTTGCTGGCCATAAGCCAAAAAATAGTGATCATACCAAGCTACCAGCAGGTCTTTCTGATTGTCTATGATACGCTCTTTATCGTCGGCGGTTTTGATTTCATAAGCCTCTTTTTCTCGCACTACCTTATTACGTTCTATGACTTCGGTATGGATTTTGCCGGCCTTGGGGTAGGCCAATACAAGCAAACCCTGACGGGAGGTTACTTGTACAATCGGTAAAAGCTCCAAACTCTCTACGTTTTCGAGGGCAAAGCAATTATCCCACAGTAAGGTGCCTTGCTTATCGAAACCACAAATGATAGCATGGGTATAGCGAAAACCGTCAAATTCGCGATTGAAATTGCGTGCTGCCCCCGAAAAATAGACGTTATTGTTTTTGTAAACAGGATAGTAAATCTCGGCTACCAGTACAAACTCTTCGCCGTTTTTGATAATATCGTGTACCAACATTCGATACCTAAACTTGGGTTCTTTACCTTCTTCTTTGCGTTTCGATATTTTTTCTACCACACGCTGCTTGCGCTTAGGTTTGAGGTAGTTGAAAAAATTTTCGAGATTAGAGAAGTCCACCCATTGTAATTTTTCGAACTCGCTGTCTTTGATAAGCGAAAAATACAACCCCTGCGAGTATTGGGTACAGCCTTGGGCGTAGTTGCCTACAAGTAGCGAAAACTCTTCGTCAAGCGTCAATATCTTGCCCGAAATCAGCCCGTTGTTTTTCTCGAAGGGCATGGTAGTCGTCTTGACCAACTTACCTTCATACGAATAAGTCTTGATCGAAAACTGGCAGTTGCCGCGTTTTATGGTATAAAGTAGCACATTGAGTTGATTGCGCTGTTCGTCGAGTTCGATATTACTGATTTCGGTGTTGGAGGCATAGAGGTATGGTAAGGCTTTGACGGTTTTGTCAAAAAACGAAAAAGCAAAAACCACGGGCCGATTGTGATGATAACCTGCGATGAAAGCCGTATTTCCCAGCACTTTGAAATGTACCAGATCTGCACGGGTAAGCAAATCTCCCTTGAAATCAATTACGACCGAGTCTCCCGCATGAGCCACACCATGCCCATCTTCCCCTACCCGATTGACTCCTAGTACATAACTCAAATTTTCGATAGCTCGCGCTTGCAAAAGCGTATTCCAAGGGCCTCGCCTCACCGCAGGCCAATTGGCTACATA
>JBKBKL010000258.1:0-2407 GCA_046294665.1 Runella sp.
GCTACCATTTCGGACTGGAGTATATTCCCAAATACAATTCTACCAAATACTGGGATTTGGTGTTTTATCGTCTGGGCTTCAACTACAACCAAACCCCACTCGTCATAGGCACTACGCCCGTCAATGACATGAGTTTGTCGGTGGGGTTGTCCCTTCCAGTAGGGCGTGAACTGGTCAATATGATTAATTTATCGATTGTGGCAGGGCAGCGCGGTACGATCACTGCCCAAACGTTCAGGGAGCGTTATGTTCGAGTAGTATTCGGGTTATCGCTCAAAGATCGCTGGTTTCAGAAGTTCAAAGTGGATTGATTGGGCTTATTAAAAATTCATAAATAATTTGCGTAAAGAGTTCATTGCCAGCACATTTGTTTTTCAATTTAAAAGGTGTGCTAAAAAAAATGAAAAAAAATCTTTTTATAAAACAATTTTGTTTGGAAGCAATCATTAAATCATTTAACTTTACACCCAAGATGTTAAGGTGGGTTAATACAACATCTGCAAAGATGCAAAAAGGAGATAAACTTTTATCTCCTTTTTGTTTTGTGCTGCTACTGGCTTTGGCGGCTTGTCAAGAAGACCCCAATGCCAAAAAATTTATCCCGTATCATGGCCCACTCGAAGAAGCCGAAAACTTAGAGGTACTTTATAGCGAGCAAGCCTTACTCAAAGTAAGGGTACGTACCGCCAAGCAGATCAAACTTCCCAATGACGACAAAGTTTTCCCCAAAAAAATCTACGTAGATTTTTACGGGCCAAATGCTCAAGTAACGACTACCCTCGAAGCTGACTCAGGGCGATATGAGTACCGAACGGGCGTATATAAAGTGAAGGGTAATGTAAAAGTCATTAATACGGTCAAACAAGAAAAACTTACTACTGACGAACTGACATGGAATCCAAGCACCCAAAAAGTGTTTACGGAGCGGCCGGTGGTAGTCGAAAGCCAAGCCACAGGGGAGCGTATCAATGGCTTGGGCCTCGATGCCAATCAAGATTTTACGCAGTATAGTATTCGCAAACCTACGGGTTTCTTCAACGCGCCTGCGGGGCTTTCGGGGCAGTACTAAGGTCGCATTGGTTAAGGGCATTTTGTACACTTTCGATGCTGGTGAGGTCTTTGTCGTTGCCCCAAGTGTCGGTCATGTAGGTTACAATTTCGGCTATTTCTAAGTCTTTGAGCGTTGGGTTGGCGGGCATGGGCCGCGAATAGGTGATTCCCTCGATGACCATGGGTCTGTTGATACCATGTTTGATCCAACAAATCAAGGTGGCTTTGTCTTGTAGAGATTCGGCTACGATGGGAGGGTAGAGATTGCCTAAGCCACTGCCGTCGGCTTGGTGGCAGTTGGCACAGTGCGTTTGATAAAGCTGATAGCCCTCGGCCAAATACTGCGAACGCTTGACTTCTTCCTCGCTTTGACACCCCCCCAAAAATAATACTGAAAGCAACGGTAAAAGTAAAGACATTCGGGAAACTTCTTGCTTCCTGTTAGTCTGTTTTTCGTGGCCTGATGGTTTGGATTTATTGTCCAACGCTTTTCCCTTCCTTCAATAAAATTTTGATGTCTTCGATGAGCAAGTCCACCCCTTTGCCTTTGGTGCCGTCGTAGCGGTAGTTGAGGGTTTTGATGCCATTTTCGTCTATTACTTCATAAGGTCGGTTGGTGCCTCTTACGCGCTTTTGTTTGTCTATGAGGATAAAACTCCCATCATGGATAAAACCCCCGGCAGCGGTAGAGTCTTCTTGTGGCAACCCTTGTGGAGGAATGAGATAGCTTTCGGCAATTTTGTAAATATCTTCTTTTTTGCCTGTCAGAAATTGCCATTGATTGCCCTTTACGCCTAAGTCTTCAGCATATTTTTTGAGTACGGCGGGGGTATCGTGTTCAGGGTCTATCGTATGCGAAAGCAATACAACTTCGGGATTGTCTTTAAATTCATTATAGACCCGTAGCATTTGTTTTTTCATTACGGGGCAAATCGTCGGGCAGGACGTAAAGAAAAAATCGGCTACATAGATTTTACCTTTCACAAACTCTTGCGTAATGGTATCGCCGTATTGATTGACAAACTTAAAATCGGGAATCGTATGATAAAGCGTATCTATGATTTTTTGACCATTTTCCTCGCGTTCGATGGTTTCACGCTCTCCCCATATCACCAAAGGTTTATCGTTTGATTGGCAATGCCAGCATAAAACGGCTATCGAAAGCCAAATACAGTATCTCATAAGATATTTAGTTTTCTATTTATTCGTGAGCATATTTTACTTACTCAAGTTACGCAAATTTGGGTAGTTACGTTTTGGAAGTCGTAGTGTTTAGATAAAACTTATACTCGTTCAAAATTGATTTGAGAAAAAACCTCATAGGTTTCATTTGATTATCAATGGGTTACATAGTTAG
>JBKBKL010000259.1:0-2255 GCA_046294665.1 Runella sp.
ATACAATGCACAAGTACGTGCATGACCAATGGATGACAACAGCGTTCTCTTTTTCATCGCCTCCTTGTACATGCCGAATGCTCCCGCGCCACTGGATTTGAGGCTCTCCTTGCTCGTTGTTATAGATTTTTTGGGTAAATCGCAGCACAAAAGAGGCCGTTTCTTCTTTTTTTGTAGCCATTGTATTATTTTGCTAAACTTTAGGACATATTTGTAAATGTAATAGAAAAATCAGTAAAAACAACCAACTCCTTGTTGTAGTCTCAAGGAGTAGTAAGACACAAAATAAATCAAGTTGATGAAAGAGAAGAAAGATAAAAAAAGTAAATTGCAGTCTATCTCGGGCATGGACGCTACCTTTTTGTATGCCGAAACCCCCACCAGCCCGATGCACGTGGGGTCGGTAGCGGTGATTGAAGGGTCTTTGAAGTACGAAACTTTCAAAGCCATCATCGAGTCGCGCTTGCATCAAATTCCCAAACTCCGCCAAAGGTTGATGTATGTACCCTTTAGCATTGACTATCCTTACTGGGTGGACGATCCGCACTTTGACCTCGACTTGCACATCAATCACATCGCGCTGCCGCAGCCGGGGGCTTGGAAGCAGTTGAGAGAGGTGGCATCGCACATACACAGTGAACCACTCGACCAAAGCCGCCCCTTATGGTCTATGACATTTGTAGAAGGGCTGAACAATATTCCACAAGTGCCACCGGGGTCAGTGGCGGTCATCAGTAAAATTCATCATGTAGCCATTGATGGTATGGCAGGAGCAAGTCTGTTGAGTGTATTGTTTGATTTGGCACCGATGAAGGGTAATATACCAGCACCACGGCCCTTTCACCCCAAACCACTGCCCAACGAATTAGACTTGATTATCAACAGCACCGTTAGTTTTGCCAAAAATCCGCTCAAATTTCCTAAGATACTGGCCGATACTCTCACGGCTACTGTCAAAGCTGGCTTCTTGACACGTGTCCAACGCTCCGAGCTTCCTACGGTACCTTTTACGGCCCCTGCTACGCCTTTCAATGGCTTGGTGTCCCCTCGGCGTAAGTGGAACTCTGCCCTGCTCTCGCTGGAGCGCATCTTAAATCTCAAAAATATCATGGGAATGACTGTCAATGACATTCTCTTGGCGATATGCGCGGGGGCATTGCGGCGGTACTTGCTCGAAAAAGGCAAACTCCCTCAAAAACCACTCGTAGCGATGGTACCTGTTTCGACCCGTACTACTCCCGCTGATGCCAAAAATGTGGACAATCAGATCTCGGCCATGCTGGTACAATTGGCCACCAACATCGCCGATCCACTCGAACGTTTAGAAAAAATCAACGAAAATACCAACCGAGGCAAAACGTATCAAGGTGCTGTAGGAGCCAAGACATTGGCCAAAATGGCAGAGGCAGTGCCTTTTGGTATCGCCAATCAAGCCGCTCAATTGTATTCACGGTTTCATTTGGCCGAAAGACACAACCCCGCGCTCAATGTTACGATTACGAATGTACCTGGTCCCAAAATCCCACTTTACATTCATGGGCATAAGCTATTGGCTGTGATGGGTATGGCACCAGTGGTAGATGGCATGGGGCTGATTATCACAATATTCAGTTATAATGGGGTAGTTACGGTCAGTCCCACTTCCGACGCTAAGTCTATGCCCGATATAGACGATTTTACGCGCTACATTCGTGAATCAGCCAACGAACTGGAGGCGTTGATTTTGGAGCAAGCTGCCAAAAAACAAGCACAAAACGAAAAAAAAGAAGCCGCCAAACCCCAGTCGGACGTAGTGTTTGAGGCGATGAAAAAGCAAATAAAAAAACAACCCGACTTGGTAGCACCCAATAGCGGTTTGTTTCAGTTCAAAATCAAAGGCGATACAGATACGCTCTGGAAATTGGACTTCAATGCTACCCCAGCCAAAATCTCCAAGGGTAAAGCCTCGCAGCCTGATGCTACGTTTAGCATTGCCGATGAGCATCTAATGAAAATCGCGATGGGCAGCCTCGACATTCAGACGGCTTTTGTGCAAGGTCGCCTCAAAGTAGAGGGAGATTTCAGCAAAGCCATGAACGTAGGTGAAATCATGGCCAAACTGCCCAAGATAGAAAGTGCTGCTGCAAACCAACAATAAAATGGTTTTTCAGAACCTCTCCCTCCTAAATCCCTTTCTCCTTCCGAGAAAGGGATTTTTTGTGAAATATAGACCAAAATCGCTTTTAATCGGGTATTTATAACTTACTCAATCAACC
>JBKBKL010000260.1:0-2075 GCA_046294665.1 Runella sp.
TTCTTTGAAGGCGTAGTCGAACAACTCGCGCCCCATGATGGTCTCGCGCAAGATGTTGAGGCCCGTAGCGGGTTTGGTATAGGCATTTGGGCCGAAGGTATTGGGTATGATATTGTCACTACTGCTCATGATAGGCACTTGTTTGGAAGGCTCGGTTCGCATATACTCCACGATGTTTTGAGGCTCGGCTACTTCATCTCCCAAATTTCTGTCCCATTCTTTGGTAGTGAGGTATTCCAAGAAAGAGTTCATGCCTTCGTCCATCCATGACCACTGGCGTTCGTCCGAATTGACAATCATCGGAAACCAATTATGCCCTACTTCGTGAATTACTACTTGTATCAAGAAGTTTTTAGTGCCTTCCGAATACGTACCGTCGGGTTCGGGGCGCGCGCCATTGAACGACATCATGGGGTATTCCATTCCTCCTACTGGCCCATGCACCGACTGTGCCACAGGGTAGGGATAATCGAACGTGAAGCGCGAATAAGTTCGTACTGTGTGCGCGACCAATTGTGTAGAATACTGCCCCCAAAGCGGGTTGGCTTCTTTGGGATAAAACGACATACAGAGGATATTGCGCCCATTGAGATTGACATTGAGGCCGTCCCATATAAATTTGCGGCTGGTCGCAAAGGCAAAATCACGTACATTGTCGGCCTTGAAAATCCATGTTTTTTTGCCAGTAGGCTTGCTGCTTTCGTTTTTGGTGGCCTCGTCTTGGGTTACGATGAGTACGGGTTTATCGGTGATTTTGCGGGCTTGGTCGAGGCGGCGTATTTGCTCGGTGGTAAGGACTTGAGTCGGGTTTTGGAGTTCGCCCGTAGCCCCGAGAATATGGTCGTTTGGAACGGTAACGGCCACTTTATAATTGCCAAAGGGCAGCGTAAACTCCCCTTGCCCCAAAAATTGCTTGTGCTGCCAGCCCGTTACGTCGTCATAGACACAGGCACGCGGAAACCACTGCGCCATTTCATACACGCAGTTGCCATCTCTAAATTCCTCAAATCCCGACCGCCCCCGTACTTTTTTGGCATCAGTGATTTTGAAATTCCAATCTATTTGAATACTGGCCGATTGCCCTTTGCGGATCGGTGCGGGCAAATCTACACGCATCATCGTGCCATTGATGATATAGCGCAAGGTTTTATTGGTTTTGGGGTCTTTGACAGCGGTGATTTTGTACCCATAGCCATAGTCGGGGCTTAGGGCCATTTGGAGCATCATCGAGGACATTCCCTTTTCGTTGATGGCGTTGTTGCGGGTGATGTTCCCGGTGGCTTTATGCTCGAAGGTATTTTGGTCGAGTTGTACCCATACGTAGCTTAGTTCGTCGGGAGAGTTGTTGAAATAGGTCATTACCTCCGTACCTATGAGGGTGCGTTTTTCGTCGTCGAGTTCGGCTTTGATGTCGTAGTCCACGCGGTTTTGCCAATAGTCTTTGCCGGGTGCGCCAGAGGCCGTTCGGTAGCTGTTGGGGGTGGGGAGTGCAGTACCCATTTGCTCGAAGCGGTCGTTGGCGTGGTAGTTGACCGCTTGAGGTTGGGCTTTCAACAGCGATACTGTACCCATGAGAAGGCATAACAAAAAGTAAGAGAACTTGGTCATAGTGGTTTGTTGATTGAAGTATGATATGCAACAATTTTGAGGGGGAATAAAAGTTTATTTACTTGTGATTCTCAAGATAATTGGACTGTTTGGAGGGAGGAAAACTCTATATCAGGAAACTTTTATGCAAGTCAAAATCAATACCCGAAAAAGTAATGTAGGTCAGTCAACTCCGCGGGAGTTTTATCCGATTTGGTGATATTTATTGATTTTCTTTTAGTGTTTTTAGTTCTTCTTTTAGCATCTGTATTTGATTTTTTTGCAAATTAAGGGCCTCCTTTTGGCTCTCAATAGTTTCTTTCTGGACTTGAATGGTTTCTTTTAAAGCAGCAATTAATTGCTCATGTTGTTTTTGAGAATCTTGATATACTAAAAAAGCATTGATGGCATTTACTCTACCCAGCTTTTTTAATTGGGTGTAAGTTTTTGATAGTGAGATATTTGCATTTTTATCCATCTTAAAAGGC
>JBKBKL010000261.1:0-2022 GCA_046294665.1 Runella sp.
TACCCCTTCAATATATAGCTGCAATGCTTTGATTACATAATACGAACTAATGCCCTTACCAATTTTCTCAACCGTAAAGTTATAGCCGCAATTTTTGCATTTAAAGCGTTGTCGTTGTTTGATGATGCCATTTCGGGATAAGTCTAATGACTCACATTTGGGGCATTTGGAAGTTGCCATACAGAATATATTTGGTTTATAAAATCAATCTCTGAATCAAAAAAAATCCTCAAAATATATATATTTTGAGGATTAGATAAAGTAAAATTATGGTTGTATTACCTTGAAATCTCCAATATCTCAAATTCCATGATACCCGCTGGCACATTGATTTGAGTGGTATCACCTACTTTTTTGCCTAATAGCCCTTTGCCAATAGGTGAACCCACTGAAATTTTACCTTGCTTCAAATCTGCCTCTTCCTCCGATACGAGCATATAAGCCATGACGGCGTTGTTTTTACGGTTTTTGATTTTAACCTTCGACAATATCGAAACTTGTGAGGTATCTATGGCCGACTCGTCGAGAAGGCGGGCGTTGCCGAGCACTTCCTCGAGTTTGGCTATTTTGGCTTCGTGTAGCCCTTGGGCATCTTTGGCGGCATCGTACTCGGCATTTTCGCTCAAATCGCCTTTATCGCGGGCTTCGGCGATGGCACGTGCTATTTCCTGCCGCCCACGTGTCTTTAGGTCTTGCAGCTCTGCTTTCAGTCTGTTAAGCCCTTCTTCAGTATAATATTGTATCTTACCCATTATATTATTAGAACGTTTTATTATTAAAAATAAATTTTGAAAAATTACCGATTTTAGACAAAAAAAGAGCGGCTAAATGACCGCTCTACCGAATTAATACGGAAGAAGGTATCATTTTCGCCTACATACCGAAAAGTTTTGTCTGAGTCGGTTCATGCTCGAAATTTGAACGACAAAAGTAGCAATATTTGCAAAGCAAATCAATGCTTTACTTTTTTTAGTCCTAAAAATTAGCTGTATAATTCAATCATGATGTCAAAACTCCGCATCGTTTTTATGGGTACACCCGATTTTGCAGTGGGTAGCCTCCAAAAATTAATCGAAAATGACTGTGAGGTGGTGGCTGTTGTTACTGCTCCTGACAAACCCGCCGGGCGTGGTCTTCAGCTTGTGCCTTCGCCAGTAAAGCAATATGCCCTTACGCAAGGCATACCCGTTTTGCAGCCTGAAAAATTAAAGAATCCTGCTTTTTTGGAAGAATTGCGTAGCTATCGAGCCGATGTACAGGTAGTAGTAGCCTTCCGAATGTTGCCTGAAGTAGTCTGGAATATGCCCCCCAAAGGTACTTTCAACTTGCACGCTTCACTACTACCTCAATACCGAGGGGCGGCACCTATTCATTGGGCAGTCATCAATGGTGAAACCGAAACAGGCGTAAGTACCTTTTTCCTCAATCACGAGATTGACACAGGGCCTTTAATTTTTCAAGAAAAAGAGCCAATCAGTCCCACCGACGATGTAGGCGCGCTTTATCATCGCCTCATGCACAAGGGAGCCGAATTGGTGCTGCGTACCATTCGTGCCATAGAAGCCGACGATTACCCCCAAATCCCCCAACCTACTGTCGAAAATTTAAGACTTGCTCCCAAGATTTTCAAAGAAACCTGCCAAATCAACTGGCAGCAGCCCTCCCAGAAGATTTATAATTTTGTACGAGGTCTTTCACCATTTCCTGCTGCGTGGACATTGCTTGAGGGCAAAATGTGTAAAATTTATAGAACAAGTCTTGTTGAAGAATCTAAAAGTCAAAACCTCAAATGGAGTATCGAAAATAAAACGTTTCGTACAGACGGCAAGACCCTTTTACACTTTCGTACTTTGGACGACTGGATAGCGATCGAGGAACTTCAAATTGAAGGAAAAAAACGCATGACAACTGTGGAGTTTTTGAGGGGATACCGATTTTGAGTGAATTTATTTTTCTTCACAAAAATTCTGATAAATCGAATCCATAATACGCACAAAGTGGGTATAATCTTCATCGCTCAGA
>JBKBKL010000262.1:0-1971 GCA_046294665.1 Runella sp.
CTGCCTTCGTTTTTGATTTGCGCTACTCGATCAAAGACCTTCATAAAACCCTCGATCATCACATCTTCGGCCTCCATTTCGTCTGACAAATACCTCACACAAACGGCCAACATTCGAGCGGCATATTTGTCATAAACGTATCTCTGCGCTCTTGTATCGCCTTTTTGTAAGGCTTTGACTAACTGGGCTTCACTGGTGAATAGAGGTAGTACTTTAATCATAAATGGGCTGTTTCGATTGGTAGATGCAGAAGCTATGTAGAAAGGTTGCGTGAATTGAAAATTTTTTTGTGTTACAACCGTTGATGATTCGACAGCGTCATGGGGAATAAATACTAAACATTTCACTTTAAAATTTGTATTTATGATGATTGCTGTAAGCCAGAAAACGAAATTATTTATGAGAAATTCATCATTTTTTCAAGGAATTGTGGTGATTGCGGCCACGTTGTTTTTGCTTTGGGTGGCTTTTGGGTGTAGTTCAGACCCTCAACCTGCCGCCTCCCGTCCGGTCGAAATTCCGACCAATTTTGCCCAACAAACCAATGACTTCGCCTTTGAGTTTTTCAAAAATCTCAACCAAGTGCCTGACCAAAAGGCCAAAAATGTCTTCGTATCGCCGTTGAGTTTGCATATTGCTTTGGGAATGTTGCTCAATGGTGCTGACGGCAAAACAGCCACTGAAATCCAGCAGACGCTTCGGCTCAAAAACTTCTCTCTCGCAGAGGCCAACCAAATTTACCAAAAACTCATGGAAGGTTTACCTCAAGCCGACCCAAAAGTAACGTTGGGATTGGCCAACTCGGTCTGGCATCGCAATACGTTTCAGCCCGAAGCCGATTTTCTGACCAACATGAAAACGTGGTTTAAGGCTGATGTGGCTTCGTTTAGCGGGAGTAGTGCCGAACCGCTCAACAACTGGGCAAGCCAAAAAACCAATGGCAAAATCAAAAAAGTATTGGAGCAGATTGAGCCTCAAATGGTGCTTTTTTTGATGAACGCGCTGTATTTCAAAGGTGATTGGAAGATTAGCTTCGACGAAAAGAAAACGAGCGACTATCCATTTAAGTTGGAAAATGGCCAAACCAAAATGGTGAAAATGATGCAGTTGGAGGAAAAACTGCCATTGGCTCTCAAGGAAAACTATTTTGCATACCAACTACCCTATGGCAATGGTCAATATTCGATGACAGTGATCGTGCCTCAAAATGGCAAAACTGCCAACGAACTGGCACAAAGTATGAGCGCAGACGAATGGACACAACTACAAACCAGCCTACAAGAATCGCCTCGTACCAAAATCGGCCTTCCGAAGTTTGTGCTTGAGTACGAAATCATGCTCAATAGTATTCTTCAAAAAATGGGTATCAACGAGGCGTTCATACCAAATGTAGCCAACCTGACCAAAATCAACCGCAATGGCAATCTCAACGTGGGTTTTGTAAAACAAAATACATACGTCGGTGTGGACGAGAAAGGCACAGAAGCCGCTGCCGTTACGACCATAGGTATTGAGCTGACTTCGATAGGTATGCAGTACTATGCCGACCGCCCGTTTTTGATTGTTATCAGCGAAAAAACCTCCAATACGATTTTGTTCATGGGTAAAATCATGAATCCTTAGATTATTTGCGAACAGGTACAAACAGCACCGCATCGGCTACCACAAGTCCGTCGGCTGCGGTGTTGTTGATTTCTACGAAATTGGTTTTCCCTTTTTCCAATTCAAAAGTACCTATCTTGATCCAATCGCTGATTTGTTGGCGTGTGGACAAACGAAGCTCTTTTTGCTGCTTCGCTGCCTTGATGACGACAGTCGTCTGGCTGGCTTTTTGTTCGTTTTGGGCATCGCCCGGATTTCCTCCACCGCCCGTAGGGTTGGGGTTGTAGATATAAACTTCATAATGCCCCGTTTTGGGAATATCGGGCGTAAAGCGTACTGATTTGGGAGTAGCCTCGCGTGAATCGTCGA
>JBKBKL010000263.1:0-1943 GCA_046294665.1 Runella sp.
ACATCGTGGGCTGGGACGGCTACAATTTCCCCTACGGTTTTTCGATACACAATTTTGAGCCTATCACCGGACGAGTACATCAACCTCCACCGGTGCATCAGACGTTTGAAACATCAGCCTTCGTAGTCTGTTCGTTTGTACCGCGATTGTACGATTATCACCCCAAGGCCATTCCTGCCCCCTACAACCACTCCAACATAGACTCCGACGAGGTGATTTACTACGTGGACGGCGATTTTATGAGTCGCAACAACATCGAGCGCGGGCATATCACGCTCCACCCGGGCGGTATTCCGCATGGGCCTGCACCGGGAGCGTATGAGCGTAGCATCGGCAAAAAAGAAACCGTCGAACTGGCCGTGATGATTGATACCTTCCGCCCGCTGATGCTTACCCAAGAAGCCCTCCTCATAGACGACGGCAAGTATTACCAAAGTTGGTTAGAACCCTAAAAAACGACTTTAAATGCTCCCCAAAACTACCTGGATTCCTGCCCCCGCCGGAGGCTGGAACCAATCAGATTTTTCGATTTATAATCTTCCTTTTGGAATCTTTCAAACGCCCAATACTCCTAAACGTGTAGGCGTAGCCATAGGCGACAGAGTGCTGGATATGCCCGTTTTGGCAGCACTGGGGGCTTTTGAAGGCATTGATTTTGATAAAAATGTTTTTCAAAAAGAATTCCTAAATGATTTCATGGCCACTGGCAAAGCCGCGCGCTTGGCAGTGAGGGCAGTATTGCAGCAAATTTTGGAAGACCCTTGTACTCCTTTCAGAGAAAAAGCCCCTGATTTCTTGATTGCACAGAAAGAAGTCAGCCTTTCGATGCCTGTCCGAGTGGGCGATTACACCGATTTTTATTCGAGTGAGCAGCACGCTTTCAACGTAGGAGCCATGTTTCGCGATCCAGCCAAAGCCCTCCTTCCCAACTGGAAACACTTGCCGGTAGGCTATCATGGGCGGTCGAGTTCGATTTTTGTGTCGGATACGCCTTTTCATCGCCCCAAAGGTCAAACTTGCCCCGACGAAAGCCAACCGCCCATTTTCGGCCCTACCAAACGCTTAGACATCGAACTCGAAGTAGCGACTATCATGGCCACAGGCAACGCCCTGGGAGATACAATCAGCGTGGACGAGGCCGAAGAACACGTTTTTGGGTTTGTATTGTTCAACGATTGGTCGGCACGTGATATTCAAAAATGGGAATACGTGCCGCTCGGTCCTTTTTTGGCCAAAAATTTCTTTTCGGCTATTTCGCCCTGGGTCGTTACGGTCGAGGCTTTAGAGCCGTTTCGAGTGCCAGTTTCGCCTCAAGTCCCCGAAGTTTTGCCGTATTTGAAAGGCAAAAACCTACAAAATTTCGATGTTAAATTAGAAGTTTTGCTCAATGGGTACCACATCTCTACTTCCAATTTCAAATATCTTTATTGGACAGTAGCGCAGCAGATTGCCCACCATACCGTCAATGGCTGCAACCTCCAAACAGGCGATATGCTGGCTTCGGGTACTATCTCCGGCCCTACGCCCGATAGCTACGGGTCATTGCTCGAATTGACGTGGGGCGGCAAAAACCCCCTCACTTTGCCCGACGGCAGCCAGCGTACTTTTGTCGAAGACGGCGATACCATTACTCTCAAAGGCTATGCCGAACGAAATGGCATCAGAGTAGGTTTTGGAGAAGTAACGACAACGGTTTTACCGGCAAAAATATAAATCTCTACCATGCGCACATTCAACCCCCAAGAAATCTCTACGCCCGAGCTACATCATTTGCTTCAAGGCTGCATTGCCCCGCGTCCGATTGCTTTTGCCAGTACCATTACCCCAGACGGCCACGTCAATTTGAGTCCGTTTAGTTTTTTCAATTTGTTTGGTACGCGCCCTCCTACGCTCATTTTTTCGCCCAACCGCCGCGTAAGAGATAACACCGAAAAGCATACCCT
>JBKBKL010000264.1:0-1924 GCA_046294665.1 Runella sp.
ATCTCTGGCTCAAAACCAGCTTCTAAAACCGCCTGAATGACCCCCACCTGAAACGCCCCTTTGAGCGATCCCCCTCCCAAAACCAATGCTTTCATAAAAAAAAGATGCTTCTATGTTGAGTACGTGAGTAGGGTAGCTTGGGTAAATACCTACTCCTAATTTTAATAAATTACCTTCTATCAATAAATCATATCAGATTTTGTCCCAAATTTGGCGGTTGTAAAACAACAAAACAACAAAAAGCTAAACAGGACGAGCTTTTTGAGTGAAACTATCTTTTGCATAAACTGTTTACTCATTAGGTTCACCTCTTCTATGACTCGCTCTATCAAAGATATTCAAGCCCCTATCGCCTCCGAAATGGCTGCCTTCGAGCAGAAGTTTCGGCAGTTCATGAAAAGTGAAGTGATGCTGCTCGACCAAATCATGAACTATATCGTACGGCGTAAAGGCAAACAACTACGTCCGATGTTTGTATTTCTGACGGCAGGCATCAATGGCTCTATCAACGAGGCTACTTACCGAGGGGCCGCCCTCATCGAACTCTTACACACGGCTACCCTCGTACACGATGACGTAGTAGATGACTCCAACTACCGGCGAGGTTTTTTTTCGGTCAATGCCCTCTGGAAAAACAAAATTGCGGTACTCGTAGGCGACTACCTGCTTTCGCGCGGGCTACTACTTTCTATTGACAATCAAGATTTTAGACTATTACAAATCGTATCAAATGCTGTGCGCGAAATCAGCGAAGGCGAACTACTCCAACTCGCCAAAGCCCGTACCCTCGACATTACGGAAGAAGTTTATTTTGACATTATTCGACAAAAAACCGCCTCACTCATCGCGGCTTGCTGTGCAGTCGGCGCGGCTTCGGTACAACAATCAGAAGAAGTAATCGAAAAAATGAGGCAGTTTGGCGAGAAAGTAGGACTTGCCTTTCAAATCAAAGATGATCTATTTGATTTTGGTGATGCCGAAATCGGCAAACCGCTGGGTATTGACATCAAAGAAAAGAAAATGACCTTGCCGCTGATTTATGCACTTCATGGAGCTTCATGGAGCAAAAAAAGGCACATCATCAACCTCATCAAAAACCATAGCGAAAAACCCCAAAAGGTAGCCGAAGTGATTGAGTTTGTACGTGCATCGGGAGGTATCGCTTATGCTACGCAAGCCATGCAAAAGCTGGTACAAGAAGCCCTCCTACTGCTTGAAGACTTTCCCGATTCTGCTCATCGTACTGCCTTGGCCGACCTGGTACAGTTTACCATTGAGCGCAGCAAATAGCTACTTTCTAAGCCAAGCCATCAGGGCCATGCCAAGGCCACATATCATCAACCCCAGCGACTCACGCGCCATCTCAATATTGATGCTCCGCATTTGCATTTCGCCCCAAAACACCCCTTCATAGTGGGGAGGCCATTGACGATAAGCCGCAAAAAAATACGCTAAAGCTAATACCACAAAAACATATTGACGCGGAGCTTTGCCCCAAAAAATACTCAAGCAAGCCAAGGCCGCAATGCCATAAATCGGAATCCAAAGCTCTGGGTCGGGGTCATTGTACTGGACAGCAGCAAAAACAATAAAGACAACAGCCAAGACAAGAGAGAGAATTTTAGTAAGATTCATTTTGTGTGTATTTTGATTTTGTCAAAAGTCCATTTGCTTTTTGGGATAAAAAAATTGTCTCCGAGAGTTTTCATATTTTACTAATCCCCATTAGGTTAAACGTATTAAAAATACATCTACTGTTTTTAACTCCTTCGGACTGTCATATTGGTAGAAAAGAGGCGTTAGATTTCATAGAAAACCCAGCGGGGTGAAATATGTCGCCCCGCTGGGGCTTGGTTTAGGATCGTTGTTTCTCATTTTCTACCACTAGGTAGCCTCTCTGAGGCAATGTTGATTTTAATGTGTT
>JBKBKL010000265.1:0-1885 GCA_046294665.1 Runella sp.
TTTCATTTGATTATCAGACGGTTATATCGTTACCTTTTCTCAAACCTATGAGGTTTAAGTATATTATTGATTGGCTTTGTACCATTTGATATTTTGCAAAGGCTCACGGCGGGAGTAAACTGTTTTGGAAGGTGAATAGTATTTTTCTAAATAATCTAAAACAGGCTTTTCAGCTTCACCCAAGTCCCAGAGTTTGTGGTTTCGCTGCATCCAACGAATCCGCTCTTGCCATTGGTCGCGTTTGAGGCGTGTTTGGGTAATGAGTTTGGGCGAGTGGCATCCTGTACAATGTGCTTTCACGAGTAGGAGATTGGGGTCATTGATAAGGCCAGTTTGGACATCTATACTGTCGGCTGGAAGCCTTACAATATTCGGCACGAGCGATACGCTCGCGCCATCACTATCGGCTGGAAGCCTTACTATAGTCGGCACGAGCGATACGCTCGCGCCCTCAAAAGTAACTGATACGATGAGGTTCAAACTTATCAAAAAGAAAGCAAAAGCGGCTAAAATCGTCATGGTTTTCATTTGAAAAAAATAATTTTAAGTCAAACAACCTTTACTGCGATTCGATGACAGGCATTGTTGAGGTATCCGCCGGGATTCCAAGCAGGTATGACCATCGGCTGCATTACTCCCTTTTCGTCAGTAGCTTTTGCCCAAACTTCATAGTAGCCTTTTCGAGGGAAGGTTACTTCCGCAGTCCAGCGTTGCCATGCCAAGCGATTTTTGGGTGGGTAGAGCATACATTGCTGCCAAGTAGCCCCAAAATCAATCGAAACGTGTACTTCTTTGACGACCCAATCGCCCGCCCAAGCGTGGCCGCGCAACGCAAGTGGCTTGCCTTCATCGAGCATCAAGCCAGATTTTGGAAATGTGATGAGCGATTTGACGGGCATGGACTCGATGATTTTGAAGTTTTCGGGGGTTTCGGCAATTTTTTCACCTGGCTGTATCGGAAATCGAGGCATACGATAGCTGTGGCCTTCCATTTTTGCTCCGTCGTGTTCTTTGTTGCGCACCGCAATCGTATGAATCCATTTCCCAGATACGGAAGCAGGCCAGCCGCCTACTACCAAACGAAGTGGGAAACCATGCTGAAGCGGAATGGCCTCTCCGTTCATAGCCCATGCGATGAGTGTTTCGTCTTCGAGGGCTTTTTGGATCGGTACACCGCGCGAAATAGCTGACTTCGAAGGGTCACGGCTGGGGTGAAGGTCTTTGCCGTAGTAGCCTATATACACGGCATCGTTTTTGAGTCCTACGTCATTGAGAATATCTTTGAGTCGTACACCTGTCCATTCTGCACAGCTTACACCACCTTGATCCCACTGATTGCCAGAGGTTTGGGGTACAAAACCGCTCCGGCCATTTCCGCCACATTCGAGTACCAACTGGTAAGTATAGGTCTTGAATTTGGCTTTCAAATCGGCGATGGTGTACGTTTTAGTACTTTTGACGGACTCACCTTTGATGGTCAAAGTCCATGTGTTGGGATCCATTTTTTCTTCGGGAACAAGGCCATTATTTCGGATAAACATTTTCTCGAAGGGCGTTATATCGTCATCGAGTAAGTGGATAGGGGTTTCTACTACCCAGGGCTTGTCGCTGAGGGTCATTAAATCGGGGTGCTTGCCAGTAAGGGCATCTTCAAGTACGAGCGGGAGGTAGTAAGCAGGTAAATTTTTGGCAAATACGACTTCACTACCCACGATTCCTGCCAGCGTAGTCAAAGCAGATTTTTTCAAAAACCCACGGCGGTTGTGGTAGGCCATACTTTTCATATTATTGATGCCTTTGAGTAAAACTTGAAAACTCTGTAAAAGTGATTTATACCATACTAATTAGTTGATTTACTTGTTCTTGTGTTAAATTTTGTTGTTTT
>JBKBKL010000266.1:0-1862 GCA_046294665.1 Runella sp.
TATTTAGGTTCTTGGTAAAACAAAAATAACACCCCCATTGCCTTTTACAAAGTCAGCACCATATTTAGCGCACTACCCTTATTTTTGGGTACTGCTTTCATCCATTTTATCAGAAAGGGGTGTATCGCTATACATGATACAAAGATTGCAAACGCATTGGCATTTGCTGCCGACAAACCAATGCCTCTGAAGCTGAAAGCAGCATCGGTAAATCCTAAGTAATTGAGATAAATGAATACCACACTCATCAGATAAATACCGAGATAAGTCATGGTTTTGAAGGCGAAGATTTGCCCCAAAATCAACATAATCAGGGCACAAATAAGAAAAATGACGATTTGTAAAACCTTAGACAAAAAATGGACGATATGCTCACCAAGGTAAGTTTCGTAGGAGGATAGGTTTAAGTTTACTTCATGTGCTCCATAATGCCGCTGCGTATGCACTACGAGCTGGAGTGTGTCTTTGGGCAGGATAGTGATTGGCACTGCATACGTAAAAAACGGTAGTGGGTAGCTCGCAAAGGGTGTAGTACGGTTGATGCCTCCCCAGCGTTTTACCTCCGAATTGTGAACCGTAAAGACCTCAAAAGCATCACACCGGGTCCGATTGAACTCATCAACGACCAACTGCTGACTCTGCTGGCTGGTGTTGATGATTTGGGTATAAAACCACGCCTGTGGATATTGCCGAAACGACCCCACCAGAATAGCATCTTTTTTGGGGCTGATATTGGCCTTATTTTGGACTATCCACGCTTGTAGGTCTTTTCTGTGGAGGTCATTGGGGGAGAGTTGGGTACAAACCAATACTTGCTGGTTGAGAGATGTTGAAGTAAAGCTACTATCTACCTCTATCAAGTCCGATGGTGGCTTTGACTTAGGTGATTGTGGCGTACAACCCTGCCCGAAGACTACGCCCAAAGCCCCAATTACCCACCATTTGACCCAATTTGAAAAACCCATGATTGAGATGTAGCGTAGAGCAAAATGAAAACACAAAACAACATAAAAAAAAGCACTCAAAAATACCTGTTAGCAGGTATTTTTTGGGGAAAATAATTGTGTTTGATTTGTGCGTTTTAACAATCCAAGTTCCAATTATTATGTTGAATAACCTCCTACCTCATGTAATAATAAACGTACTTTTTATGGCTAATAAACCATTCCCATTATGTTTGGCTATTGGCATCATATCAACTCACTGCCAGCCAAAGCGACTGGAGGAAAGTAACGTTTCGACCAATGACCTAACCAAAGCCGAAGTAGTAGGCAACGACCTCGACGCACACGGCTGCAAAGGCTCGGCAGGCTATATGTGGTCGGTAGTCAAAAACGAATGTATTCAAATTTTCAAAACAGGCGTACTTTTGGAGCCTCAAGATTCTACTTTGGACCCAACACTCGCTGCTTTTGTGATTTTTGCTGATGAAGAAAAAGAAAATCAGCAGGAAGCAGAAATATTTTTGCGTTCGGGGAGTTTTGTCCTCCAACCTATCAAAGCCAAAGGCGCAGACAGGTGGAGCAATGGCACTTACTCACTTTCATACACTAAAGAGGTATATTCGCTTTACAAAAAAGAAAAAATGCTATATCAAGGACATAGAGATTTGACCGAAACGGCGCAAAACAATAAAGAAATCTCAATAAAAAAAGACTTGAGAGCTAACGTTACATTAGCCCAAGTCTTTATGTTGAGGCAAAAATTAGGTAATGTATAGCTTAAAATTGCGTTTGGTTTGCGGTTTGCTACGAACCAAACACCCTTCGTAAAATATCATTGACCCAAGCGCGGGGGTCTCGGCGAATTTTGCGCTCTTCTTGCGACACCAAAAAGAAAAGACCTTCGATGGCTTTTTGGGT
>JBKBKL010000267.1:0-1783 GCA_046294665.1 Runella sp.
GTAGGGAGATTGACCCAACGCCCATCGGTATCTAAAATCTGAACGATATATTTATTGGCGTTTTCATAACGTCCTGTGGTTTTGAAAGGTACTGTTATTTCTGTACCAGCACAGACCACTTCCTCGGCAGGGCTTTCAGTAGTAATCGTCGAAGGAGGGATTTTGACTTTCACCAAAGCAGCCCCCCCAAATTCCCCAACACCACAATATCCTCCCGCCGACGTGATTTTATAAGCAGTGGTATTGTAAGGAGCCACACGCAACGGATAGGGAGATTCGCGAATATCATTTTGGTAAGTACCGTCTGATAGCAGCACAAACCACGGCCCGCCTCCCGTAAAGCTCACGCTCAACTGGGTAGAGCCATTTTCGGGTATTTCGAGCGTATCGGGCCGAAGCGTAGCACGAGCAGGAGCCATGACGGCTACATCAACGGTATCGCTGGACAACGTTGGAAAGGTCGAAACAACCCTAAGTTTATAGTTTCCCGGGGGCAAATTATTGGAAACTTTGGCCATAATAGGGCTTTGCTGTATCAGGTCGGAAATATTGCTAAATTTTTCGCCTTGCGAATCGCTCAACTGTACCACAAAACCATTGCCAATGTTGTATTTGCCTACGGCATTGAAATTGATTTGAAAAGGAGTACCGGCACATACCCTAAAACCCGCCTTAGGAATCGCCTTGAGGGCAATAGATGGCAAAGTATCTTTGCTTACTTGTACGGTTAAGTCGCCGGTAGAAGTACCGTTTCCACATGAATTGTGAACTGATAGTACCCGAATTGTCGCTGTTTCTTTGGGCGAAATACTCCCGATGTATGGATTGACCATCGTATTGGCTACGACAGTTCCGTCCGAAAGGCGAAACGACCAGGGTGCTGCTCCGCTTAATTGCACACGATAGGCAGCCGCCTGCCCCGGCCCGATTTTGATAATATTGCCCCCGTCCAACAACGAGATTTGTGCTTGAGGCAATGGTTGTACCGGCACTCGACTGACATTGCTCACTACATTAGGTTTGGAAGCTACAATTCTGATCAACATACTACCTACCCAATCGCTCGGTATTTTGATGCGCGCAGGGCTTTGGCTGACGGTATCTATGTTTGAAAATTTACCACCTGCATTGGCTCTTTGAACAAAAAAAACATTTCCTTCTTCAAAACTCCCTTTCGCCCAAAAATCTATTGAAATGCTCACCCCCGGGCAGACCGAAAGCGAAGTCAAATCGGACAACTCAATACGTGCTTGCTCTGTTTCTTCCACCACGTTTGGCCTATAGGTGGTGTCGCGTTGAAGGTTTTGAAAAGTATTAGCTTTTTGAGCCGCATCAGTTTTCTGGGCTGCCGCACGATTCCAAAATAACACACTTGCAAACAAAACAACAAAAAGAAACTTGTGCATATTCTTGAATAAATGTAAGCACAAAATTAGGGTTTAAGAGGGTCTTTCAAAAGGAGGTAGTCAGAAATGAGATAAATCTCTCACAATGAGTAATCATAAGCAATGCCTTTGGTAGTTTGAAAAAGAGAGAAAGTGTACTTAAACCTCATAGGTTTGTGAAAATTTAGTTACCCCTTGATATTCATAACTGATGTTACGCTTCTCCGAAGCGCGATGTGATTTTGGGTATCACATTTGAGTTCTACAAATGTAAGGCTTCTCCGAAGCCTCTTTGGGAGTATATTCATTTCGTAAGGCTTCCCCCAAGCCTCGGAGAGGCGCAAGTTTTGTAGCCGAGAATAACGACCCCCAAGTCCCCCAAGCCTCGGAGAGGCGCA
>JBKBKL010000268.1:0-1779 GCA_046294665.1 Runella sp.
TTCGAGTAGTAAATAGTCCTTAAACTGGCGCAGTTCGGTTTCCCACATAGCTTACGGATTCTCCATTTTTGGTTTGTTCTTAAGTGGGCTATTAGCTGGCCTGCTGTTGTCAAAGGTTACGTTTTTGTTTTTGTAAAATTGTATTCCTACCGATAGTATAAGCGTAAACTGATGCAGGAATAAATTTAAGTTTTAATTGGTCTATCATTTGAGTTCCTTCTTTATCAATAGTTGTAACTAAGGCAGATTGTAGGTCATTTTCATTTAAAAAATGTATTAACGGCTTCAAGTTTCCCGGTTTTTCATAAAATTGGTTGCTCCATTTGATTTCTACAGCCCATTGAGGTCTAAAATTTTTTTCGTCAAGTTTCACCATATCCACTTCTCCTTTTTGCCACCTTGCATAATAAGGAGTAAACCAATCTCTGTGAAACCATTGTGCATAAATAGCCGTTTCGACCATGTTCCCAATAAAGGGGTCTGTCAGTTGCAATGGGGCAAATAAAGCACTTCGCAATGAAGGATTGGTCAGGTAAATCTTAAACTGCGTTGCTCTTTGAAACTGTTTGGGCTTGTTTGATATTTTATGAACTACCTTTATCAAAAAAGCAGCTTCTAAGTATTCAATGTAACGCTTAATTGTATTTTTCTGCACGCCAGAATTTTTGCTTAAATCTTCAAGACTTACTTCTCCAGCACTGTTATAGGCAATAGCAGTAAATAACGAATTGAGCTCTTGCACATCTCTGATTCCGTAAAGACTTGGCAAATCTCTCAATAATACTTTGTCAATAATATCACTTCTGATATATCTTCCGGGATTGTTCTGGATTTTTTCAGAAAATATCACCTCGGGATAACCCCCATAATTGATATAGTCTAAAAAATGCTTGTTAAGCTCATGGATATTATTGGTGCTGTAAAATTTCGCTAAACTACCCTGCCAGTCAATATTTGTTTCTTTGATGAGTCGTTCTAATTGTTTTAAGTGGATAAACTCATTGAATGTCAGAGGAGGTAGCATAAAATCTGTAAACCTTCCTGCACCACTCTCGTTGCTTTTCAGTCGTAGAGCAGCAGCAGCCGAACCGGAAACTACGAAACGAGTATGAGGATAACTATCCACCAAGGACTTTAAGTGTACTTCCCAATCTTTTAAGTACTGTATTTCGTCAAAAAAAACATACCAGCCTTTGGGACTTTCTTGTTTTGTTGCTTTACGACAGAAATTGAAAAGTTGTTCTAAACCGATATTATTGTAAATGGGAGTTTCAATGGAAATGAAGGCAACTTTTAATGGGTTTATATTATTTTCGAGCAGATTTTGAATCGTATGGTACAGCATGACTGTTTTCCCCACTCTTCTCGGCCCCATCAGAACAACAGCTCTTCTAACATCAGTTTCTGAAATGAGTGACACAAACAAGTCAAAATATAATCTTCTTTGCATAGAGGTATAATAGTCCTCTACCGCTCCAGTAACCCACCATGGATTCTCAAATCTTAGTCGGTCAAGAATTTGCTCTTCTGAATATGGTAATAAAGCCATTTCAATAATTTTAATGTTACAAAAATACAAAAATAAGGTTACTAAAGTAAATTTATTTTTTATTATTTTAGTTTACTAAGAAATTTTCGAGCAAAAACAATCCTTAATTACCAAGATAAATTGGTACTAAAATATGCTTCTTATAATGGCTAAAATGATTCAGAAGGTTTTTACTTAGAATATTGGCCGCCCCCTGCTAAAAAATCATACAAATATCCAAAAAACTCAAC
>JBKBKL010000269.1:0-1634 GCA_046294665.1 Runella sp.
CAGTACCAGTATATTTCGAGGGCCGAAGTAGAACAATACGAAACGAGGAAGTAACTTTAGGGCTGTTTTTTTATCAATTATTTTCTGGAAAATATAGTGCAAAGCAAGGGATAGTTTTAAATTTTACGAAGCATAAAAATCTAAAAAATATGCCCTAAATATGAATCCACCTGCTACTTTTTTAAGTCAATTCAGAGAAAAATACCTCAAAACAGCACTTGTAGGGGGACTGCTTGTCTATGGCTCGACCGAGCTACTGTCGCTATTTCATGCACTTACGACATTTTGGATTACACTATTTTGGGGTACTGTGTCAGTAACGGTAAGTTATTTTGTATGGAAAAAAAAATGGGTTTCTATCTTTGTTCAAAACGCTCTTCTTTTTTGGAGGGATTGTACTCGATATGAGCAAATCCTCCTCACGTTGATTGGCATTTTTTATCTTCTGCCATTATTTTTTTTAGCAATCTATGCTCCTCCCAACAACACCGATTCTGCCAATTACCACTTGGCGAGAGTTGTCTTTTGGCTGCAAAATCAGAATGTAGAGCATTATCCGACGGTCTATATCCATCAATTGTACAACAATGTGTTTTCGGAGTATATTTTGCTGCATATCATGGCATTGAGTAGTTGGGAGGATTATTTGGTCAATACAGTACAAACTTTTGCTATGGTGGGTAGCGTGCTGACTATCAGCTTGATAGCTCGGTTGTTTGGGTTGAGCCGCCAGATGCAGTGGTTAGTGGCTTTGCTTCAACTAACACTGCCCATTGGGATTTTGGAAAGTACTACCACCCAAAACGACTACTTGGCCAATTTTCTTTTTTTAGGGTTTCTGTATTTTGGTTTAAAGTTCATATTCAATCCTTCAACTTTTCGATTTTCAGATGTTTTTTGGATGGCCAGCGCATTGGCATTGGGAGGCTTTACCAAATATCCTGTTTTGATTTTTGCCTTTCCGATTTGTGTTTGGGTTGGTATGGTCAGTTTGACTCGACGTTCGTTTGGGTTCAGCCTAAAAACCTTTGCTATGACAGCAGCAATGTTGGTTCTGGTTTTTACTCCATTTTTTTATCGTAATTACCAACTTTTTGGACATGTTTTAAAACCACCTAACAATTCTCACCCCTTGTTTACACAAGAAATACCTACCGAGCGCGTAAGTATAGGAACGGTGGTGTCGGGGGTGGTGAAAAACATGGCTTTACATTTAGGACTTCCACATCAAGGCTACAATCGTCAAATAGATAAAGCCGTGGTCAAAATCCATCAAATCATCGGCGTACCTATCAATGACCCCCAACTCTCCTTTGACCCATATTATACCCGCTTTACGATTCAGGAGGATATGTCGGGTAATCCGTGGCATTTTGTGTTGATAATGAGTACGTTGGTTTGGGTGTTGGTAGTATATATTCCCCGAAAAAATGTATCTTCAGATTTAAAAGGTGGTTGGATTTTGGCGATTTGTGCGGTGGTAGGCTTTGTGATTTACAGCGCACTTATTAAGTTTCAATGTCATCATACACGCCTACAAATACCTTTTTTCAGTATGGGATTTGTATGGACTGCCATAGTGCTGAAAAACACTTCGGATATACTACCTAAAACCTTAGGGATTTTTTATCTCA
>JBKBKL010000270.1:0-1448 GCA_046294665.1 Runella sp.
GGGCTGCTGGTAGTTTTACTTCTCCACAGGCATTGGAAACGGTGTAACTCACCGCTTTTTTTTGTAAATTGATAGCAGCGTTCAAATCTCTGTCCGTTTGCATTCCACAAGTTGGACAGAGGAAAACTCTATCTTTCAATGTTAAATCTTCTTTGATAGTTTGGCAGTTGGAACAGGTTTTTGAAGATGGATAAAACCTATCTACAACAGTTAATTTACTACCATACCAAGAAGTTTTGTACTCTAATTGACGTTTAAACTCATAAAATCCACCGTCCAAAATAGCCGATGCAAGTTTATGGTTTTTACTCATGCCTTTTACATTCAAATCTTCGATGACAATTTCGCTGTGGTTTTTGGCTAAATAGGTCGTTAATTTGTGCAAGGCATCTTTACGAATACAAGAGATTTTGTAGTGAATTTTGGCTACTTTACGCTTTTGTTTTTGATAATTTTTACTTTGTTGTTTCGCTCCTTTTACAGTAAAGGCACGCTTGTAAGCGGTATCCAAATGACGAAAGGCTTCTTGAGGACTGCATTTTGACACTTCTTTTGCCCAAATTGCTTCACTATTCTTAAATATCACCCACTCTTTATGTAAATCTATTGCACTTGGGCGTTTGTATGTCTGATGTTCTTGCCTGTTTTCATAGCTTTTTTTACACTTATCCAATGCCCAATTATACGCATAACGACTTGCTCCTGCGTGTTTGCGTGCAAGAGTAGTCTGCTCATGATTCAGTTCTATGCGTATTTTTACAGACTTCATGGATTCTATGCTAAATCTTTTGCTACTTTCTGCAATTCTTCTACTAATTGCTTATTTTTATGACTTCTGCTTCCATACAAACGTGCCGAAAATACAGTAATAATTTCCAAGACATCGCTCGCTAAGTCTTCCTCGTATGTACTTTCACTACTTTTGTTTATGATTACCACTTCGCAAGAAAATATCTCACACAAAGTAAAAATTAGCTCACTCCCAAAACGCATTAGCCTATCTTTGTGCGTTACTACTAACCTATCTATTTGATTGCTACAAAGTAATTTTATCAACTTGATAAGCCCTTTTTTCTTGTAATTCATGCCACTACCTAAATCGCTTATTAGCTCAAAATCATAGCCTTTACTTGCACAATAACTTTCTAACACTATTTCCTGACGCTTTAAGTCTTCTTTTTGGTCGTGGGAGCTAACACGAGCGTAAGCAACAGTTAAACTTTGCTCTTTTCTACTGCCTATAAGGTCTTTGACTTCATAACGACGATGCCCGCCTTCGGTGCGAATAGAGGAAATTTTGCCCGACTTTTCCCATTCCCTTAGCGTTTTGGGTGTTACTCCTAACAATTTCGATGCTTCTGTGATTGATAACATACCACAAATATAAACATTATAGTTTATAAATCAAGTGAATTGTTTATATATGTGTAAATATGTTAAAATTTTTC
>JBKBKL010000271.1:0-1033 GCA_046294665.1 Runella sp.
CCATGCAGCACCTTGGAAGCGGCCCGAAGCTGGAATCGCTAGTAATCGCGCATCAGCCATGGCGCGGTGAATACGTTCCCGGGCCTTGTACACACCGCCCGTCAAGCCATGGAAGCTGGGGGTACCTGAAGTCGGTGACCGTAAAAGGAGCTGCCTAGGGTAAAACTAGTAACTAGGGCTAAGTCGTAACAAGGTAGCCGTACCGGAAGGTGCGGCTGGAACATCTCATTTTAGAGCGTCATTAGACGTAAAACAAAATTAAAATAAGAACTTACTCAGTTCGCTTTGGTTTTTTACTGGTTGATATATAAAAATATACCCCCTAATCATTAGTAAGAGGGAAGAGATTTAAAGTCTCGTAGCTCAGCTGGTTAGAGCGCTACACTGATAATGTAGAGGTCGGCAGTTCGAGCCTGCCCGAGACTACTAAAGAATTAGAGGGGAATTAGCTCAGCTGGCTAGAGCGCCTGCCTTGCACGCAGGAGGTCAAGGGTTCGACTCCCTTATTCTCCACAGTTTTAGATGTCTAATTTAAAAGAGACGAATAGAGCCAAAAACAATATTTGTTCATTAGACAACTAAGAAGAAAAATAGATCATTGACATTAACGATAAAGACATCACAAAGAGATAACCGAGCACTTTCGAGTGCCGAGTATAAAAATATACTAAAATAATATTAGGAAAGAAATCGTTAAGGGCGTATGGCGGATGCCTAGGCTTTCAGAGGCGAGGAAGGACGTGGTAAGCTGCGAAAAGCTGCGGGGATTGGCACACACGAATTGATCCGCAGATGTCCGAATGGGGCAACCCGGCATGTTGAAGACATGTCATCCCGATTTATCGGGAAGCAAACCCGGAGAACTGAAACATCTAAGTACCCGGAGGAAAAGAAATCGAAGAGATTCCGTAAGTAGTGGCGAGCGAAAGCGGATTAGCCCAAAAGTCTTTATATGTTTAGAAGAATGTTCTGGAAAGAACAGCCATAGAGGGTGATATCCCCGTAATCGAAAGGCATACATAGATGATAAAAG
>JBKBKL010000272.1:0-1010 GCA_046294665.1 Runella sp.
GGGCGCATCGGTTCAGTCCCCACCCCATAGACGAATTTCAATTCCTCATTGGTACGATTGAAGGCTTTAGAAAAGTCGGAATATAAGGGATAGGTAACAAAATTTCAATTCCTCATTGGTACGATTGAAGGAGTAGAGAATATAGTCGCGCTGATGTTCCATGCGGTATTTCAATTCCTCATTGGTACGATTGAAGGGGACTCGTCGAAGCGCGTCGGTACGATGTTCGATATATTTCAATTCCTCATTGGTACGATTGAAGGTGGTGCTGGACGGACTTGGGGCAAGGTCGGTGATTTATTTCAATTCCTCATTGGTACGATTGAAGGTGTATATCCAACCGTTTGTTGGGCGGCGGGTCGCGATTTCAATTCCTCATTGGTACGATTGAAGGTTTTTTGGGTTTGGGAACAAACACTTTGTACACAATTTCAATTCCTCATTGGTACGATTGAAGGGGTGGGGGCGGCTACCCTTTTTCGTTGATAGATAGATATTTCAATTCCTCATTGGTACGATTGAAGGCTGCCGGCATAAACCTTTTTAGAATAATGGTTCTCTTATTTCAATTCCTCATTGGTACGATTGAAGGAAACCAAATTGCCCCCCGCTATATTGAAGCTACTTGGATTTCAATTCCTCATTGGTACGATTGAAGGACGTTACCACCGACTCCGCATTTACTTGGTTGTCCGATTTCAATTCCTCATTGGTACGATTGAAGGGGCTATTGTGCGTGGTCGGGTAGAAATCGGGGCTTTATTTCAATTCCTCATTGGTACGATTGAAGGACCGTTACCCCAAATCTATCTATACCTGTACGCTTATTTCAATTCCTCATTGGTACGATTGAAGGGTCGTCGGCTTCGCAAGGTACTGGGTTTTGGTTCTATTTCAATTCCTCATTGGTACGATTGAAGGCAGCGCAAAAAAGAGGCCGAAGATGCCGAGAAAGCGTATTTCAATTCCTCATTGGTACGATTGAAGGCTACGCCGCCGTCGCTGGCTAA
>JBKBKL010000273.1:0-994 GCA_046294665.1 Runella sp.
AGAAAAGATAACGATGTAACCATCTGATAATCATAAGAAACATATCAGGTTTTTTCGCAAATCAATTTTTAACGAGTTTAGATGAATACAAGTTGATAATACCCCAAAAAAAATTTCCTTTATAAACCTAAAGTTTTCTACTGATGAAAAGAATCCATAAAACGCCAATGCAAATATTATCTTCGATATTACTTCTGATACCTCAGTTATTATTTTCACAAAATTCTGTGAAAGGAAGAGTGATAGACCAAGAAACCAAAAAGCCTGTTGCTTATGTATTGGTATATTTGGCCAATTCCCCTACCAAAAACACCTATACAGATTCTTTAGGCACATTTTATTTGGATATAGGGACTTCCTCCAACAAAAACGACAGTATCGTTTTTACCTGCGTAGGCTACATCAAAAAAGCTATCTCAAAAGAACGACTGCTGACTCAATCTGTGGTAGAACTGAATCCTTTGATTTATACTTTGCAAGAAGTAGTCATCAGAGCCAAAGAACAAAGGCTAACTTACATAGGCTCACCCAAAAAAAGAATTATATTCTTCTCCAACTGTAATAGTACACGTCTCGGGCTTGTTTTTCTCAATCATCTTAGGATTGATGAGTCGTATAATAGCATGGTTATCTCCAAAATAGAGATTTTCTTGTCCGAAAAAGGGGACGGGCCGTTGAGATTGAGAATCATGTCGAAAGATGAAAAGAAGTTTAAGCCCAAAGATAATTTACTTCATCAGTCAGTCATTTTCGTTCCTTACCGAAGAGGCTGGAATAGTTTTGAGTTGGCAAGTCCTATTGAGATAAAAGAAAAAGAAATATTTATGGGTGTGGAGATGCTGGGTAATTCGAGTACTGAAGTAAAACAGTGTTTGGGATATGTGAGTAGTAATCATCAAAGAAGTATTTGGGGGTATGAACCTTTCAATAGCTGGACTCCCATGACATTTAAAAACAAGTCAGAAATAATGCTCTTTAGGGCAGGGGTAAGGTT
>JBKBKL010000274.1:0-334 GCA_046294665.1 Runella sp.
AGATCAGGATGAACCTTCCCGTGCTTTTTAGAACATAGATCGGACCAGTCAGGTCACGATCGAAAACGTAATACGCCGTGGAGATCTTAGGATCCGGACGGTATGGCGCAGATCGCCGTCCACGTTTCTCTTTCTTCAAAAGGATATGAACCTTTGGTTTGCGCTTCTTTTGCGCTCACGGGCTGTTCGCACCTTTGGTGCTGCCCTGCGCGAGGCGCGCCGGACGACCGGCGACGGACTATCGTCCTGTATGGCGATCGATTGGGCCTTGTGGCTTTTTTGGTTGCTTGAAGCCCAGGAATGGGCCCGTAGCTCAGTCGGTTAGAGCACACGC
>JBKBKL010000274.1:339-960 GCA_046294665.1 Runella sp.
TGGTTACGTCGAGCCGACCCTACCCGGGCCCACCACGATTTGCCTTTGCGCTTTGAGCGCATCTGGTGATTTTGGATGGTCTGGATGGATTTGTGGTTTAAGCGTTGACGGATCTCTTGGTTAAAGCCTTGAGGTGCAACCTGAATGGGGCTGTAGCTCAGCTGGGAGAGCACCTGCTTTGCAAGCAGGGGGTCAGCGGTTCGATCCCGCTCAGCTCCACCAATCTCAATTTGGTGTCGAGATGGCGGAGATATCCTTTGAAGAAATAAAAGTTTGCATCACTCGAATGAGTGCTGCCTGTTCTGCATACATTGTGAAGAGAAGATTGATCTGGAGGCTTCCAGGTGTGGGATTTATCCCATGTCCGAGCCCGATCCTGATGAACCTTGTGATGGCCTAGCCGGCCGGATCTTGGGGAAGGGTCGGAGGTAGGTAGGAAGCTTGTCGCTCTGGATCGTTCGTTGTTCGTGGCCTTCGGGCCTCGTCTGATGACTGATCGGATTACCGTTGCCTGACCGCGCGGTACCGGATTTAATCTCGAGAAGCTGGTCTTAAAGATCCGGCACAAGTGAGCTGCTCGGCGTAGCTCCAATAAAGTGACCGGATCGAACACGTCGATGG
>JBKBKL010000276.1:0-238 GCA_046294665.1 Runella sp.
TGAGAGAACTCTGCTGAAGGAACTAGGCAAAATGGTACCGTAACTTCGGGAGAAGGTACGCTGCCGACGGTGATAGGATTTACTCCTTGAGCTATTGGCAGCCACAGAAACCAGGCCCCTGCAACTGTTTATTAAAAACATAGCACTCTGCAAACACGAAAGTGGACGTATAGGGTGTGATGCCTGCCCGGTGCTGGAGGGTTAATTGATGGGGTTAGCGTAAGCGAAGCTCTTGATC
>JBKBKL010000276.1:248-610 GCA_046294665.1 Runella sp.
CGTGAACCTTTACTGCAGCTTGACATTGAACTTTGATCTTACTTGTGTAGGATAGGTGGGAGGCTTTGAAACCGAGACGCTAGTTTCGGTGGAGCCAATCTTGAAATACCACCCTGGTAATATTGAGGTTCTAACTCTGTCCCGTTATCCGGGACGAGGACCATGTCTGGTGGGTAGTTTGACTGGGGCGGTCTCCTCCTAAAGAGTAACGGAGGAGTACGAAGGTGCGCTCAGCGTGGTCGGAAATCACGCGTAGAGTATAAAGGCAAAAGCGCGCTTAACTGCGAGACCCACAAGTCGAGCAGGTACGAAAGTAGGTCTTAGTGATCCGGTGGTTCTGTATGGAAGGGCCATCGCTCATC
>JBKBKL010000276.1:620-900 GCA_046294665.1 Runella sp.
ATGGCTGGTCGCCATTTAAAGAGGTACGCGAGCTGGGTTTAGAACGTCGTGAGACAGTTCGGTCCCTATCTACCGTGGGCGTTGGAAATTTGAGAGGATCTGCTCCTAGTACGAGAGGACCAGAGTGGACGAACCTCTGGTGTACCGGTTGTGACGCCAGTCGCATCGCCGGGTAGCTATGTTCGGAAGGGATAACCGCTGAAAGCATCTAAGCGGGAAGCCTACCTCAAGATAAGATTTCCCCGAGACTTTATGTCTCCTAAAGAGCCGTTGAAGACTA
>JBKBKL010000277.1:0-868 GCA_046294665.1 Runella sp.
GGCAGAAAGCGCTGTTCTTTGCGGACAGAAGGGCTTCTTCCGGTCTATGGAACATGCCGTCGTCCTCATGTCCCTTCATCACTGGAGATCGGTGCAGCGCTTTGCTGCATCGAGCGCCTGAGCTGGCTCACAGCCGCCTGCGGCTCACCTTCGGGTTCGAGCGGTTCGGGACTGGTTGGGGCCGGTAGCTCAGGTGGTTAGAGCGCACGCCTGATAAGCGTGAGGTCGGAGGTTCAACTCCTCCTCGGCCCACCAGATCGCAGTCGCCGCAGGAATTAGCGAAGCTAATTCCACGAGCGACAAGATCGGCCAGCGCAGCAAAGCGCGACGTGCGTTTGGTTCTGCCAGGCGCAACGCTTCGGTCGAGTTCCCTTTTTGGGGGCCTTAGCTCAGCTGGGAGAGCACCTGCTTTGCAAGCAGGGGGTCATCGGTTCGATCCCGATAGGCTCCACCAAGTCGCAGCCGTCGCAGCGATTGGCGAAGCTAATCGCACGAACGGCAAGACCGGCCAGCGCTGCATGGCGCGCCATAAGGCGCAGCTTTGCTGCGACTGACGGCGTGCGGGCGAAGGCGGGACGGTTCATGGCAGGCGCTGTGACGGGCGCGATCGGGAATGCTCCAGGGGTGAAGACACGATATCCGGCTGCGAGGCCGGTGATGCGGGAGTGATCCTGCTGCTTCTTTGACATTGTGAATGGGTTTTTAATCGATGCCGTGGTGCATTGGTTTGTGCATGTGCGGGGGCCGGGAGGTTTTTGCGCATGGCGGATCAATGCGTCACTTACAGATGTAAATCTGGCTGAGATTATCGTCCGCACCTATTGAAGCATTTCTCTTGAGAGATGCGCCCAGCGATGGGTTTGCAACG
>JBKBKL010000278.1:0-835 GCA_046294665.1 Runella sp.
ATACACCTAATAATTATATTTCAATTCCTCATTGGTACGATTGAAGGCCTACGAAGTAAGAGCCAACGCCGACGGCACGGGCGATTTCAATTCCTCATTGGTACGATTGAAGGCAGGATATTATTGGCTAATCAAAGAGTTTGGAAGCTAATTTCAATTCCTCATTGGTACGATTGAAGGCTGGAGATTCTCAAATTCCCAAACTTTACCCCCTTGATTTCAATTCCTCATTGGTACGATTGAAGGCCTACGTTGTACGTAAAACTTACCAGCGCGTCGAACATTTCAATTCCTCATTGGTACGATTGAAGGTCGCGGGGTTGTCCATAAAACTCATGGCCTGACAATTTCAATTCCTCATTGGTACGATTGAAGGGCCCCAAGGTCCCCGGATTCCCCAGAGATGGTTTTTAATTTCAATTCCTCATTGGTACGATTGAAGGGGCTTGGGTTACATAACGACCAAACTGTTGTTGTAATTTCAATTCCTCATTGGTACGATTGAAGGACAGTTATGAGTCGGCTCACTTTCAAAATATTGCTATTTCAATTCCTCATTGGTACGATTGAAGGGCCTTTTTATACTTACATTTTTTCGGAAACAGTTAATTTCAATTCCTCATTGGTACGATTGAAGGCGCTTAAGCCTACGCATATCCTCCACCACCGTTATAATTTCAATTCCTCATTGGTACGATTGAAGGTGTGGGGTTGGGTGAGGAGAGGAACCACGAGGCTAATTTCAATTCCTCATTGGTACGATTGAAGGAGGGTTAGGGTTGGAGGAATGCAGGAACTCGACATATTTCAATTCCTCATTGGTACGATTGAAGGT
>JBKBKL010000279.1:0-826 GCA_046294665.1 Runella sp.
AATGGGGGTGTTATTTTTGTTTTACCAAGAACCTAAATAACCTCTCCAATGTGTAATACACCCGAAAGATGCCCCCGTTGCCTAAGCACAAATGTAAAGAAAAATGGTTTTACAGATTACTTGAAGCCTTGTAACAAGTGTAAAGATTGTCGCTATAAATTTGTTGATAAAGGCCAAGATTGGTTTATCTCACCAGATAAAAAAGTGTACATAAAACGACTATTAGCAGAGCGAATTTCTCTTCGGGGTATCTGTCGAGTTGTGGATATTTCCATGAGTTGGTTATTGGCTTTTATCAAAGAAATATACGCAGAATTGCCCGACGATTTACAGTGTAAAATCAATTTTAAAAAGGTGAAACATAATGACCAATTTTATATTAAATTAGCTGATAATGAGGCAGATGAGCTGTGGTCATGGGTTGGAAAACGAAACAATGTCTATTATGTTTGGTTGGTTATGCACAAAGACTCAAAGCAAATCGTTGCCTTCCATGTGGGGGACAGGAGCAGAGAATCGGCAAAGGCTTTGTGGGGAAAAATACCCCCAGAAATTAAAGAAAATGGCTTGTTTCATACCGATGATTGGGATAGCTATAAAACTGTTATTCCAGAAGAAAGACATCTTTATTGCAAACAAAAAAAGTACACAAATCACATTGAAAGATTCAATAATACTTTGCGTCAGAGAGTATCTCGTTTAGTCAGAGAAACGCTCTCTTTCTCTAAAAAACTGGAAAATCATATTGGGGCTATAAAGTATTATTTGTGCTATCATAACAAAAATTGTGCTATGGGGCTACTAGCACCATAATTACAGCACTACC
>JBKBKL010000280.1:0-823 GCA_046294665.1 Runella sp.
CACCGGGTTCGCTTCCTGGCCCTATGGATTCAGGACAGGATACCCTTGCGGGTGGGTTTCCCCATTCGGACATCGCGGGATCAAAGCTTCATTGCCAGCTCCCCCGCGCTTTTCGCAGGCTTGCACGTCCTTCATCGCCTGTGATCGCCAAGGCATCCACCACATGCACTTAGTCGCTTGATCCTATAACCTTGGGGTCTCGCGGGAGACCCGGCTACAGGCAACTCATTTGTGCTGATGATTCACTAGCTGTAATGAACCATCAGATGCAATCACAACGTGTATCCGCTGCTCATCACAGCGTTACACAACCTTCTTCCGTTTTGTTAAAGAGCGTAGCAATTGATTTCTCAAAAGCCAGTGTTAAACAATCTTGTTTAACACTGGTTTCTGGTGGAGGATGACGGGATCGAACCGACGACCCCCTGCTTGCAAAGCAGGTGCTCTCCCAGCTGAGCTAATCCCCCGCTAAACTTCGCATGACTTCGCTGCTCGGTCAGTTGCATAGCGCTGCTATGCGGCTTTCCCTCGCGCTTTGTCTTGCTCGTTTACTTGATCAGACTTTGGTGGGTCTGGTTGGAATCGAACCAACGACCCCCGCCTTATCAAGACGGTGCTCTAACCGACTGAGCTACAGACCCTCGTCTGTTTGCTACTTCTGAACAACCGATAAGTTGTGGGTGCCAAGACACGACACGCTTCGCGTAATTGCTTTGGCTTCGGCCGCAGCTTTCGCTGCTTAACTTGCAAGCAAGTTAGCCTACGCCGTAACAAGCAACTACGTTGCGTGTTATCTCTAGAAAGGAGGTGATCCAGCCGCAGG
>JBKBKL010000281.1:0-811 GCA_046294665.1 Runella sp.
GTGTTCTGGTGCCCCGTGCGGGAGTCGAACCCGCCTCTTCGGCTTGAAGGGCCGAGGACCTCAACCGGAAGTCCAACGGGGCGATGTCAGCGCACTTGCGTCGTCATGATTTCTTGTGGAGCCCCCTGTCCGATTCGAACCGATCTCCCGCTTACAAGGCGGGTGCCTTAGACCGCTGGGCTAAGAGGGCGAATTCCATCTCGGCTATGCCCGCACGCGAGCCGGCCACGGTGCACCGCGGCATCTCGCTGCACGCAGCTCGGTTGCAGGCCGGCCGCGCACATGCACACCAGGGCCCCAGTGCTTTCGCACGGACACACCCGGGATGGAATGGAGCGGATCAGGAGGTTCGAACTCCTGGCCTCGACCTTGGCAAGGTCGCGCTCTACCAGCTGAGCTTGATCCGCATTTGCAGAATCGGTCGCCACCCAGTTGTGGCAGCCGTCCTGCGGCAACTTGTTAAAGAGCATGCGCAGTCGTTCGACGCGCGGAGCCATGGGGCTCGGTTGTGTTCGCGGTGCCATCCGCGGAACTGGTTGAGGAAAAGCAAAAGGCCCGGTACCTCTCGGTATCCGGGCCTCGACTTGCGAGCTAGGAAGATGCGCGTCTACGCGCCACCTTCTCCCGGACTGGGCTGGTAATCGCCATTGCTGACCCACAGGCAAAGCTGCGAAATCGAGTGAGCGACGCCAGCCCTCGGCATAAACACGCCGCGCTCCAGACCCAAACGTGCATAGGCACGCCCGACGCCATTGGGGCGCTGGGTTGTCTTGGAGTGGATCGTGCGGTTCATGATGGAAATGAGGACTAG
>JBKBKL010000282.1:0-805 GCA_046294665.1 Runella sp.
CCTTTCTAAGGATCTGGCAGAAAGCGCCGACACTTGTTGTCGGAAGGGCTTCTACCGGTCTACAGAACATGCCGTCGTCCTCATGTCCCTTCATCACTGGAGATTGCCGCAGGGCCCTTTGGGGTTTTGCCGGCATCAGCCTGAGCTGGCTTCTGCCGCCCGCGGCCGCCTTTGAGGTGTGCCGCTCAGGTGCGAAGGGGGCCGGTAGCTCAGGTGGTTAGAGCGCACGCCTGATAAGCGTGAGGTCGCAAGTTCAACTCTTGCTCGGCCCACCATGTTTTTTGACGTTGGTTGCGGGGCCTTAGCTCAGCTGGGAGAGCACCTGCTTTGCAAGCAGGGGGTCATCGGTTCGATCCCGATAGGCTCCACCAGCCAACGAACTCCAGGGATGAAGACACGATATCCGGCCTTCGGGCAGGTAACGCGGAGAGTTATCTTCGCTGCTTCTTTGACATTGTGAATGGGTTTTTAATCGATGCCGTGGTGCATTGGTTTGCATGCATGCGCAGGGCCGCGAGGTTTTGTGTGTGTTGCAGGTCAGTGCGTCACTTACAGATGAAATATCTGGCTGAGATTATCGTCCGCATCTAGCACAACGCAGATTTTATGCAGGTCTGTCGTTGATGGTGTGGATTCTCAAGCGTGAGGTAAGAGCATTTGGTGGATGCCTTGGCATGTACAGGCGATGAAGGACGTGGCACGCTGCGATAAGCGTCGGGGAGTTGTGAGCAAACTTTGATCCGGCGATTTCCGAATGGGGAAACCCACCTTCACCATTTCTTCTGGTGTCCGAGTGATCGGATGG
>JBKBKL010000283.1:0-783 GCA_046294665.1 Runella sp.
GTGAGGAATCTTGGGCAATGAGTTTAAACTTGACCCAGTGATGTTCTTTTTGGGGAAGAAGGTTTTTACTGTAAACCCATAAATATATTTGTTCAATTATGATTTAAAAATATATTTAAATAGCACCGGCAAATTCTCGTGCCAGCCGCCGCGGTAATACGGGTGGTGCAAGTGTTACTCTTCATAACTGGGCGTTAAGGGTGCGTAGGTGGAATAATTAGTTTTTTAATAAAAATTCAAAATTCAATGAATCATTAAATAATACTATTATTCTTGAGTATTACTAAAGATTATGGAACTTCAAATATTAAGGTTAAAATCTGTTTGAGATTTGAGGGGACGTCAAAAGGCGAAAGCAATAATCTATGTTTTACTGACACTGAGGCACTAAGGTATGGGGATCAAACAGGATTAGGTACCCTGGTAGTCCATACAATCAACGATGAGTGTTTCATTTCTAGTAATAGATGTGATAGTTAACGCGTAAACACTCCGCCTGGGAACTACGATCGCAAGATTAAAACCTAAAGAAATTGACGGAGGTTAGTTACAAGCGGTGGAGCATGTGATTTAATTCGATACAACGCGAGAAACCTTACCAATTCTTGTCATATGAAAATTTAATATTTATAGTACTTTTTAGTACAAACTTTCGAGTATATTATAAATAGTTTTTATTTATTATTTTTTATTTTTATTTTCAATACAGGTGTTGCATGGCTGTCGTAAGCCCGTGTTGCAAAACGTTAGGTTAACTCCCACCAACGGGCGCAACCCCCATTT
>JBKBKL010000284.1:0-314 GCA_046294665.1 Runella sp.
ATCCGGATTTATTGGGTTTAAAGGGTCCGTAGGCGGACTTATAAGTCAGTGGTGAAAGCCTGTCGCTTAACGATAGAACTGCCATTGATACTGTAAGTCTTGAGTATATTTGAGGTAGCTGGAATAAGTAGTGTAGCGGTGAAATGCATAGATATTACTTAGAACACCAATTGCGAAGGCAGGTTACCAAGATATAACTGACGCTGAGGGACGAAAGCGTGGGGAGCGAACAGGATTAGATACCCTGGTAGTACACGCCGTAAACGATGCTCACACGTTATTGGGCTTTAGGGTTCAGAGACCAAGCGAAAGAC
>JBKBKL010000285.1:0-768 GCA_046294665.1 Runella sp.
AGCAAATGCCTGATTTTAATTTCAGTTTTGGCAGGTTCGGTGGTGTAGGTAGTATCTTGAAACTTGAAGGTTTTGAGTACTGTCGGGTTTTTAAATTCGGGAATATACTTGGAAATAGGGTCATCAAGTTGGAATTTGCCCTCTTCCCACAGCATCATAATGGCCGTAGAAGTGATAGCCTTCGACATCGAAGCAATACGGAAAATATCATCACGCTTGAGGGTACGATTGACTTGGTTGTCGGCCATGCCAAAGGCTTTGTGATAGACGATTTTGCCGTTGCGTACTACGATAGCCGCTACTCCCGGTACTTCACCTTTTGCGACGGCATTTTGCAATATACCGTCGAGCCGTGCCAACCTTTCAGACGACATACCGACACTCTCCGGGGCGGCATCGGCCAGTGGGGGTGAGTTTTTGAGCGACTTGGTTTGGGCGTGTACCCATGTGCTAAAACCAATCAACAAAACCGCAAAACAATTACGAAATTTCATAGACAAAGGGTTGAGGGTTACGCTGTTAGGAAGTAAAAGAATCGCTTTTTTTACTCAAAAAACAAAAAACACTTATTACACTTTTCTTACTATACTCGATCAAATATGATTTGTGAAAAACCTCCTATTTTTCATTTGACTATCAATAGGTTACATTGTTAGTTTTTCGCAAAAATTTGAGGTTTAAGTATAAAAAAACTCCCGAAAGCAGATGGCCTTCGGGAGTATAATTTTTTACATCTATACTCGTTAAAAATTGATTTGCGAAAAAACC
>JBKBKL010000286.1:0-756 GCA_046294665.1 Runella sp.
TGTAATCGCCAAGGCATCCACCATATGCTCTTAGTCACTTGACCCTATAACTTTGATCTCTGTTGCCAGAGCTCGCCATTTCGAGTTCAAAGACTGGTGAGGTCTTGCACCTCACGCGTTATGCCGTAATGTGAATGATTCTTCGGTTGCATCCTTTCGGACGCAGCCTAGAGAATGATTCGTCATTACATCGAATTCATTAGTTGAATTCGTGTGACGCAATCAAATAGTTGCTGGCGGCACGGTGCAATGTTTCATGCTTTCCGCCAGCAACGCTGATTTCGACTCTATGAATTTTTAAAGAACAGCCTATTGATCGGATCGATCAATACAAAAGCAGTCTTTGCAAGACTGCTTTTGTATTGAGGTGAGCCAACGATTATAGCACCATTCGGCGCTATCATTTCCTAACCAATCCTTGGTGGAGGATGACGGGATCGAACCGACGACCCCCTGCTTGCAAAGCAGGTGCTCTCCCAGCTGAGCTAATCCCCCATCGGGTTTTTCGCATTGGAAGTTTGGTGGGTCTAGTTGGGCTCGAACCAACGACCCCTGCGTTATCAACACAGTGCTCTAACCAGCTGAGCTACAGACCCAATCCATCAGAACTTGCGCTCCAACAGTTGCCATCCAACAACCGATAAGTGTGGGCGTTCAAACTTGAACTGCTTCATTTTCCAGAAAGGAGGTGATCCAGCCGCACCTTCCGATACGGCTACCTTGTTACGACTTCACCCCAGTCACGAACCCCGCCGT
>JBKBKL010000287.1:0-754 GCA_046294665.1 Runella sp.
TTTCGACTTGAATCCGTGTCCCGTAGGACACGGATTCACCTCGGATAAAATAACACAATAGATATGAAAAATAAAATAAAAAACAAGTTAAATTTAAAAATTAGTACTAGTAAGCTGATTCTTAAGAACTTTACACACCTAGCCTATTCTACGTAGTAGTCTTCTACGACATTGAGAAAACTAGTTTTGGGGCAACCTTCCTACAAAAATTGATGTATTCAGTAGTTATGTTGTGCTATGTAGCTACCCAGCTTACGTTTTGCACAATAGCTGGATTACAATCGATAGCTCCTCTATTATGTCTTAATGGTCAACTCTATAATATATGTATACCAACAACATATAAAACGCAGTCCTCTCGTACTAGGCAAGAAATCCCCTCAATTTTCAACAATCTTAGCAGATAGGGACCGAACTGTCTCACGACGTTCTGAACCCAGCTCACGTACCCCATTAATGGTCGAACAGACCAACGATTCGAAGCTACTACACTCCGTCGCTTGGATGAGCCGACATCGAGGTGCCAAACGGTCTCGTCGATGTGGACTCTTGGAGACCATTAGCTGTTATCCCCAGCGTACCTTTTATCCGTTGAGCAATGACTGTTCCACACCAAATCACTGGATCACTATGGCCGACTTTCGTCCCTGCAAGAATTGTCGGTCTTACAGTCAGGCAAGCTTTTGCCATTATACTACATCTCATGATAAAATCAAGATGAGCTTACCTTTGCACACCTCGTTACACTTTAGGA
>JBKBKL010000288.1:0-724 GCA_046294665.1 Runella sp.
TGTTCGACTACGCCTTCAAAGAATACGCCCGCCGCTGGGCTTTCAAGCACCCCACCCCCGCCGACTTCTTCCGCACCATGGAAGATGCCTCCGGCGTGGACCTCGACTGGTTCTGGAAAGGCTGGTTTTATGGCGTTGAGCCTGTGGACCAAGACCTCGTCGAAGTCCAATGGTTTGCCATAGACTCTCAAAACCCCGACATCAACAAAGCCCAAGCCAAACAAGAGGCCGAAGCCAAACGCCAAACCATGGCCCGCCAACGCGACCGCACCGACATCAAGCAGACGGTCGTAGAGCAAAACCCCGACATGAAAGACTTTTACAACAGCTACGACCCCTACCGAGTGACGGAAGCCGACAAGAAGCGGTATGAGAGTTATTTGGCCTCGTTGAGCGAGGAGGAGCGCAAGCTGGTGGAGTCGGGACTGAATTTCTACACCTTGAAGATCAAAAATAAGGGCGGCTTGCCGATGCCAGTGATCGTGAAGATGCAGTTTGAGGACGGCAGCGACTCGTTGGCGCGTTTTCCGGCGGAGATATGGCGACTGAACGACAAAGAAATCTCGAAGGTAATCACGACCAAGAAGCGTGTGGTACAGTGGACGCTGGACCCGTACCGAGAGATAGCCGACATAGATGAGGAGAGCAACCATTTCCCCCGCCAGCCGGCGCGACCTACGAAGTTTCAGTTGTTTAAGTCGCAGGGTTTTGGTCGGAGTCAAGG
>JBKBKL010000289.1:0-704 GCA_046294665.1 Runella sp.
AGTTCTCCCGGTTCGCCTCCACTGGCCTATGTGTTCAGCCAGGGATCTCCTTGCGGAGGGGTTTCCCCATTCGGACATCAGCGGATCAAAGCTCCATTGCCAGCTCCCCGCTGCTTTTCGCAGGCTTGCACGTCCTTCATCGCCTGTGATCGCCAAGGCATCCACCAGATGCACTTAGTCGCTTGACCCTATCATTTCAGTTGCCTTACTTTGACGGGTAGCGTTTGCGGTATCACACACTAAGGCGTATGTGATACGCGATACAATCTTCTACCCAAGCTGACGATTCATCACGATCAGCGTTAACTTATCGTTTTGTCTCGCCGCTTGTATTTGGCTTCTTCAGTTTGTTAAAGATCGGGCGTTCGTCTTGCGACGTTTACAACGCAAACAGAAAGTCACTCAGCGTCGCTGAATGCGTTTTTGTTTGCATTGGGTGGTGGAGGATGACGGGATCGAACCGACGACCCCCTGCTTGCAAAGCAGGTGCTCTCCCAACTGAGCTAATCCCCCTCGAAGGGTACTGGTGGGTCTGGTAGGACTCGAACCTACGACCCCTGCGTTATCAACACAGTGCTCTAACCGGCTGAGCTACAAACCCAGTCTTCCTCGCGGCCTTGCGGCCAACTGCCCTTAACTTACCAATAACCGATAGGCTGTAAGTGCCTGACCCGCCTTCTCTAGAAAGGAGGTGATCCAGCCGC
>JBKBKL010000290.1:0-257 GCA_046294665.1 Runella sp.
GGCCTGCGCACAGCATAGCTGTTTGCTTAAATTCTCGGACAAAGCGTTGCTTTGTTTACCCTCGAATTTGGTGGAGACTAGGAGAGTCGAACTCCTGACCTCCTGCGTGCAAAGCAGGCGCTCTACCAACTAAGCTAAGTCCCCAGCTTATCAATAAGTCAATGTTTCTGTTTTCTGTATTCAGCATTTAACAATGCTTGTTAGTCAGATTTGGTGGGTCTGACAAGACTTGAACTTGTGACCCCACGCTTCTCAAG
>JBKBKL010000291.1:0-677 GCA_046294665.1 Runella sp.
GCAAAGTAGTTTGTGCCGTATTCTAATTTCAAGCGCCGGTGCGCACAGGAACATACACACCAACTTCTTGAGAAGAACGATGATGCAATCGCATCAATCTCAATGCACAAAGCCTTTCGACTTCATACATCTCGATATCTCATCATTTCCAAATTGTTAAAGAACAAGTCCAGGATTTACCTGGCGACTCTTACAGCCAAATGGATAAGCACAGCGCACTTATTCATTTGACCGCAAGCACTCAAGCAAACTTTGCTTGACCTGCCTACCACACGTTAACAGCCTAAGATGTTGATCAAACCACACAGGGCTTGAACGACCGACAAACACCCGTTTCAAGGAAACTGGTGGAGGTGAACGGGATCGAACCGATGACCCCCTGCTTGCAAAGCAGGTGCTCTCCCAGCTGAGCTACACCCCCATTTAAACCGATGGTGGGTCTGGTTGGGCTCGAACCAACGACCCCCGCCTTATCAAGACGGTGCTCTAACCAACTGAGCTACAGACCCTAAAACTTTCATGCCCAGGGCCTCTATTGAGCTTTCCTTTACCTTAGCCAACACGCTTTGCGCGCATTAACCGCGGCCCTCTCATTTGTCGCAATCTTTCAACAAACCGATAAGTGTGAGCACTAAACCTAACCAGAGTCCCAAATGCGCTTGGTTTCTTTCTCTTGA
>JBKBKL010000292.1:0-677 GCA_046294665.1 Runella sp.
ATTTCCAAAATAGTGCCACGATACTCCCAATAGTCGAAACAGCTTGACGAGTTTCCTCTGCGCCATTTTGTGCTTTGGTAGTCACTTCTTTCAATACCGAAGTACTCGGGGTTACGTTTACTTTTTTCGGTTGACTTGCCGCTGTACGTTCCACTAAAGCCTTGTGGTTAGCAAAGATATTGTGAGGGCGACCAATCGAAAAAGCAGAAGTGCTTAACAAACACAAAACGGCGACGAGGGTGATAGCTTTCATGACTGTACGGGTTTTTAAAATGGTCGATTTTTTATCTATTTTGTTGTCTGGCTGTAATGTTGATACAAAGATATATGTTTGCTATGGTATTATGCAATACAAAGTACCTTGTTTTTTGCTTGATTAGTGATAGAAGGCAAATTTTCAGGATAAGTGGTAGGTGTTTTTGGCTCTTCGCTAAATCCATCCGTTTGTCACATAAACATTGAAGATTTGCTTCACACAACATCATGATGCAAAGGTGTGATGGAAGGTTGCATCACACCAAAAAAAAATGACAAACTCGCTCTTATGCCTGATGAAACGGATAAAATGTGGGGTGAACCGAGCCAGTTTTTTAAAGCCTAATGAGAAAAACGTAAACGTTTACCTTGCTTGGATTCGTCAAAAGTACCATTTTCATAGACCACATGCCCGGATACCA
>JBKBKL010000293.1:0-675 GCA_046294665.1 Runella sp.
CAAATTTAAAGATGCTGGAGCTACTCGTTTTGGATCTGGATGGGCTTGGCTAATTGTAAAAGATAAAAAACTAGTGGTGACTTCTACCCCCAACCAAGACAATCCTCTTATGCCAGTGGCAGACGTACAGGGAACTCCTATCTTGGGTGTAGATGTATGGGAGCATGCTTACTATCTTAAGTATCAAAACAAACGTGCAGACTATTTGGACGCTTTCTGGAACGTAGTTAACTGGGACAAAGTAGCTGAATTGTACGCTGCGGCTATCAAATAAAAAACATAGAAATTGTATATGAGCAAAGGAGCTGACGAATAGTTGGCTCCTTTTTCTTTGTTTTATTAGCGAATAATGTTGAGCGTACCAGTGAGTTTGAATTCTACTTCTCTTAAATAAATTTGGTAGTAGTAAGCACCTACCGGCACAGGTTGGTCATTCCAAGTGCCATCCCAAGGGGTTTCGTAGCCTTTACTGCTAAAGACAAGGTTGCCCCAACGGTTAAAAACCTCAACTACACAATTGGGGTACTCAAAAATACCACTTATTTCCCACGTTTCGTTGGCACCGTCATGGTTGGGTGTAAAGCCATTCGGAATATCAAGATTAATGACCACCACCGTTACTTCTCCTTCTGCGACGCACCCTTGAGCACTAATGAGCGTGGCATAATAGGTAGT
>JBKBKL010000294.1:0-643 GCA_046294665.1 Runella sp.
CTCCTTCAAATTTGGAAATCTTAACGCCTGAATTACTCCCCAGCACAGTGTATTCGTCCTGAGAATCGAATAAAATAGAAAGTAAAGTAATCAATCGGGCGATGATTAACTCGTGATGGTAAGATGCCAAACCCATGGTATAAATTTCGGCGTTGTGGTATTCGATTTTGTAAGGAAAGTGTTTGGCTAATGACAAATATTGCTTCTCAGAAGCCGGAACGACTACGATTTTCTCTGTTTTAAGTCTTTCCAAAAGTTCTGCTTTCAAATCTTTAGTCGTTACCATATCAAAAATAGTTTTTTAAAGATAACACTTTATACTCGTTCAAAATTGATTTGAGAAAAAACCTCATAGGTTTCCGTTGATTATCAATGGGTTACATAGCTATTTTTTTCAAACCTATGAGGTTTAAGTATTCCTCCAATCCCCCAACGCCGAAACTACCTTATGATACCTTCACGTCGGTTACATTGAGCATGAAATTGTGTAGGTCGGTATTGCGCACAAAGGAAGCCATGCCTTCACTGCCAGGGCCGAACATCGCAATCTCCACAAACTCCGACGTATGCTCTCCGCCCGCCCAGCCGATACCCGTATGGGCGGTCTGGATTTGGGCTAATTTTTGGAAAGGCAATCGGCGGG
>JBKBKL010000295.1:0-612 GCA_046294665.1 Runella sp.
AGGCTACCAACGAATACATCGGTACTGCCGAAAAGTCATATTTCAATTCCTCATTGGTACGATTGAAGGCTTCGGCTTGTTGGCGTGTAATGGTGTCGCCTTGCTATTTCAATTCCTCATTGGTACGATTGAAGGAAAAGGAATAGCGTATAGGCTGGTTTTGGTAGGCTTATTTCAATTCCTCATTGGTACGATTGAAGGGTATGAATATGTGCTAACATCGCTTTCATTTTTTCTATTTCAATTCCTCATTGGTACGATTGAAGGGTGGTTGGGGTCGGGGGTAACACGTTGTCGGTGTTGTATTTCAATTCCTCATTGGTACGATTGAAGGTCTGTTAGTTCGGCAAGCACCGCCGAAAGGAATTTTATTTCAATTCCTCATTGGTACGATTGAAGGGCGGCGGGTGTAGATATTGTAACTTTTGCCTTCTTATTTCAATTCCTCATTGGTACGATTGAAGGTCGGACTCGTCGAAGCGCGTCGGTACGATGTTCGACATATTTCAATTCCTCATTGGTACGATTGAAGGGTGTGTTGCCGTGTGCCGCGTGGTATCATGGCACAAATTTCAATTCCTCATTGGTACGATTGAAGGCATGTCTATCCTA
>JBKBKL010000296.1:0-605 GCA_046294665.1 Runella sp.
TTGGCCTTTGCAGTAGCAGCCCACCTAGAATCTGAAATCCTGATAGTAGATGAAGTACTAGCGGTAGGAGATGCAGAATTTCAGAAAAAATGCCTTGGCAAAATGGGAGATGTAAGCAAAGGGGAAGGTAGAACGGTATTGTTTGTGAGTCATAATATGGCAGCGGTGAAAAAATTATGTAATTCAGGAATTTTACTTGAAAATGGTTTAATTTCAGAAAAAGGAAGTATTGAATATATTACAGAAAAATATTCAAAAACCACCAAGAGTAACTTTTTTAGAAAAGAGAATGGATTTATTAGAGAGGTTTACATCACTCAATTAGAAGATAAAATTATCATCAGTTGTCAATTTGAATCTAAAACAGATATTAAAGGTCCATCTCTTGGGTTTGTTATTTCAGATATAGATGGGACTAAACTTTTTGGTTCCAATCCTTATCTATCACAAGCAGATACAAAAAACTACCCATCTATGAAAAAGGGAAAGGTAGAATGTATTATTGAAGAGCCAAAGTTATTAAATGGTGATTATCTTCTTTCTGTTTGGTTTGGAGATGAAAGACAAGATTTTGAATCGCTGGAAGAAGTAATACAATTTGAAAT
>JBKBKL010000297.1:0-596 GCA_046294665.1 Runella sp.
TTAAATATTAATTTAAATTAAAATCATAATGAATAGTACATGCGTCATGGAGCTTGTAGAATTGTCTGTAAGCGAACTCATGGAAATAGGGGAGGTATTCTCCCTGCTCTGATAGTTGTAGGTAAATAGCTGCTGCCACTGGTATCTTTGCAACTGCTGCTATCGGGTCAGAGATTTGGGGATAGGTGTTTTCCCAAACCAATTTTGTTTCAGCATAATACCTTCATGGTTATGTACTTCAGAATATTATATTGGGGTGTAAAAATCTATATATGCCAAGCATTGGCAGGTGGTATATCTTATTTTTTTATCAATCAATTAAATGAAAGGATACCGTTAAATACTTTTATTGAACTGTTTTTTTAGATTATTAATAAGTATTGCTTTGGTAGTTATGTTCTACCATTTGTTTTTTTTCAAAAGGTTTAATCTTGAATTTGCCAGAAACTTCAATACCAGCTCTGTTGGAATTAAATTTATACATTTTTTTATCATTGGGGTTATTTTATCATTTGGATTAAATGCGTTTTATTGGTTTTTTGGCCCGAATAAATCAATAGCTATCAATGATAACATTTCCTACCAGTCTATTTTAT
>JBKBKL010000298.1:0-593 GCA_046294665.1 Runella sp.
CGTATTGATTTGAATATATTATAAAGTGTTGATTGTCAAATATTTAAATTTGTGCGTGGGCCTAATTTGAACGCTATGTAAGCTATCATCAATTTATGTGCCAAAAAAATATTTCTGATACAGAAACCCTGATAGCACGAGGCTGTGCCGGTTCGCCATTGCGACTCGTGATAGGCATAATAAGATTCAAGCCGATTGGTAGCTGTGTAACACCTACGGCGCAGGATTGTCAGCATTTTTTCAATCCTACCGATATTCAACCCCTCATGGGGTAAAATACCCTATCTCAGATAGTTTGCGTTTGAAACGCAAACTCTTTCAGATGGCGTTGCGACTGGTGATAGGTATAATAAGATTGAAGCCGATTGATAGCTGTATAGCACCTACGGCGCAGGGTGGTCAAGCATTTTTTTCAATCCTACCGATATGCAACCCCTCATGGGGTAAAATACTTCAAAATAACGCCTTCAAAGGTTTCTTACCCCGATAGCGCGAGTTTGTGCCAGTACTCCGTTGCAACTCGTGATAGGCATAATAAGATTCAAGCCGATTGGTAGCTGTATAGCACCTACGGCGCAGGGTGGTCAAGACTT
>JBKBKL010000299.1:0-592 GCA_046294665.1 Runella sp.
TTATATCCGTTGAGCGATGGCCCTTCCATACAGAACCACCGGATCACTAAGACCTACTTTCGTACCTGCTCGACGTGTCTGTCTCGCAGTCAAGCGCGCTTTTGCCTTTATACTCTACGACCGATTTCCGACCGGTCTGAGCGCACCTTCGTACTCCTCCGTTACTCTTTGGGAGGAGACCGCCCCAGTCAAACTACCCACCATACACTGTCCTCGACCCGGATGACGGGCCAGAGTTAGAACCTCAAGGTTGCCAGGGTGGTATTTCAAGGATGGCTCCATGAGAACTGGCGTCCCCACTTCAAAGCCTCCCACCTATCCTACGGCCGCCGTTTACCGGGGCTTCGATCAAGAGCTTCGCTTGCGCTAACCCCATCAATTAACCTTCCGGCACCGGGCAGGCGTCACACCCTATACGTCCACTTTCGTGTTTGCAGAGTGCTGTGTTTTTAATAAACAGTCGCAGCGGCCTGGTATCTTCGACCGGCATGGGCTTACGTAGTAAATACTTCACCCTCACCGGCGCACCTTCTCCCGAAGTTACGGTGCCATTTTGCCTAGTTCCTTCACCCGAGTTCTCTCAAGCGCCTTG
>JBKBKL010000300.1:0-566 GCA_046294665.1 Runella sp.
GTAGTTCGTCTGTTACTTGAACAGCCAACTCACGAGTAGGACATAAAACAAGTACTTGCGTGTGTTTATCATCTACTTCTACCAACTCCAAGGCTGGCAAACCAAACGCTGCTGTTTTTCCGGTTCCGGTTTGAGCTTGGCCTATGACATCAAGACCTTGCAACAAATGAGGAATCGCTTGCGCTTGGATAGGAGAGGGTTTTTCAAAACCCATTTCGGTCACTGCTTTCAGCGCTTCGTCTGACAAGCCAAGTGATTGAAAATTCAAATTTTCTTCTTGCATTTTTTAAATTAGTAATGAGCATTTAGTTGTGAGCAAAGAGTACACCACAACTGGGAAGAAAGTGCCTTTCTTTTTTCCCAATACTGAAGACTTACTCAATACTCGCGTAAAAAGCACTGCAGCCCGAAGAGTCTCTGTAAACATTTACAGAAGGCCTGCGTGTATTTCTGAGGACGACGAAGAGAGGAGAGTTTGCAGGGAGCCACTATTAGAAAACAGCTACGACGTATACAAAAACAGTGCTGTAACTATTGACTGCAAACTGCCTACTTTTAAAAGTACC
>JBKBKL010000301.1:0-553 GCA_046294665.1 Runella sp.
TGTGGGTGCAAGCCAGTTTTATGGAGACTTGCGGCAGTACGATTTTTGGCCCGTAGGTACTAACAATTTCGACAGCCGTTCAGAACGCGGAACCATGCATGTTGGTTTATCGCTAGGAAAACAACTCACCTACCTTTTTGGAGCACGATTGGATGTGGGAGGTGGTAATCTCAAAGGTATGAAGCGCCGCCTTTATCAATCATACTTTAATGCGAACTATTTCCAAGCAGATGTAGCAGCAACTGTCAACATAAAAGGGTTGCTTTTTGGGCCTACCAAAATGAAACGTTGGAAAATGGACGTTTATGGGGGCGCTGGGCAAATCTGGTTTAGATCAACGGCTTACTCTTTAGGGTCGGGTCGAATTCAACGCCGTTCAGACGACTCTCCTAGTTTGCGTAACAATACCACAGAGCTAAACAAAAAAGCCTCTGCTTATACCCAAGAATGGGTGATTCCGGTTGGATTTAATGTGTCTTACGAACTTACCAAAAACTTAGACTTGGGATTGGATTTCCGCCTCAACAACGTCAATACTGAAAAATTGGACGCT
>JBKBKL010000302.1:0-545 GCA_046294665.1 Runella sp.
CTGATTGTCTATCTCAGGATATTGGTCTTCGTATTCATCCATTTTGAGACGGAAAGGCAACTTATAAATCCCTGCTCTCCAAGTAGATGAAAGACTGGAGTTACCTTTGAGCCGAAAGCCAACTTTATTCCAAGTTTTTCCTTTAAACTTCATGGTAGCGGCTATATAAATAGGGTCGCCCGAAATAAGATCAAGAGCGCCATTCCCATTTCCTCCTGGTACACCCCCGCTAGGAGGTGCCCCTCCAGGGTTTCCTCCCGTATTCATACCCCCACCTGCTCCAAAAGCCGTTCCACTTTTGGTCTGCATGTCTGCTTTGATAGCCGTCCAATCAGCCGCTGTTAGCGTGATTTCGAGGGTATTGACTTGGTTTTGTGGAAATACCACTTCATAGTTGGGTTCCACATCATTACTGTGTGATTCTGTAGTCCAATCTGGATTAGAACCACTAGGTGTGACGTCCGAAGTTTTATCTTTGCACGCCATAGTAAGGTACAACAACGCGGTGATTATCCACGCATATCGAATCGAATTCATAATTAAAC
>JBKBKL010000303.1:0-543 GCA_046294665.1 Runella sp.
ACGAGCTACACTTGCTACGGCAAAGTTGGTATTGATATTGACCCGAGGTTTTCCTTCTTGGCCTTTTTTGGTAGTAATCAAGATGACGCCACTCGCTGCTTTCGCTCCAAAAACCGCCGCTGAGCTTGCGTCTTTGAGCACGTCGATGGTTTCGATGTCGTTGGGGTTGATGTCCGACAACTCCCCATAATAAATCGCACCATCCAATACAAGAAGTGGACTAGTAGCAGCATTCAAAGAGTTGCGGCCCCGTACGAGCAAGCTACCTCCGCCTTTGGCAGAAGGTGACATACCTACATTCAGACCTGCCACGTTTCCCCGTAAAATATCTTGGACAGAGTTAGGGTTTTCGTTTTCAAGTTTGGTGGTATTGATTTGCGATACAGCCCCTGTCAAATCTCTTTTTTTCTGCGTACCATACCCCACTACTACTACTTCGTTGAGGATTTTTTGATCCGTACCAAGGCTAATATTGATAGTAGTTTTGTTGCCAACTACCATTTCTTGAGACAAGTAGCCCACCGAGGAAAATACCAAAATAGC
>JBKBKL010000304.1:0-535 GCA_046294665.1 Runella sp.
GGCGGCCATTTGGGGCGCACTTTGCAAACCCAACGCCACCTCTTCTTGCGGAGTAAGGTTTACGTGTTGCTTTTCGCCCGTCACGGGATTCACCTGGGTTTTACTAAAATATCCAATCAGGGCCACGATTGCCATAATGATGCCAATCAATAATCGACCTCCAAAACGCGAACGTCCCATAATAGTAGAAAATCCTCGCCCCGTCGAGGAAAATTTAATGTTTGAACTCCCTTTTCCGGGGAAAAGGTATATTTTGAATTATAAAAGCAAACCTGCCAAAGTAGCCGACATATAGGAGGCCAACGTACCACAAATCAACGCTTTGAAGCCAAGACGCGCCAAGTCGGAGCGACGATTGGGGGCCAATTCACTTATTCCGCCTACTTGGATAGCGATAGAACTAAAATTGGCAAAGCCACACAACGCAAAACTTGTGATAGCGATGGTTTTGGCATCAAGGGTATCTTTAATATGTACCAAATCAAGGTAAGCGACAAATTCGTTAATAACCATTTTGGTACCCATCAGCGCTCCC
>JBKBKL010000305.1:0-532 GCA_046294665.1 Runella sp.
CAAATTGTTATCAACCGCGTCTACACCTTCTACATTTCCTACGGCTAAAGCAAGCTTTTCGGCGTCTTCTTGGGTAGCTACTTCACCCTCCAAAATAACCGTTTGTCCTGATACCTTAACAATAAGCTTATTGTAAGCCAAACCAAGTGTTTTGACGTGCTGAAGCAACGCACTCGCTTTTAATTCAGCTACCTTTTCGGGTGCTGCTGTTGGTTCCTCTTTTCCAAAGAGTTTTTCACCTACGCCTTTAAAAAATGACATTAATCCCATGATTGAAAAAGATTTTGTTTAATTTTTGAAAAAAAGTTAACTTGACAAGACCCAAATCTAAGTTTTTTTTGAGTGCTTGCAAACCCTTAGACTACTATTTCACCATTAAGTCACATATACTCTATCATGAAAGTTTCATTTTTTAGTACAAAATCTTACGATCGCGAATTCTTTGAACGATTTAACACCTCTCACGAGATTACTTTTTTTGATACGCACCTTAGTCTTGAAAGTGCTCTTTTGGCCAAAGGAAGTGACGGAG
>JBKBKL010000306.1:0-532 GCA_046294665.1 Runella sp.
TGCCGTCTATGAATCACTTAAGCAAAAAGTACAGTCAATCGGGGCTGAACTTAACCTGAAATAGGGGATTTTGTATTATTTTGAACAAAAAATTTGCTTCAATAGAAGAAAATAACGTATATTCACGCTACGTTTAGAGCTCCGACTCATCATCGGGGCTTTTCATCATAGGTTAAGTGTGAGAAAAGCCATACGCATATAGCGTAATGGCTTTTTTGTTTTGGTACTTCTTAGCTATTTTTACATTTCTATTCGTTTCCCCAAAGAACCATACTACTGAATGTCCACTAGGAAGAAAGTAAGCATTCAGTATGTCAAACTTTTAAACCCCGGACAGACTCATAATGAGAAAATTCATTTTGTTTTTTTTTCTATCCCCACTTCTTCTTCAAGCACAAGGTACGGATGCTAACTATGAGCGAGAGTATAAGAGTGCCGTAAGTTTATACAAATCAGGCGACTATACCGCAGCTTTGCGAAGTCTTACTCCTCTCACGGCGGCCAAATACCAAAATGGGCTTGCACCTTTTGC
>JBKBKL010000307.1:0-527 GCA_046294665.1 Runella sp.
TTTTCTTGACCAATTTACTCTAAGTGTGTTGGATTTGGCTCTTGCCATAGCTTTGGTGTCGCGGTGGGTTTTTGCGGCTATGGCATGTGCCAAATGCGCGGACCTTTCGGAGCACAATCTTCTTAAAAATGCGAAGGGTCGGCCGCATTAATTTTAGTCTGTCCCACGTTTTAATTTTTTCAAGTCCATGTGTCTGCGAAGCCGTTCACTTGTCCCCGTGGGAAATCTTTGATAGAAAATTGTCGTCCGTTTTTTTGAAACACAAATTTGTCCGGGCTCTATTGCTACCAACGTTTTTCGGCTTTGCTTTCGGGCGGGCTTCTTAGCACAAAGCTCCAAGTTTGCACGTTACCCCGCCTGACGCAAAACCGATGTTGCCAGCTGTGTTTCTTTTTCTCATGTCGGTTTCACTTCAAAGTTGACCTTAAAATTTTATCCATTTTCCGTCCTTTTGCTAATTCGTCAACTAACTTGTCAAGATACCGTGTTTTCTGTGTCAAAGGATTTTTAATCTCTTCAACACGATA
>JBKBKL010000308.1:0-523 GCA_046294665.1 Runella sp.
CAGCTACCCCAAAACCGTCGGTTGTCAATATGACTACCCAAGGTGGTCCCTCCGCCTTGGCCCTCGAAATCAATCCGTTTATTGTGATAGAACCTACGGGGAAGATTATCCTCATCAATCCTCGCCCTGATATGGGGCAAGGCTCTACCCAAGCGGTTCCGTCGCTTTTGGCTGAGGAGCTAGAAGTACGATTAGACCAAGTAACTATTTGGCAATCAGATGGTAAAAATAAATATGGAGATCAAACTTCGGGGGGGAGTAGCAGTGTAAGAGCCTTGTGGAATCCTATTCGCAAAGCAGGAGCCGCCGCCCGCGAAATGCTCGTTAAAGCCGCAGCTCAGCGTTGGAAAGTATCCGAAACAGAATGTTATGCCAAAGAAGGGAAAATTTACCACAAGCCTACTGGCAAAACACTTTCTTACGGAGATGTAGCCGATGATGCTTCTAAGCTGGAAGTTCCTAAAAATCCCGTTGTTAAAGACAGCAAAGATTTTAAAATTATTGGGAAATATGCTCCTAGGCT
>JBKBKL010000309.1:0-509 GCA_046294665.1 Runella sp.
ATTGGACCAAAATCAAAACCAAAAATCGTTTTCTGAATCAAGTGTTTCAAAGTATGTTTATGCTCAAACTTCCTTTTCCTGCCCTTGAAATCAATACCAAAAACGGCTTTAGATTCTATGGAATGTACTATTGAATCTATCAACTCCCAAAATTTATCGATAGAATACTATTTGTATTCTACCAAGGTCAGAATAAAAACTAAAAAGCAGTAAAAACAACCGCTATCGGTCAAAAAGCCCTAATTGTCGGTATATCTACAATCTTCGGTCTATTGTATTTTTTTGCGAAATAAAGTCGACGTTACTTTGTTTCATCAAAACGAAAACAATAGATAACCAATGAAAAATATAATTACTTTCGCACTTGTGGTATTGGGAATCACAGCCGCCCAAGCCCAATTCGGTCCGGGAGGCCCTGGCGGGCAAAGTGGTGATGGCAATGGCCGCAACAGAAACACTAATACCCAGACGCCTTCATTAAATTTGGAAAGTACGGCTCCTAAAGGCAA
>JBKBKL010000310.1:0-508 GCA_046294665.1 Runella sp.
CGACCATGAGCAACCTGCCCCTCATGGCATCGTAGCCGTTGAAATAGCTACTGGCCAACAAAAATGGCAAATTGATAAACATACTTTTGTAGAAACTGACGGACAAACACTCCGTGCTTTGTCATACAACCCTATTCAATCTACTGCTATCTCACATTGTTTTTCACTATCAAGTGGCCTACTTACTTCATCAGCGATAAAACCAACGTCTGCTTTAGCTGGTTGGAAAAAAACACAAGCCTATACCGAACAGAGTGAGTATTACGTTAAATTGGCACAATTTGTGTGGAAGATTGTAGCAAAGAACCCCACTAAAGCAATAAATTATGGCGAAATTGATACTAAACTATTGTTTTTTCAGTACTTTTACGAAACCAACGCTTTCACATTATCCCGCTCAATTTTGGTTGCAGATACCACGAAGTCAGTCCTATGGCACGAAACGATCGAATCGGACGTGGATAGCGATGCCTTCGGTGCTTGCTTGTTCAATCAGCATTGCATTGTT
>JBKBKL010000311.1:0-508 GCA_046294665.1 Runella sp.
ATGGCCTTAAGGATAGGAAAATTATAATCTCACAACAGTTTTATGCTTATATGAATCAAAAACGCACTGTTAGATTAATAAAATACAAAAAAGTAAGATTTTGTTTGGAAAATAGAAAGTGACTCTCTTTATTTGTAACGCAAATACGCAATTAGCGTAATTTCGCTAAAAGAAAAATTTTGCTAAAAATGTTTAACGTAATACTAGTCGTCGTGGTCGTCATTATCAGCACCCAAATGGTGTGAGTGGCTCCTGATTGCTAGACCAAAAGCCTCACTCACACCTCCAATGAGTGAGGCTTTTTTTTAACATAACCTCCTATATGTCAGAACAACTCAACAAATTTAGTCGCACGCTTACACAAGAAGTAACCAACCCTGCCGCCAAAGCGATGTTGTATGGGGTAGGGTTGACGCAGGAAGACATGCAAAAAGCCCAGGTAGGTATCGCTAGTACGGGCTATGAAGGCAATACTTGCAATATGCACCTCAACGGTCTATCGGTGCAT
>JBKBKL010000312.1:0-506 GCA_046294665.1 Runella sp.
TTAATAGAAACAACCCGATTGAATACAACAACGCACCGTAGGTGCCGACCATGTCATCAAAATCAAATCAATATGGAAAAGCAAAAAGAAAATATGAAAAAGCCAGATAATATTAAAATAAATGTCTTGGAACAAGGCATCGAAGAGTTAAATTATCTAAAAGAGTGGGGAAAATATTTTGCAGAATCAGAAACAAAGACGGAAAACGGAAAGGAACGTGTAATAGGAGGTGTGTCAACTTCGCAAATACGAAGGTTTTTTGGAGCAATCAAGCGTATCCAAGCCGATTTCGACGAAATGAAAGGTGAAATCATCTTGCTATCTCCCAAACTTGCTTATGCTGTGGGTCGAGATGGCAATAAAACAAAGTTGCAAGAATTTTATAATACTCTAAGTCCTTTGATAGAAGACATCAAAGAAGATAAGAAAAAGTTCCAAAATTTTGTCAATGTCTTCGAAGCTATTGTAGCCTATCATAAAGCCGCTGGTGGAAATTAAAATTATTC
>JBKBKL010000313.1:0-505 GCA_046294665.1 Runella sp.
CAGTCATCGGTTTAGGATATGTGGGATTGCCTATCGCATTGGAGTTTGCCAAATACTTTGACGTCATTGGGTTTGATATTAATCAACAGCGCATCGCCATGATGCAGCAAGGACAGGACCCTTCCCATGAATTAGATTCGTTGGCTTTTATTAATAAGAATATTACTTTCACTTCCGACACGGAAGTTTTAAAACAAGCTCACTTTTTTGTAGTAGCTGTCCCTACTCCCGTAGACGATTACAAAGTTCCTGACCTCAAACCTCTCCTAAAAGCTTCACAAACTATCGGTAAATTCCTTAAAAAAGGAGACTATGTCGTTTTCGAATCTACCGTTTATCCCGGCTGTACAGAAGAAGATTGTCTTCCTGTTTTAGAAAAAGAATCAAACCTAAAAGCTGGAGTAGACTTTAAAATAGGTTATTCGCCTGAGCGTATAAACCCCGGCGATAAAGAACGTACTATTGATAAAATCCTGAAAATAGTTTCGGGAAATGACCAAGAAGC
>JBKBKL010000314.1:0-504 GCA_046294665.1 Runella sp.
TATCCTTTAAAATTATGTGTTGATTTTCGAAATTTTACTCGCTTTTTTGTCTTTCAGTCACTTTATAGAGATTAGAATTTCATTAGAAATTAGGCTACCTTTCATTGCATTGAAAATCAAAAACTTAAACGTCTATTTTACACTTTTTCAAACATCTTACTCAAAATCAGCCCATTGTACGATTAAGTGTTGGTATGACATTCTTAATTCTTTGATTTTCAGCGATTTTAAAGACAAAAACAGCCCTGTTTTTTCAAAAAAAACTCTTGCAAAGATACTTTTTTATCCTAAATTTGTGTCAAAACTGAATCAATATCAGCTAAAATAGCGTTTATAGTATAGTTACACACCTTTTTCCTTTTATAACTGACAGACTTAAAATATTCAAATAACCATGAAAACCTTCCGTTCACTTACTCTTTTATCGGCAATAGGCTTGGTGGGGTTGTGGGGCTGTAGCTCAAAACAGTACGCCACACGAGACGATGCTGAGTATGACGACCT